>JBEAUL010000082.1:0-6128 GCA_041161475.1 Pseudomonadota bacterium | reverse complement strand
ATCGCGTGTTATTAGAAGCCATTGGGGGCGGTGTCACTTGGGGCACTGCATTAATTCAATTTTAAGGATGTAATAGGAAAATAAAATGAAAGAAGATACTATAAAAAAAATGGCTTTTGTTTTTCCTGGACAGGGTTCTCAGTCTTTGGGTATGCTAGCCGATCTTGCTGAAAAAACACCCATAGTAAAGTCATGTTTTGCAGAAGCGTCTTCTGTGTTAGGGTACGATTTATGGCAGTTAACCCAAGAAGGGCCAGAAGAACAGTTGAATCAAACACAGTATACGCAACCGGCTCTTTTGGCTGCAGGAGTCGCTTTTTGGCGTTTTTGGTGTGAAAAATATCCTAACCAACGTCCGTTGGTCATGGCGGGCCACAGCTTAGGGGAGTACACTGCGCTGGTTTGTGCCAATTCCTTAGATTTTAAAGAAGCCATAAAAATTGTTTCAAACCGTGGGCGCTTTATGCAAGAAGCAGTACCGCAGGGTAAGGGGGCAATGGCCGCTATTTTAGGTCTGACGGATGAGCAAGTGCAAGTCGCTTGTCGCGAAGCCTCTGAAGGCGATATCGTTTCTGCGGCCAATTATAACTCAAAAGGTCAGGTTGTGATTGCCGGCGAAACGCAAGCCGTTGAACGTGCCATGGACCGTGCCAAAGCCATGGGTGCCAGAAAAACCCTGTTATTACCAGTAAGCGTTCCTTCACATTGTGCCTTAATGGCGCCTGCCAGTTTGCGTTTGGCTCAGCAACTTAGGGAAACCACATTTAATGTGCCTAACATTCCAGTATTGCATAATGTTGATTTGGCTTTTCATCAAACCAAAGAAGCCATACAAGATGCCTTAATTAATCAGTTAGTCCGTCCAGTGCGTTGGGTTGAAACGATTCAACTGATGGAAACGCTAGGAATAGAACGCATTATTGAATGTGGTCCTGGGCGAGTGTTGTGTGGTTTGATCAAACGTATTGTGCCATCAATAGAAAGTATCTCATTAAACGATTGTCGGGAGGAAACTTGTCTGTGATACCCTCAGAAAAAATTGCGTTGGTCACAGGTGCCAGTCGTGGTATTGGAAAAGTGATCGCATTAACCTTAGGTAAGCAAGGGGTTACTGTCATTGGCACCTCAACGCGTGCAGATAAGGCAGATCAGATCACGGAAATGTTGCATAGCAATGGTATTCGTGGTACAGGTATTGTGCTGAATATTACTGACCCTCAAGAAACGTTAGAAACAACCCTAGATTCAGTTTGTCGTGAATTTGGTCATCCGAATATTTTAGTGAATAATGCGGGTGTGGCCGCAGATAACTTATTTATCCGCATGAAGTTGAATGATTGGGAAAATATTATTGAAACCAATCTCACTGGTGCTTATCGCATGATTCAGTTGTGTATCAAAGCAATGCTAAAAGCACGATGGGGACGTATTATCAATATTGGATCTGTTGTCGGTTCGACTGGGAATCCAGGTCAAGCCAATTATGCAGCGGCTAAAGCAGGGTTAATTGGTTTAAGCAAGTCGCTTGCCAGAGAGATTGGCACCCGGGGCATTACCGTTAATGTGGTATCTCCTGGATTGATTGAAACAGACATGACCCAGGTATTGTCTGCGGATCAAAAAGACAAGTGGATGCAACAAATTGCCGCCGGTCGTATGGGTACGCCTGAAGATGTGGCTGCCGCGGTGGCTTTTTTGGCCTCAGAATCGGCTGGATATATTACGGGAGAAACCTTGCATGTTAATGGTGGCATGTACATGGCTTAACCCCATTTCTATCAATTTTTTTATCAGAGGAGTAAATAAAACATGAGCAGTAAAGTTGAAGAACAAGTCAAAAAAATTATTGCAGAGCAATTGGGTGTTGATGAATCCCGTATTGTCCCCAGCGCTTCTTTTGGAGAAGATTTGGGTGCGGATTCTTTAGATACCGTAGAATTGGTTATGGCTTTAGAAGAACATTTCAGCACAGATATTCCAGACGAAGAAGCACAAAAATTGCTGACTGTTAAAGATGTGTTGGACTATATCGGTTCTAAAAGCACCGTTCAAGAAGGTTAATCCTGATTAAATAAAAGGAAGCATCAGCAATGTCGAAACGTCGAGTGGTGGTTACTGGGATGGGTTCTGTATGCCCGTTGGGCAATACCTTACCCGATATTTGGAAGAGAGCCTTAGAAGGAAAAAGTGGTATCAGATTAATCGAACGATTCGATACCAAAGATTTTTCTGTGCGCTTTGCCGGTTTAGTAACCGATTTTGATGTTTCTGAATATATGCCCATTAAAGAGGCTCGGAAGTGCGATACTTTTATACAATATGGTATCGCTGCCGGAATACAGGCCATGCGTGCAGCTGGACTAGATCCGATTTCGGATACTGGATTGGACTTGCGTCGCATGGGTGTTGCGATTGGGTCAGGTATTGGTGGTATTCACACGATTGAAGAAGGCCAACAAACCTTAGAAAAATCCGGCCCGAAACGTATTTCACCTTTTTTTATTCCCAGTACGATAGTGAATATGATTGCCGGGCATCTTTCTATTTTGTACGGCTTGAAGGGTCCTAATATTGCCATTTCAACCGCTTGTACGACCGGAACACATAATATCGGCATGGGTGCCCGTATGATCCAGTATGGAGAAGCCGATGTGATGTTGGTCGGAGGCTCTGAATATGCGAGCACCCCTTTGGGGATGTCTGGGTTTGCTTCGGCACGTGCCTTGTCTACACGAAATGATGCACCAGAATTGGCAAGTCGGCCTTGGGATAAAGACAGAGATGGTTTTGTGTTGGGAGACGGTGCTGGTGTGTTGGTGTTAGAAGAATATGAGCATGCTAAAAAACGTGGCGCACCTATTTTAGCAGAATGTATCGGTTTTGGGATGAGTGCAGACGCTTTTCATATCACACGTCCAGGTAATGGAGGGGCCGCACAATCGATGTCTCTGGCAATGGAAAATGCGGGTATTAATCCTTCAGACGTAGATTACGTGAACGCACATGGTACTTCAACACCAGTGGGTGATTTAGAAGAGACCAATGCCATGAAGACAGCATTGGGAGATCATGCATACAAAACAGCAATCAGCTCAACCAAGTCTATGACGGGACATTTACTGGGTGCTGCTGGCGCTATTGAGGCTATTTTTTGTGTACTGACTTTACGCGACCAAGTGATTGCGCCCACCATTAACTTAGTAGAGCCTGGTGAAGGCTGTGACTTAGATTATGTTCCTAATGTGGCCAGAAAAACAGCCGTTAATATTGCGATGTCAAATTCTTTTGGATTTGGTGGTACAAACGCTACCTTGGTATTCAAAAAAGTGTAATCAACGCGTTGTAAAAGCAACTCCAAGAAGCATCATACACGATTTGTCATCCTGGTCTATGATATGGATAGGGTGTGAAAGTGAGATGATTACATGTTGAAAAAATTCAAAACAGTGTTTTTTTTGGGTGCTTTTATAGGCATTGCTTGGGTTGCTATTCAAGTTATTCAAGGTTATCAAACCCTTTTCTTGCCTATTCAAATTGCCCAAGCAGAACAATTTTTTGAAATTTCGCCCGGTAGCTCTTTATCAGGGATTTTAAAAAAACTAGAGAAAGAAAATATCCCTATCAATTCGAATATATTTATGCTCTTGATTCGTTGGCAAGGCGTTGAATCTAAGCTACAGGCAGGAGAATATCGTATTGTCCAAGGCGTAACAACCCCTATGGCATTATTAGAAGACATGGTCATGGGAAGGGTGGTACAACGTCCATTTTTGTTGGTTGAAGGATGGACTGTCTATCAATTGTTGACCGCATTACAAAAAGATACTTCACTGGAACACACGCCAGAATTACGTGTCGATAATATGATGCATCTTTTGTCGCAACAAATTGCTGGCGATGTCCCCAAGCATCCAGAGGGATTGTTTTTTCCAGATACTTATTACTTTAGTAAACCAACAAAAGACATAGATCTGTTAAATCGAATTCGATTAACGATGGATAAAAAACTTCTGCAAGCGTGGGTTAATCGCAGTCCACGTTGTACCTTAGCAAGCCCTTATGAGGCCTTAATTTTGGCTTCTATTGTGGAAAAAGAAACAGCCAAATCAGACGAGTATGAGAAAATTGCGGGTGTTTATTTTAATCGTTTGCGTAAAAACATGTTATTACAAGCTGACCCAACAGTGGTTTATGGTTTAGGTGATGGTATGGATAGACCATTAACAAAAGAGGATTTAAAAACACCGACCCCGTACAATACCTACCTCCATCTTGGTTTACCACCAACCCCCATTTGTATTCCTGGTGAACGGGCGATAAAAGCCGTTATGCATCCCGCGGAAACGGATGCCTTATATTTTGTCGCATCAGGACAAGGGGATAAGGGGCATTATTTTTCTAAAACCTTGTCAGAGCACAATCAAGCCGTCAGTCGTTACCGAAAAACAATGGTCAAGTAAAAATAATAGAAGCAATTTTTGTTTGACCATGACTGCGGATTTTTTGAGCGTTTTTTTTAAATAAGAATTTATCGTCATGTTAGCATTGTTAGCATTGTTAACATAATGTTATCATTATTTGCATGAACACAGTATCTGACAAAAAAGACGGTTTAGAGCCATACAAAGGTAAGTTTATTACCTTTGAAGGGATTGAGGGCGTGGGTAAAACCACGCAATTAAACTTGTTGGCCGATTACTTAAAAAACAAGCATATCCCTATTTTGGTCACGAGAGAGCCGGGTGGCACTGCGCTGGGAAATGAAATCAGAGCATTATTACTCAGTAATCAATATCAAAACATGAGTTACATGACTGAGATTTTGATGATGTTTGCTGCCAGAGCCCAGCATCTTACCGAAATCATATACCCGGCCTTAAGAGCGGGTACTTATGTGCTATGTGACCGTTTTACAGATTCAACGTATGCTTACCAGGGAGCCGGTCGAGGACTTGATACTGCGATTATTCAGCAGTTAGAGCAATTGGTTCAAAAAACATTTAGGCCAAATTATACCATTATCTTAGATGCGCCTCCTCATGTGGGGTTAGATCGCGCTAAGCAGCGCGGGCATTTAGACCGAATTGAACAAGAAAAACTGGATTTTTTCGAGCGTGTTAGACAGGCATATGTAGACCGTGCCAATCAGCTCCCTGAACAATATTGCGTCATAGATGCGACACAGTCTATTGATGTAATTCATCACAATATTATCAAAACAATATGTCTGTAGATGGGCTATTGCCGAAACCGTACTTAGTTACTCCGCTGAGAGGTAAGTATATTGTGGTGGGAGATGAAAAAGCCACAAGTAACTGGACTTTGGCCTGGGTCGCGCACCACTTTTGTACACATTGTGTGGGTACGCCAGAGAAGCCAAATTACGCGGTTGCTTGCGGAAATTGTTTTGGTTGTCGTTGTTTTTCAGAAGGGCATCATCCGGATTATTTATCGATATCCAAAGAAGCATCTGGAGGTCGCATTTCAATTGAACAAATACGTTCAGCGATCCAATTTTTATCCCTCACTGCTCAGCAAGCCTCTGCTCGTGTTATCGTCATTTGGTCAGCAGAGGCGTTAACACTCGCTGCGGCAAATGCTTTTTTAAAAACCCTAGAAGAGCCCTTGGCTGAATCCGTTTTAATATTGCTGGTGACGGCTCACCCCAGTTTACTCTTAGATACCATTAGAAGTCGTTGTTTTCAGTTACGGTTACCAACTGCCGTTACCGGGAAAACAATGCATGCCTGTACTTGGACCCCCGTTGATGCGACCTTGTTAGCGCATTGTCAGGAGGCCTTGGAAAGACCCGAGAAATTATGTAAAGTAGCTGACTTTCTTTCAAAGTCAATGGAAGTCAAAGAACTGCTATACTTTTTCTTAAAGATGGGTTATATCATCGCTGCTATAGGTATAAGTAAAGAGACCTTTCCTTGTGCGGATTTGTTGCCCAGAGACAGAGATTTATTAGCAAAAATTTCTGAACAATTGAGTATGAATGTGTGGTCATGGATTGACCGTGTGTATGAGACAATACAAAGCGTGCAACAAGGCGTTTCTTTAAACATGCCGTTATTGTTAGAGTCGCTTTTTTTTTGTAGATAATTATTTGGAACGCAATGAAAACA
>JBEAUL010000074.1:0-6075 GCA_041161475.1 Pseudomonadota bacterium | reverse complement strand
CTATTGCACTAAGCCAAGTGCCCCCCAACCTCGTCCACGCAATACTGGCCACAGAAGACCGAAGATTCTACGATCACTATGGGGTTGATTTACGTGGCATTGCACGAGCTGCTTACTTTCTACTCACGCGAGGTACACGAGAACAAGGGGGTAGCACGATTACAATGCAGGTTGCGCGAAACTTTTTTTTAACCCGTGAGAAAAATTTAATTAGAAAATTAAATGAAATTTTATTGGCATTAAAAATTGAGCAAGAACTTACAAAAGATGAAATCCTTGGGTTATACCTAAACAAAGTGTATTTTGGCAAACGTGCATACGGGGTACAATCTGCTGCAGAAGTGTACTACGGCACAACGGTAGACAAATTAACACTTGCACAAATGGCCATGATTGCCGGGCTACCCCAAGCGCCCACCCGCATTAACCCACTAAACGATCCAGAAGCAGCCCTTAAGCGACGTAAACACGTACTCGACCGAATGCTCAATTACGAATATATCAGTCAAGAGCAGTACGACGAAGCGGTTAATCAGCCAATTTCGGCAAAATATCATCAGCATCCCGTCGAATTAGACGCGCCTTATGTTGCCGAAATGGTAAGACAATCCCTCTATGAACAATATGGCGAAGACGCTTATACCTTGGGTTTGGTTGTCTATACAACCATTAACAGTGAGCACCAACGGGCTGCAAACGAAGCCTTACGCCGTGGGTTGATGGAATACGACCAGCGACATGGCTACAGGGGGCATATCGCAAAATGGACGGTTCCACCAAATAAAGCACCGCTACCCTTGCCAGAATGGCTCGCTAAACTGCGTACAATTCCACGCTATGCCGACTTTGTGCCTGGCGTCGTCACCGAAACGGATGCCGAAAAAATTACTGTACTAACAACCACTGGCCAATATGTTGAAGTCCCTTTTAAGCAGTTGCAATGGGCACGTCCTGGTGCACGTAAACCCGCCGAAGTAGCCAATATTGGTCACGTTATCTATGTCTATCCTCAAGAAGATAAAACCTGGCGTTTAGGCCAAGTACCTAAAGCCTCTGCAGCCTTAGTATCGCTGAATCCAGATACGGGTGCTATTACCAGCGTAGGGGGTGGCTTTGACTACTACCACAGTAACTTTAACAGGGCAACGCAAGCCGAAAGACAACCAGGCTCTAGCTTTAAACCCTTTATCTATGCGACTGCCTTATCCGAAGGATTTACGCTCTCTAGTTTAATTAACGATGCCCCATTTGTGTATGTTGATCCGGTCAGTGGGGCACAATGGCGTCCACAAAACCATTCCCATAAATTTAATGGGCCAATGCGTTTAAGACCCAGCTTAACAAAATCACAAAACGTGGTTGCAGTTCGTTTACTACAAGCGATTGGCGTACCCAAATTAATCGAATTTTCTAAAAAAGTAGGGTTTAATACAGAAAAATTTCCTCCTTTTCTGTCACTGGCACTTGGTACAGCAAGCGTTACACCGTTAGAGTTGGCAGCAGGCTATTGTGTTTTTGCAAACGGCGGATATGCCGTAAAACCCTACTTTATTGACGTAGTGCGAGATTACCAGGGCAGACTCATGTATCAAGCCCCCCCACCAGAAAAAAATCCGGTATTAAGTCCACAGGTCGCCTATCTTATGTCATCTGTTCTACAGGATGTGGTACAAACAGGAACAGCACGGCGTGCCTTAAGCCTAGGCAGACAAGATTTAGCCGGCAAAACAGGAACAACCAACGATAAACTGGATGCCTGGTATTCAGGGTTTAATCGTGATATCGTGGCAACGGCTTGGGTTGGGTTTGATGAACCTAAAACCTTAGGTGAATATGGTGCACAAGCAGCCCTGCCGATGTGGATGTACTTTATGGAAAAAGTACTCAAAGACAAACCAGAGCATGTGCCACCGCAGCCAGAGGGCATTGTCACCGCAAGAATCGACCCCTACTCTGGTTTATTAGCACATGATGGCCAAGTAGACGCCATTTATGAATTGTTTGTAGAAAATCAATTGCCTGCCCAGAGCACGGGGCGCTCCTCCTATCTGGCAGATGAAGAGGCGTATGTAAACGAAGACATGCGTGAACACAGCAATTACTACGATTACGATGACGACGGTTGGTTACCCGAACATCTGTTTTAAAGATAAAAGCATCCTCAGAGGCTAAAAAATATATGGCTGAGACACCAAAAAAAGTTCCGTTACAATTTATGATACTCATGACTTTAATGGGGACAGTTGCCCTATTGTCTTCAGATATTCATATTTCAGCGATGCCCAGCATGGGAGAGACCTTTGGTGTTGCAAGACAGGAAATTCAAGCAACATTCACCCTCTATTTACTGGGTATTTGTCTTGGGCAATCTTTTTTTGGACTATTCCTTAATCGTCTCGATGTTCGCCACGTTGCGATTGGCAGTTTACTCGTTTTTATCACGGCTTCTTTTACTTGCGCCACAGCAAATACACTAAATACTTTGCTTCTTTGTAGATTTTTTCAAGCCTTTGGCGCGAGCGTCTGTTCCGTGATTTATCGCTCTATCGTGGCGGCACGTTATAACAAACAACAGGTTGCGCAAATTTTATCCATTATTTTCCCTATCGCAGGCTTGTCTCCCGCAATTGCTCCTTTTATTGGCGGGGTTTTAGAGACCTATCTTGGGTGGCGGTATATTTTTCTATTTACCGCATGTTACGGCATACTGGTGCTCATGTTTGTTACTCGTTTATTACATGACAAACCAACTGCCCATGTGCGTCCAATGGAAACCTTAACCGACAATACGCAATCTTCGCTCATATCATTGGTACTGAAAAATAAAATTTTTTGGGGATATACCTTGATTGTTGCGATGGCTTTTGCAGCTTTTAGAACGTATACGGCAGAATCCCCTTTCGTTTTTCACCAAATGGGCTTTTCTTCTTTAGAAATTGGTCATTTTTACTTGCCTTTGTCTTTGGCCTATGTTGCAGGGAATTTAGTGACCAAAAAACTACTGCTTCGTTATTCTGTGGATAACTTAATAAAGCTCGGTTTACAAATCATGCTAGTAGGCAGTTTGCTGATGGTTGGGTTAGGATTGCTCGCAGTCAGTCACCCTGCGGCAATCTTTTTATCTATGTCAATGATTACTTTTTCAAATGGCTTTTTAATTCCTTGCGGCAACGCAGCCGCTTTAACATCGGTACCCAGCCGATTAACCAGCATCGCAGCCTCTTTAGTCGGCGTCACACAGTTAATCGTTTCTTTATGCAGTGTTTACTGTCTTTCTGGTCTTGAAAAAGGACAATTGCTTCCCTTATCTTCAGCCATTTTTATCTTGTCTTTATTAGGGATTTTCAACTATATTACTTTTATTATCCCTAAAATAATAAAATCACGACTGGCTTCGTCACCAGCCGATTCGTAGGAGGATAAAACCATTAAAACAGAGCACCGTAGTATAGGCGATTTATTTATTATTTCAGCACCCTCTGGCGCGGGAAAAACCAGTCTTGTGCGTGCGTTGGTTAAAAACATATCAAATTTAGATATTTCTATCTCACACACTACCCGCTCTTGTCGTCCAAACGAAAAGAATGGCATAGATTATCATTTTGTAGAAGAAGCCACATTTCAAGATTTACTGAATAGAAATATCTTTCTGGAACATGCAGAAGTATTTGGCCACTATTATGGTACATCTCGAACATGGGTCGAAGGTGCCTTAAGTGAAGGAAAAGACGTTATCTTAGAAATTGACTGGCAAGGCGCACAACAAATTTGTGCCATATTACCCACCGCAATCAGTATTTTTATTTTACCTCCTAGCACAAAAGTATTGAGTGAACGCTTAAAAGGCCGTCATCGCGATGAACCAGCGGATATCAAAAACCGATTAAAAGAAGCCCGTCACGAAATATCACATTGGCTAGAGTTCGACTATTTAATTTGTAATGATGACTTTGACACGGCATTGCATGATTTAATGGCAATCGTGCATGCCAATCGATTACGCAAAAAGCGTCAACGGGTCAATTTACAAACATTAATTAAAAATTTACAAAAATAATCGCTAATATTTATCAAGCCATTCAGGCAAAACAGATTTATCTGTTCGAACTTGCACAATAGATTTCCATATTTCCCTTGCATCTTCGAGAGAAACCCTGCCTTTTTTTGAAAAAGCCAGATAATAAGATTTAGAATCAATGGGTTTTGGGTGAATAAATAGTTGATTTTGATATTGTTTTTTATTCGAATAGTAAAACGCCGTTTCAGCCAAATCGATAACAGAGCCACTGCGTTCTGACACTAGTTTATCATAACGTTCCTGATTTTCCATAAATTGTTCGACATAAATGTCTTGTTGCTGAAAATCATTGACCAATGCATAACTAGACAGTAAGCGAATAGGGGCTGGCACATGTCTAAATGTTGGATTTTGATGAGATAAATACTTTGTATTTTCACGAATAGTCACCACAAAATAATCCGCTTGAGAAACACGCCAAGGTGACTTTTTAGCCGTATTATCGGATTTTTCGGGGAAAAAAAGGTAGGTTTCTCGAGAGGGATCGTAAGAAATCGTGGCAATACCATCGACTGCCCCAAACCGCGCCGCGTCTTGGCAAGTAGCCCAGGGCATCGGCTTGTATTCTGCAACATAATCTTGCATAATCAAAGCTTGATTAACAATATCAATATGCAAGCCCTGGACTATATCATTTTTAAGATAGGTAAAAGGATACCAAAAATTATTATCCGTACATAATACAATTTTTTTAACCTCTGCCCAAACGGCATTATTAAAAAAAATAAATAACCATACGAAAAAACAAATCGCTTTTTTAAGCATCCCTTTATTCCTAAATCCTTAATGACTGATCTAATACATCCTATTTTAGACACGCAGTAGTTTTTTCTCTACAACATTGTTATCACCCGATTGTTTTTATGAATATAAACAATCGGGTGTATTGCTATATAGATATTGGTAAAAAGTTAAGCCAACGGCCAACGCGCCTTCACGTCTATGCGCAGTGATTCGGGTACAAGGCTATGATTGCCCCTCTCTGCATGCAGATAACCTGCATAGGCAATCATGGCACCGTTGTCCGTACAAAACGCTGGACGCGGAAAAAATACGGAGCCACCTACTTCCGACATTAACAAAAATAAGCGCTGTCTTAATGCCGTATTTGCACTCACGCCACCAGAAACGACAAGTTGCTTATGTTTTGTCATATGCAACGCGCGTCGACATTTTATCGCCAAGGTTTCGGTCACTGCCAGCTCAAATGCTGCGGCGATATCTGCCTTATCTTGTGCTGTTTTTTCTGTTTTTTCCCAGGTGTGCCATGCAAAGGTTTTAAGACCACTAAAACTAAAATCTACACCAGGTCGATCGGTCATGGGTCTGGGAAAACGAAAACGGGTTGGATCTCCTTGCCTTGCCAAAGCAGACAAAGCAGCTCCTGCAGGATACCCTAGCCCCAGCAGTTTGCCTGTCTTATCAAAGGCTTCCCCTGCCGCATCATCAACCGACTCCCCTAACAAGGTATACTGACCAACACCCTCGACTGCAATCAGCATGGTATGCCCTCCTGAAACCAGTAGAGCAGTAAACGGAAAGCTCGGCTTTTCTTCCTCTAAGAATGGCGCCAATAAATGGCCTTCAAGATGATGCACTGGAATAACGGGGACTTGCCAAGCCATGCCCAAGGCATGGGAAAAGGTACCGCCCACCAACAAAGCACCAATCAAGCCTGGGCCAGCGGTATAAGCAATAGCAGAGATGGTTTCTGGATCGACAGCGGTCGTCTGTAACAAAGCAGCCAACAATGGGGTAATTCTTTGCGCATGGTCACGAGAGGCAAGCTCAGGCACCACCCCCCCATAAGGGCGATGCAAAGCGACCTGACTGTGCAATAAATGGCCCATCAAGCCTGCTTTGGCATCATAAATAGCAACCCCGGTCTCATCGCAAGAGGTCTCAATTCCCAAAATTCGCATGTAGTCTCTTCCCAATGGCCTAAAAGTAGTCTAGAATACCATGACTTAGGCGTGGCGTAAGCTACTGTTTATAAT
>JBEAUL010000047.1:0-39624 GCA_041161475.1 Pseudomonadota bacterium | reverse complement strand
GTACAAATTCGCTATTTAAAAGAATATAAACCGCCTTGTCGCATGCTGTCTACTGGGCGTGTTTATCGTTGTGATTCTGATATGACACATACGCCAATGTTTCATCAAATAGAGGGTATGATGATTGATACCCACCTTCACATGGGACATTTAAAAGGTATATTAGAATCATTTTTGAGCGCTTTTTTTGAACGCAAATTGTCTGTTCGATTGAGATCTTCTTATTTTCCTTTTACAGAACCTTCTGCCGAAGTAGACATTCAATGCGTTATGTGCGCAGGTAAAGGTTGTCGCGTATGCAAGGAAACGGGTTGGTTGGAAGTCTTGGGCTGTGGCATGATGCATCCAAAAGTACTTGAAGAAGCAGGCATCGATTCAAAAACACATCGTGGCTTGGCGTTTGGTATGGGTGTAGAGCGTTTGGCCATGTTACGACACGGTATTCCTGACTTACGTTTATTTTTTGAAAACGATCTGCGATTTTTGGAACAATTTTAATGCAAGTAAGTGAGCAGTGGCTGAGGGAGTGGCTTCCTGAAGCAAAAAACCTATCTACGGAACAGTTGGTTAAAACCTTAACCGATTTAGGATTAGAGGTAGACGATTGTCGCCGCGATGAGGCAGACAGTCAGGATTCGATTTACACCTTAAAAACGCCAGCTAACAGAGGGGATTGTTTGGGCGTGCTTGGGGTGGTGCGCGAATTGTCGGCACGCTTTGATATGCCTTATGTTCCCCCCTTTAAAATGCAATACCCTGCTGCCGTAAAGACACAACTGGATAAGCCCTTAGCCGTGGTTGTAGATCAAGCGGTAGAAAAAGACTGCCCTTTATATCAAGCCGTCGTTTTAAAAGGCATTAATCCTGTTTCTAAAACGCCGCTTTGGATGGCTGAACGCCTAAGAAAATCAGGTATTCGCACACATTTACCGATTGTGGATATCCTAAATTATGTGATGCTAGAACTGGGTCAACCCATGCATGCCTTCGATCGCCACTGTTTGTCTGGTGCCTTACAAGTACGTCATGCGCGTGCAGGAGAAACATTAGCAACCTTAGATGGGGTAACTGTATCTTTAACGTCTCAAACGGTGGTTATTGCGGATGAAAAAGGGCCGCAAGCGATTGCGGGCATCATGGGCGGACTCAGCAGTTCGGTAACCGATCGTACAACCGATGTTGTGATAGAGAGCGCTTATTTTAATCCCATAGCCATTCGCTTAGCAGCACGTGCTTATCATTTACGCACAGATGCAGCCCAGCGTTTTGAGCGTGGGGTAGACCCAAATGCCGTTGGAATGGCTTTAGATCGTGCGATTCAATTGATCCAAGACATTACGGGTGGCATGGTTGTGCAAACACTGCGTGTACAATCTGAGTTAAGCTGTCCTCAGCCAGTGCATATTACGTTTCCGGTGTCTGCTTGTTTTGATAATTTAGGGGTTGATTATCCTTTAGAGACGCAAGAGGCTTTGTTGACTCGTTTGGGCTTTAACGTCACGCGCACAAATCAAACGATTTGGGATATCAAGGTACCCAGTTATCGAGGAGATGTGACTTTAGCGGTTGATTTGGTGGAGGAGCTGGCGCGCTTAAAAGGCTTAGAGACAATACGTGCTGTGATGCCTTCTGTGACTTTGAATCCAACAACACCTCTCTTGGCTCTCCAACGAGAAAGACAGTTAAGCGCTTGGCTCAGCACAAGAGGGTATCAAGAAGCCATTACCTATAGCTTTATCGATCCGGTTTTGTCAAAAGCCTTTACAAAAACAGATCCGACATTGGTTTTACTCAACCCTATTTCGTCTGAAATGGCGGTGATGCGAAGCAGCCTCTTACCTGGTTTGTTAACGACTTTAAAACACCATCAGCGCAATATTGCTCCTGGCGGTACTTTTTTTGAAATAGGGCGTTGTTTTTCCGGCGAGTCTGTTGTTGAGCGAGTCGATCAGCCAAAAGCGGTCGCCTTAGTCGCGACAGGAGACATGCTGAGTGCGAATTGGGGCTTGTCTAAGCCAGCATTGTCTTACGATTTTTTTGCCTTAAAAGCTGAATGCCAAGCCTTGTGTCGCTGTTTGTTTGGAAACAACCTTGGATTGGATTTTGTGACAACCTCGCATCCAGCATTTCACCCAGGAGAATCGGCAGACATCCTGCTAGACAAGCAAAAAATAGGGGTATTGGGTGCGTTACATCCAGCGCTACAGGCTCAGCTTGAGCTACAAGGCACTGTTTATGCCTTAGAGTTATTTGATATAGAGCATATTCCTGCGCCTCAATCCGTCACGTTCAAGTCATTTTCACGATTTCCAACAGTGACGCGAGATTTAGCCCTATTGGTGCCAAATGCCGTTACGGCGCAACAAGTAGAAGGAGTGATTGCTTCTGTTGTGACATCGCCCTGGATTTTTCAGCAAACCATTTTTGATGTCTATCAAGGTAAAGGCATACCACTAGAAAATCATAAAAGTCTGGGTATAAAGTTGACCTTTCAATTGCCAGATAAAACCTTGGTGGATGCAGAAGTCAATACAGTGATTACGGCAGTGCTCGACAAGCTAAATAAAGTCTATGGTATACAATTAAGACAATAAGCGTTTGCCAGTTAGACTGAAAGGACAGCAAGTTCATGGAAGACACGAGCGATGTAACGATTACAAAAGCGGATTTAATACAGCACTTATTGAAAAAGCCAGGATTAGAGCGTGTTCAAGCCAAGGCCGTGGTAGAATTGTTTGTACAAGGAATATCGAGCCATTTACAGCAGGGAGAATCGGTAAAAATAACTGGTTTGGGTTGTTTTAAAGTCAGAGATAAAAAAGAAAGACCTGGAAGAGATCCAAAAACCCAAAAAGGGGTTCCCATTACGGCCAGACGTGTGGTAACCTTTCGTCCAGGTCCTACCTTAAAAAAGCGGATCTCACAGCCAATGGCATAAGAAAAATAAATCATATTCGGGGCGTAGCGCAGCCTGGTAGCGTACATGCATGGGGTGCATGTGGTCGCAGGTTCAAATCCTGCCGTCCCGACCAAGCTTACTGTTTTTCAGCAATATCTAAAGCTTTATTCAGGATTTTTAGCCGTTTTTGGACAATAAATAAAGTAAGCTAACATAATCTTTGAAACAAATGTTGTTTGACTTAATGGTATAAAGACAGGCAACATGACAGAATGACCAAAAAAATAATCCGCATACGAAAAGCGTGGTTCATAAGCCAAACAAGGTATATGCCGTTTTGTGCTGTCTTGTTTAACAAGGCACTTTTCTCACGATTAAAAAATATCAAGCTTTAAGGATTTTTGATGAAAGCAAAAAAAATGTCGCATAAAAAAATAAAATCGACAGGTACTCGAGTTTCTGTGATGGGATTCTTGATGTTTGGTTTGGCAGCCTTATACTATTTTTACGAATATTGGTTGCGCGTTGCGCCCACTGTCATGAGCGCAGAGCTCAAATCGTTTTTCAACATCAGCGATCCTATGTTGGGTCATTTGGCAGCCTGTTATTACTACGCCTATGTCGTTATGCAAATCCCTGTTGGGGTAATTTTCGATCGCTATAGTGTACGTACGGTTTTAACCCTAGCCTGTGCCATTTGCGTTGGGGGCACTTTTTTATTTTGTGGTACAGACAGTTTTTGGATGGCACAATTGGGCAGATTTTTGATGGGGTTTGGATCGGCTTTTGCCTATGTCGGTGTGCTAAAAATTTCGAGTATCTGGTTTCCAAAAAAATATTTTGGTATCTCTGCAGGAATTTGTACAGCCCTTGGCATGATTGGTGGGTATTCAGGGCTAACCTTTATCGGTTGGCTGGTGCAGACGGATGGCTGGCAATTGGGTTTACGAAAAATTGCTTGGTTTGGCGTGGGACTCACGGCGTTGCTATGGTTTATGTTGCGAGATAAGCCAGCAAAACTGGTGTTGGTCGAGAAAGACCCTGAAGAAGCCTCAAAGACGATTCGTCATAAATCAGGTAAAAAATTAATAAACTCTTTTACCGGTATTTTAACTTCTCCAAAAGTTTGGCTCAGTGGATTGATTGGTAGTTTAACGTATTTGCCCATTTCTGCTTTTGCTGAATTATGGGCAGTACCTTATTTAGAGGCCGTTGGGTATACAAAAGCGGCAGCTGCGACTTGTTCTGGTACCTTATTTTGGGGTTTTGCAGTTGGTGGGCCTTTATGGGGGGTAATTTCTGCGGCGCTAAATCGCAGACAATTGCCATTAATCTTGGGTTCTCTTTTATCGAGTATCGTGAGTCTTGGTATTATTACCATGCCTGAAATCAGTCACTCTTGGATGAGTATTTTCTTTTTTGCTTGTGGTTTATTTGCCAGTGCTCAAATATTGTCTTTTGCTGTAGCAAGTGATTTATGTGTTAAACGAATGAACGGCACAGCAGTTGCCTTTACCAATATGTTGGTTATGTTAGGAGGGGCCTTGCTGCAGCCCGTTATCGGCTTGTTGTTGCACTTTATGCGACCGAGTGAGCCGACTGTGGACGTGGCGCAACTGTCTAACGTGGTCGAAAACTATCGCTGGGCTTTATCGGTTTTACCCATTAGCTTGCTTTTATCCGCAGGATTGAGCTGGTTTATTCATGAGCCTGAACCCAGAAAATCAATCAAGAAAAAACGGTAGCATAAGATGTGGGTTCCTGAACAGGTTGGTGCCTTAAAAATTGCTGCTAGGGGATTGATTGTTGAGCAGGATCAATTGCTGTTTGTCAGTAATGATGGCGAGTATTGGTATTTACCAGGAGGCCAATTAGAGGTAGGGGAAAGTTTATCTGCCTGTGTAGAAAGAGAAGTGTTTGAAGAAACCGGCTTGACCGTGCGTACGGGAAAATTGCGACATGTACTAGAATGTGAAGATGTGCAAGCAAAGATTCATCGGGTACATTTTTATTTTGAAACGGAAAAAATGACAGGTCAGTTAAACCCTGAGTGGGCCGATCACGGTGGAATTGTGCAGTATCATCGCTTTTTTTCCTTAGACGAGATCCGTTCGAATCATCGCATACTGCCTCGTTTTTTATGTTTAGGCAGTTGGTTGCCTAATGTCAATATCGCAACACAAAAGACAGCTGAGGTCTATCAAGGATTGGTTTATATGCAGGGATTTGAGTTGGTACCAACATGAGCGCAAAAGCGTTTCCTCGAAGCTTATTGGGTTTTTTTGGGCAGATGATCTCTCCCTATCGGTACACGTTTGCCGGTATGCTATTTTCAATGTTGATTATCGGATTGCTAACGGCCTTAAATCCTTGGTTGATGAAAATTATTATCGATGCGGTGGCAGGATATCAAGGTAAAAGCATAGAAGCTGCGCCCTTTATCGCGCAAATTATGTGGCCAGTGCTGTTTTTTATTTTGACTTATCAATTAACTGACTTGGTCTGGGCAATGTACGATTACTTTAAATTGCAAACCTTGCCTAAAGTGCGCGCAGATGTGATTAACCAGACCTTTGCCTATTTGCAGGGGCATGGGTATGGTTTTTTTCAAAAAAATTTCTCAGGTAATTTATCTAACAAAATCTCGGATTTAGCAAAAAGTACCGATGCTATTTTAATGCATTCGGTCGATCCCTTATTTTCACAGTTTTTATCCACCATTATCTTGGCATTGATGATGGGATTGGTAAATCCTTGGTTTACCGTGATGTTGATTGTGTGGGCTGCTTTGTTTTTAGGCACATTACTGTTATTTTCTAAAAAAACCTTGCAGTATGCGGCTGTTTTTTCTGAAGCCAATAGTCTTGCAATGGGTAAAATTGTAGACAGTGTCAGCAATATTGTGAATGCAAAATTGTTTGCACGCAGTCGTTTTGAGCGTCAGCACTTAAATCAATTTGTCGCAGACAGTCTGCAAAAAGACAGACGATTACAGTTATTGATGTTGAAACTCAGGATGATTCAAGGATTTTCTATTTTTGTTTTGTTTACTGCGGTGACTCTTTTTTTAATTTGGCAGTTTCTACAAGGCTCAGTAACACCGGGAGACTTTTCCTTTATTTGGACGTCTTCCATTTATATTATGCAGGGCTTATGGTATTTATCCAGCCATTTTTTAACCTACTCTCAAGAATTGGGTATCTGTAAACAAGCCTTAGAGACCATTAATGTGCCCCAAGAAGTGGTTGATATACCAAATGCGACTGAATTAACCGTAACAGCAGGAAAAATTGAGTTTGATCATGTCACTTTTTACTATGCAAAAGGCCGTAATATTTTTAGAGATAAATCTTTGGTTATTGAAGGGGGGCAAAAAGTAGGATTGGTTGGGTTATCTGGGAGTGGAAAAACAACCTTTACAAGCCTTATTTTGCGGTTTTTCGATATACATGGTGGACGTATTTTAATTGACGGCCAAAATATTGCCACAGTAACGCAAGACAGCTTGCGATCGCAAATTGCCATGATTCCACAAGAGCCTATTTTATTTCACCGCAGTTTATTGGAAAATATTCGATATGGTGATTTACAAGCCAGCGATGAGGCTGTCATCGAAGCATCGCATATTGCCCACTGTCATGAATTTATTGGTCATCTTGAGCATGGCTATCGTACCTTGGTTGGTGAGCGAGGGCTTAAATTGTCGGGTGGTCAACGTCAGCGCATTGCGATAGCCAGGGCAATTTTAAAGAAAGCCCCTATTCTGATTTTAGATGAAGCCACCTCAGCACTGGATTCCATTACAGAGCAAAAAATAAAAGAAAGTGTGCAGTATTTAATGAAAAATAGGACCACGCTTGTCATTGCCCACCGTTTATCCACATTATCTGATATGGATAGAATTTTGGTTTTTGATAAGGGATGCGTTGTAGAAGACGGCACCCATGACGCATTAATTGCTTTAGGAGGGCATTATGCTACCCTATGGAATATGCAGGTCGGTGGATTTTTATTAGATAGTCCTGAAGACAATGAAGCGCTTTTTTAAGACGCTTGGCTTGTCTATCCTATCCTGACTTCTGCATGATATCCACCCAATGCCCGAATATTCATCACTTGTCCAGTGTCAAAAATCAAATATTGGCCTTTTATTCCCACTAAACGTCCTTCTACTGTTAATATCTTGTCTAAAGACGCAGAGCGTATCTTCTCTGGCATCGATAAAATGGGATATTTTAGATCGATGGGGGTGGTATCGTTAAGATAAATGGGATTCAGTGGGATAATTGTTTCTAGAACGAGGGGGTATAAGCGTTCGCGCTCTGATACCAGATCAATGGCAGGGTTCTTGACGCTTAACATCCGTTGCCATTGGGTTCTATCACTGATAAAAGTGCGCATTTTGTCTTCAATCAATCCAGAAGCATATCGGGTGTCAACACTAAAGAAAGGAATGGCTTGAATAGCGCCTTGGTCTATCCAGCGTGTTGGGATATGGTTGGCGCGTGTGATACCCACTTTAAGGCCTGAAGTATTGGCCAAATAAATGACATGCGTTTGCATACAGTGCGATAAACCCCACGCCGGCTCTCGGCAGGTATTAAAATGATAATGACATTTTTCAGGTTTTAAAATACAGAAGTCACAGCGTGCCAGACGTTGAAAACAAGGGTAACAATAGCCTTGGTTAAAGCTCTTTTTCGTGATACGTTGACAGTAAAGGCAGGTAATCCGTTGTAGCCCGGTAATGGAGACGGTCTTATCGATCCACTCGTTGATAAAATACTCTGTGTCACCAATTTTCCAGTAATAGTGAATAGGGGTCTCGTATACGCCCCTTAGCTTGTGTATTTGGCCTGTTGTTACCATTGTTGTCATGTCTTTTTACCTCTAGGCCGATGCCAAGGCCCAATGTGTTTTACCATGACGCACCAAGGCATAACGAAACAAGGCCAATAAAATCAGGCCAGGTATGGATATCCACAGAGAAGTCACAAAAAACAGTTTCCATCCATATTGTTCGGTGATAATGCCGGCCAATGGCCCAATAAAGACGCGACCAATCGCGCTTAAAGAAGACAACAGTGCATACTGAAAAGCGCTAAAACGTTTGTCACACAATGAGATAAGCCAGCCAGCGAAGGCGGCTGTACCCATGCCGCCAAAAAAATTATCCAGGAAAATGGAACAAGTAGCCAAAGATAAATCAGGCCCTTTCCAAAGCAATAAACAGTAACTGAGATTGGCAAGGGCTTGCAAAATACCGAACCAAAACAGAGACCAAAACCACCCTTTTCGGTTCACCAGCAGTGCACCAGCCGTGGTGCCAAGTATGGTTGCCAAAAAACCAACCACTTTAATTGTTGAACCCAAGACGGTTAAATCAAATTTGATTTCTCGTACCAAAAATGCAATGGTTAAGCTTCCTGCAAAGGCGTCTCCTAATTTGTAAAGCACAATAAAGCAGAGTACCATCAATGCCTGCTTTCTGTTAAAAAATTCTTGAAAGGGGTTGATAAGGCAGGCTTTGAGTGTCTTGGGAATACCTTCAACAATGGGTGTAGCGGGTGCAAAGTAAGTGCTGACACTTAAGACACCCATCAACAGCGCCATGAGCTGATAGCTGGTTGCCCAATCATATTGTCCCGCCAATACCAAGCACAGACCACCAGAGACAAGCATGGCGATACGATAGCCATTTACGCCCAAAGCGGCGCCAAGGGCCTGTTCTTTTTTGTCGAGTAAATCCACCTTATAGGCATCGACAACAATGTCTTGGCTGGCAGAAAAAAAGGCAAGTGCCACCGCCAATATGCCCAGTTTTGTGACAGATGCCGTGGGGTCACAAGTACTCATCCCCAATAGGGTAAGACAGAGTAAGGCTTGAAAACAAACAATCCAACTTTTACGCCGATCGGCGCCTGGTAACCAATATCTGTCTAGAAAAGGCGCGAGTAAAAACTTAAAAGTGTAAGGAATGCCAATTAAACTCAAAAAACCAATGCTCGTCAGCGAGACACCAGCAGAAGCATACCATGCTTTGAGTGTTTCACCAGATAAAGCCAGTGGCAATCCTGATGCAAAGCCGAGCATCAGTGTTGCCCATAGGCGCGCGCGATGATGATTTTTAGTCCCTACGGTTGTTGACATATTGCTGTTTTAAACACTCCGCTAAAAAGTAAAGGCATCTTTTTTTGGTCATCTTATCATCATACTACATCTGACTACTCTTTTTTTACGCGCCGTACCGTCGGTTTAAGAGTTGTGTATGGAGACATATTAGAGGATATGCATGCAAATTTTATGGTAAAAAAGGTGATTTACCTTGTTATTTTACTTTTTTATGTTGAAATAACGAGGTGAATTAGATTTTTGGATACGTTCTTTCTGAGCCTTCTTAAATCATTTTGAAGTTTATTTGTGCACAAATCGCATGGATTTAAGAAGTTAGTTGATTTAATTTTTTAATAAGCGTATAATCACGTATACATTTTTCATTCTCTGTAAGACACTTCTGGGCAACATGTCAGTACAAGGCCACTTAATATCCAGCCACACCCTGGCGGTGTTAGATGCGTTTGCTGATTTACAAACTGCGATGCAGACCCTGCATCATCAGGTGGTGCATCATGATGCAACATTGCCGATCTGGTTTTCTCCTCCTGTGCAGTTGGGCTTTTTTCCGCAACTATCCGAGCGAGAAAAAGTGTGCCTTTATCTACATCAATTCGAATACCTGGATACCCAGTTACCCAAAGAAATTTTAGTCGGGCCTGGCATTGTGGCTGCATCCGAATCCACATTGGGTGCAATCGAAGCAGTGAACCACGCGAAACAACAGTTTAAAAAAGAAATGATTGCCTTAAAAGAGGCACATGGCTCTTTGCGTCAAGCAGTCGATTTTCACGCAGCATTCGATGACCTCTTAAATAAACGGCCCAGTGCTGTTGCAAGAAATTTACAAAAAATGGGGCTCTCACGCCTACACCTGAAACAGTGTTATCGTATTATCCCCTGTTTTAAGCAAAAACCAGAAAAAATTGCTTGGACTTGGGCTAACACGCGCGCCATTAAACGAATTTCTGTTGCAGAGGCCCAGCAACTCTTGTTAAAACAGGGAGAAGAAGGGCGCATTGCTTGGCAACGTGAAAAATTAGCCCAATTGTCTCAAGATGAGCCCCTGGCAATTGTGCAAGAATTGGCACCGCATCTACGGGCAAATATCGTCTTTAGAGACCAAGCAACTGGTATCTCATCTCGCAAAATGGTTAAGGGTCCTGTGCCTTTTTTTTACCTTGAGGAAGATGTAAACAACCCAGCTACCTTACCCCTGTTTGTGCCACCGCGTGAAAAAAAATCAAAAGACAAAGCACGTCCAAGACGCAAAGACGTGAAGCTCGACCCAAACGTTTTTTTACCCGCCATTCGTGCACATCGATATGCTTAAGTTATTATCGTAAAAACAGGTATAGACATACTTTTCGTATGTACACACTTTGCTATTTATTGAACAACCTACCCCGTAAGGTGCTAGGATATAGGACACCCAAGGGGGTATTTTTAGGTGCAAGTCCGCTCAAAGTTGCACTTCAAGGTTGAATAGGCCTGTAGTGTAAGGCGGAACCTTACGCTTCAATTTTTGATATTTTGTATAACGCGTGTTATACTTTATATCAGAGGTAATTTGTATGCATGCCAACCAACACAAAACAGAAACGTTAAATACTCGCATAGAACCCGCGCTCAAAAGTAATGCAGAGCGCATTTTAAAAAAGCTAGGGCTGAGCAATGCCGAGGCTATTCGGTTATTCTATACGCAAATTTGCCTGAATAAAGGCCTGCCATTTGAAGTGAAGATCCCAAATAAAATAACCTTGGCTTCCATGAATGAGCTTAATACAGGAAAATCCAAAAAATTTAATTCAGTTAAGACCTTGTTTGAAGATTTAAATGACTAACTACTTGCAAATCGAACGTAGTAATCAGTTTAAGCGTGATTATAAAAAGGCGAAAAAGCAGGGGAAAGACTTAATTTTGCTACATAAAGTGATAGAGCTGTTATGTGCACAAAAGCCATTGCCTGAAAAATTTCGAGATCATAGTTTGTCTCATAACTGGAGTAGCTATAGGGAATTGCATCTGTCAGGAGACTGGCTTTTGATCTATCGAATAGTGTCAACAGAAAAATTATTACAGCTTGCTAGACTTGGATCTCACGCTGAATTATTTAAAATGTGATAGTGGACTGCCAACAGGGGGAACTTTAGTCGCAGACAATTGTTCCCCCACCTAGACATCGGTCTGCGTCATAAAAAACGATGGCCTGTCCTGGGGTAATGGCGCGTTGAGGCGTATCAAACTCGATGCGATAAAGCTGGTTATCGAGCGCGTATACAGTGCAGCGTTGGTCTGCTTGTCTATAACGAATTTTAGCAGCACATTGTAGCGGAAACATGGGCGGTTCAGGGGAAATCCAACTTAAGTCTTGAGCCATCAACGTACTTTTATATAGCAGGGGATGGTGTGTGCCTTGCGCCACAACCAATGCATTACTATCTAAACATTTTTCTACCACATACCACGGATCGCCACTGACAGCGGTTCTTTGTCCGCCAATACCAATACCTTGTCTCTGTCCAATGGTGTAGTACATTAAACCATCGTGTTGTCCTAGACACTTGCCTTCGGGGGTCACAATATCACCGGGTTGTGCGGGTAAATAGGTGCTAAGGAAGGTTTTAAATTTTCTTTCTCCGATAAAGCAGATCCCCGTACTGTCTTTTTTTTGCGCAGTAATTAAACCTTGGCTACTGGCCAGAGCGCGGACTTCAATTTTCTTCAATTCTCCCAGCGGAAAAAGAGTATGCTGTAGGGGTTTTTGGGTCAGTGTATACAAAAAGTAGCTTTGGTCTTTATCGGGGTCCAAGGCCTTATATAAGCCGTGGATACCCTGATGGGTGATTTTACGTGCATAATGACCCGTTGCAATGGCATCGGCTTTTAAATAGTGGGCGTAGTCTAGAAAAGCTTTGAATTTAATTTCTTTATTACACAGAATATCGGGATTGGGTGTACGACCTGCTTGATATTCTTGTAGGAAATGGGCAAATACTTTGTCCCAATATTCGCTAGCAAAATTAACCGTGTGCAATGGGATCCCAATTTTTTCGCAGACTTTTTCTGCATCAAGCCGATCTTGGGCAGCGGCACAATAGTTATCGGTATCGTCCTCTTCCCAATTTTTCATAAACAGGCCTTCAACAGTAAAGCCTTGTTGTTTGAGTAACAATGCAGAAACGGAGGAATCTACCCCGCCGGACATGCCAACAATCACACGCATGGTTATAAACCTATCTTGAGTCAGTCAATGAAGAATACGCTTAGGTTATTAATAGGTTCTGATGCTACCAATCACATAACCTTCGATGGAAGGGTCTGCGAGGGCGCCTGCTTGCCTATTTAAAGTAAGCATACTAGCAGAAATGCGCTCAAAATAAAACTGCCCTTGCTTTTTAAGCAACAAAATGCGGTTTGCTGGAGGAGATTGGGTGAGTTGCACCAATAAAATATCTCCCTCATGCACGCCTTCGGAGGCAAGACTGTTGTCTGGCATCGCAATGCTGAGGGTAGCTTCTTGTACCAGTGCGGATACATTCAGTTGCGTCTCTTGCGGTAAACGATCGGCCGTTAGATGTGAAAAGCGCTTAATGTCTTTGATTAACGGGATGCTATCGCTGGGTTGCAGTAAACGTATCCCGCGAGAAGTACCTGGGATAAGTTCGATTACTTTTTTCTTGGCCAAGGCACGCAAGTGGTCTTCGGCAGCATTTGGAGAGCGAAAACCCATTAACCGAGCAATTTCGGCCCGTGTCGGGGGAGACCCCTTCTTGGACAGTTGATTTTCGATTAATGCCAGTATTTCCGCTTGGCGTTTGGTCAGTTTTGTCATCATGTTATATCGGCAAAATACGCACTTCCCGGAAATTTAAGGCTAGAATCTATAGTAATACAGGGCTGAGGCATTGTCCAGCAAGATTTTAGGGTATACGTTAGGAGACTTCAAGGATGAATGGTCTATTGTGGACAGGGATAATACTGGGGCTGGGCGTTGGCATGGTATGGAAGGCGCCCTTATGGTGTTATACCTTGGCTGCTACTTTGCTGGGCCTGTTTTTGTACAAAGGACAGGCAACATTCAGCCTTGGGGTCATGCTCTATTGGGTTATTTTGCTTGCTTTTGTTGTCGTTTGGTATGCCCCTACGCTTCGATTTCGGATCATTGAACCCATCTTCCAAGCCGTCAAAAAACAGTTACC
This sequence comes from Pseudomonadota bacterium, assembly GCA_041161475.1. GTDB lineage: Bacteria > Pseudomonadota > Gammaproteobacteria > UBA6186 > Azoamicaceae > JBEAUL01. The sequence goes on along the minus strand of JBEAUL010000047.1, from coordinate 26,409 downwards.
TCCTTTAAGCGACACAGAATATGAAGCCTTACAATCGGGCGATGTTTGGAAAGAGGCCACGCTGTTGTCTGGAGAGGTATCCTGGGGTGACTGGGCACAAATACCATTAAAGGACCTTACCGCAGAAGAAAAAGCGTTTATAGAGGGTCCTGTAAGTCATCTGTGTCGGTTAATAGATGATTGGAAAAGTACGCATTATGACTTAGATTTACCAGTCGCTGCGTGGGACTATCTTAAATCGGAGAAATTTTTTGGACTGATTATCCCAAAAGCCTACGGCGGATTGGGATTTTCAGCAATTGCCCATTCTACTGTGGTACAAAAAATAACAACACACAGTGTTGCAGCCGCTGTCACTGCAATGGTACCCAATTCTTTAGGACCAGCGGAACTGTTGTTGCATTATGGGACAGAATCCCAAAAAAAGTATTATTTGCCTCGTCTGGCAACGGGAGAAGAAATTCCCTGCTTTGCGTTAACGGGAACAGAAGTGGGTAGTGATGCAAGCAGTATTCCTGATACAGGGACAGTGTGCTACGGTGACTATCAGGGAGAATCGGTATTGGGTATTCGTTTGTCTTGGTCTAAGCGCTATATTACCCTTGCCCCTATAGCAACACTATTGGGCCTTGCGTTCAAATTATTTGATAAAGACGGTCTTTTAGGGAAAAAAGAAGCACTGGGTATTACATTGTGCCTAATACCCACCAATCACCCTGGAGTAGAAATTGGTCAACGCCATTTTCCTTTAAATCAAGCATTTTTAAATGGCCCAACACAAGGAAAGGACGTCTTTATTCCGATGGAATGGGTCATTGGTGGAAAAGCCTGTGTGGGGCAGGGGTGGCGAATGCTAATGGCCTGCTTGGCTGCTGGTCGAGGAATTTCTTTGCCAGCATTAAGTACTGGCTTGGCCAAACTCTGCTATAGAACCACTGGTGCTTATGCCACGATACGAGAACAGTTTCATTTGCCCATCGGACAATTCGAAGGCATTCAGGCGGGTCTTGCCCGTATTGCTGGACATACTTTTTTACTGGAAAGCATGCGGGTTGTGACAGCTGGCATTGTTGATCAGTCTGTGCACTCATCGGTTATCTCGGGTATTGCCAAATACCATGCAACAGAACTGGGACGTGCCGTGATGAATGATGCCATGGATATTCATGGTGGAAAAGCCATTATGATGGGGCCAAGCAATTATCTTGCACGTGCTTACGAATCTGTGCCTATCAGCATTACGGTAGAAGGGGCCAATATCATGACACGTAATTTATTGATTTTTGGCCAAGGTGTGGTACGTTGTCACCCCTATCTCTTAGACGAAATACAAGCAATGAATGCGGTTGCATTTGAAGAACCCTTCTTATCTCATCTTAAGTCGATTTTATCCATTAAACTGCGCTTACTGTTTCATCTCTGTACAGGAAAATATTTTTTCCGTTTAGGCCATGCCACCGTGTGCAAACAACACCGTCGCGTGCTTTGTCAGCTAAGCTTTCTGTCGTTGTGTTTACGGTTAATGACAGAAACCGCTTTGCTGGTCTTAGGGGGCAGCCTAAAACGAAAAGAACGCTTATCTGCGCGATTAGGGGATATGTTTAGCCATTTGTATATGGCAGCATGTGTGGTTCGTTATGCCGAAACAAAGTCAGACATCAAGACATTTGTGACCTTAAGTGCGTGGGCCTTAAACACCTGTGCACATCGGGCAGCCAATGCCTTGTGGGACTTTTGGGGGAATTTTTCTTGGCCTTGGTTGGGGCGCGTGGTACGTCGATGTTGGTTCCCTTTCGGTAAACCAAGCTTTGAGCCAAGCGACGCCCAAGATGCCATAGTGGCCAAAGACATGATGACCTTGTCAGAGGCAAGGGATATGCTGAGTACCTATACTTATCGTGCAACAACTTCCCCAGATATGGATGCCCTAACGCCAGTGGATGTCTTGGAAAAGGCATTTGAATTACAGGCTGTTGTCGCGCCTATTTGGAAAAAAATTGCTGAAGCCCTAAAAAAAGAGGGGTTATGGTTGTCCTATCGTTCTGATCGTGCTATGCAATTGGCTTGGGCCTTAGAAATGGATATATTGTCAGAGGCCGAAAGCATCGTTTGTGAACGATATGAATCTTTACGTCAAGCGGTCATTGGGGTGGATGTATTTTCTTTTAACGCATTACAGTCAAATAAAACATAAGGAAAAGGAATTCATATGTCGGTAGCAGAAGCACCAGTCTATATTGTTGATGGACTAAGAACCCCTTTTATAAAAGCCACCGGGTTGCCCTCTACCCTTAAAGCCTCTGATTTAGCGGTTTCTGTGGGTCGTTCTTTACTGGGTCGCCACTCTTTTTCAAAGGCAGCCATAGACGAAGTGATTGTAGGTTGCGTGATGCCAGACGTAACCGAAGCCAATATTGGACGTGTGTTGGCATTGCGCTTGGGAATGACAGAAACGCCGGCTTGGACAGTTCAACGCAATTGCGCCTCGGGTTTACAAGCCCTTGATTGTGCTTGGCAACAGATTAGCAGTGGTCGCAGTGACCTGATCTTAGCCGGTGGTACAGAGGCCATGAGTCGCGCGCCAGTACTGTGGCGACCTGAATTGTTGCGTTGGTGGGCGAGGTTTACGCGCGCAAAGACTTGGTTCGAAAAACTGTCCATTATCCGCGACTTACGTGTCAACAATTTAAAACCCACAATAGGATTATTAAAAGGATTAACCGATCCGGTGATTGGATTGTCTATGGGACAAACCGCGGAGTACTTGGCAGATAAGTATGGGATTAGTCGTAGACAGATGGATGCTTATGCCTGTCACAGCCATTTGTCGGCGATAGCAGGATATAACGAAGGACATTTTTCAACGGTGATGCCGCTGTTTGATTTAGAAGGGCATCGTATTGTACAAGACACGGGTATACGTAAAAACACCACCCCAGAAACATTGGCGACCTTAAAGCCCGTATTTGAACCCCCTTTTGGTAAGGTGACTGCTGGCAACAGTTCAAGCATTGCGGATGGCGCATGCTTGCTGATTTTGGCAAGCCAACAGGCCGTAGATAAATATCAGTTATCTGTTCTAGGTAAAATGCATCGCACACAATGGACAGCCTTAGCCCCAATAGATATGGGCTTGGGTCCAGTGTACGCGATGAAACGTGTTTTACAGCAACACGCTTTTACCTGGGATGACATTGATTACGTGGAAATTAATGAGGCCTTTGCAGCGCAAGTATTGTCGTGTGTAGAACTGTTAAACAGCGAATGTGAAACGCAACCTTTAATGGGCAAACTCAATGTGTACGGAGGTAGTATTGCCATCGGACATCCGGTGGGTGCCAGTGGTGCACGATTGGTCTTAGACATGCTAAACATTTTACAACGCAAAAAAGCCAAGCGTGGCTTGGTAAGCTTGTGTATTGGTGGCGGGCAGGGCGGTGCAGTATTGTTAGAAACACAATAGGGAATGTTATTAATATGACGGTAAAAGCAACATATGGTGATTGGCGTGTAACAGTGGATACCAATGCAGTCGCATGGGTATATTTTGATAAAAAAGACAATCGTGTCAATACCTTAAATCCAGAAAATTTAATGGCTTTAGAACAGGTCTTGGCAGATTTAAAGGAAGCACAAATCACTGCCATGGTATTGCAGTCAGGTAAAGACAGTGGCTTTATCGCTGGGGCAGATATCAAACTGTTTACGCTTGCTAAAAACGATCCGGATGCGGTACAAGCCTTGATTGAGTTGGGCCAACGTGTTTTTATGCAATTAGAACAGGCACCTTTTTTTAGCTTGGCTGTGATCGATGGATTTTGTGTGGGTGGCGGTTTAGAACTTGCTTTGGCGTGTCGCGCGCGTATTGCCACCAACAGTGAAAAAACACGATTGGGTTTACCTGAGGTGACCTTAGGCGTGGTGCCTGGGTGGGGCGGTAGCGTGCGGTTGGCCCGCCGTATCGGATGCTGGGAAGCAATAAAAATGATTGTCAGTGGCAAACCCGTTGAAGCAAAGCGTGCCTTACAGTTGGGCTTGGTCAACAGTGTGGTTGAAAAAAGACACGTCTTGGCTGCGATTGATTTCTTCTTGAATACACAACCCACGGTTACTCCCTCAGTATATTGGTCTTTAATCTGGCGATGGTCGATTGTACGTACGGTAATATTGTCGATTGTTGAACGCACATTACATCAAAAAATCAATAAACAGCATTACCCCGCCTCTTTTCAGGTGATTGAGAATTGGAAAAAAACCAATGTGTTACAAGGTCATCAAGGGTATCGAGATGAGGTGCAAACCTTTATGCGTTTGGTCTCTTCAGAAACAGCGCAAAACTTGGTGCGCGTCTTTTTCTTGCAAGAGCATTTAAAAACCACAAAAGGGGATAAAGCGCCAAAGATCGATACTTTACGGGTACATGTGGTTGGTGCTGGAAGAATGGGAGGGGATATTGCTGCCTGGTTGGCTGCAAAAGGCAGTGTTGTCAGCATCAGTGATGAAAATCCAGACAGAGTTGCCATTGTATTGAAAGAAGCACAACAATTATTTGCGCGTAAATTAAAAAATCCTTATGCCATACAAGCTGCGGTCGACAGGTTGATTCCAGCGCGTTCAGATGAAGGGATTGCAAACGCAGATGTGGTGATTGAAGCTGTCGTTGAAGAATTAAGTGTTAAAAAAGCCTTGTTGCGTTCGATAGAACCTCAACTCAAGCCAGGTGCTTTTATTGCAACCAATACCTCAACGATACCCTTAGAATCCCTTCAAGTGGCATTACGGAATCCCCATTGCTTAATCGGGTTGCATTTCTTTAATCCAGTGTCATTAATGCCTTTGGTAGAAGTCATTTCGGGTGAACAAAGCGATCCAAAATATATTGCGGCGGCCATGAACTGGGTAAAACAATGGGGCAAGTTACCCATTTTAGTCAACAGTGCGCCAGGATTTTTAGTCAATCGCATTCTAATGCCTTATTTAATGGAAAGTATGCTTTTGTTAGAAGAAGGTTTTTCTATTGAGACGATTGATACCGTCGCTATATCCGCGGGGTTTCCGATGGGGCCCTTTTTACTAATGGATACGGTTGGACTGGATGTCTGTGCGATGGTGATCAAACACTTGATGCCAGAGACACCTCTGCCGAGTACGTTGGCACGATTGGTAGAAACAGGTGCATTGGGTAAAAAAACGCACAGGGGATTTTATGCTTATAACAAAGGCAATCCAGTACGAAATAAGTCGCACACAGTAATAGACGCGCCTGCTGATATACTCGATCGATTGATGGTTTGTTTGTGGATTGCTTGTCTTGATGTGTTGGCCCACCATGTTGTGTCAGACAGCGACAGTGTGGATGCGGGATTGTTATTTGGCGCAGGTTTTCCCCCATTTCAGGGGGGCTTTCTGCATTACATTCAACAAAACGATCTGTTGTTTAGACAAAAACAACAGACATTATTGGAACGCTATGGCGATCGGTTTCAGTTGCCGCAATAAAAAAATGTATAAAGAGCTATTCAACTGAAGTGTAATTTTGTATACTCATAAATTAAGAAAGGGGATTATAGCCAAATGAAGGGTGCCCTACTGTATGTAGCGCTTGTTTCGTTAGGTCTATAGTTGGTATCGGGGAGAATAATCCCTTAAATGAACTGAATATGGATTAAATTGTATGCCACGGAAAACAGATAAACGTATCCGTTTAATTGAAGCAGCCATGGTGTTAATTCACCAACATGGCTTTAATTTAACAACCCTCGCTTATATTGCTCAAGAAGCAGATGTGCCATTGGGAAATGTCTATTACTACTTTAAGACGAAAGAAGCCATTGGCGAAGCGGTTATTGAAAGACACGCTAGCTGGTACGCAGAAAGATTGTCTAAGTTGAATGATATCGCCGAGCCGATGATGCGCTTGTTTGCATTTATGGAATCTACCCCAGAAGAGTTAGACAGAACAGCCCGTTATGGGTGTGCAATCGGTGGGTTGTGCCAAGAATTGGGTAAGCAAGGTGGTTCATTGGCCGATCAAGCAGCAAAATTGTTACATGATGTGGTTGAATGGAGTGCAACACAATTTAGAGCCTTAGGTTTTGGTGATGCATCGCACGATTTAGCAACACATTATATTGCAGCGATTCAAGGGATGTATTTACTAACCCATACCTTTAAAGATCCAAAAATTGCCCACAGAGAATCGGGTGTGATCAAGGCATGGCTCAAGCAGTTGAAACCAGTGGGTGATAAGTCCGTGGTGCAACAAGCAGAGCTAGAAGACGCTGTTATCTAACAGTGTTTGCCGATAGAGACAAGGCTCTGACAAAATGGTTAGGGCCTTTTTCTTATGTGCGGTGATTTTAGGTCATCCATCATAGACAGGGAAGTATATATTTGTGGCAACAGACCTTCTCTCCTTGTTAGTTAGTTTAAAAAATCAAACCTTATCCGTTCTCTATCGAGATGCAGATCCAATACACTATCCGATTTCATCGGGCTTAAATGGCGCAGGAGAGACGCGTGGTAGTGAAAAGACACCCAGAGGTTGGCACATCATCCGCGCTAAAATTGGTGCAGGCAAGCCAGCGAATACGGTGTTTGTGGGTCGTAGGCCCACTGGTGAATTATACTCCGACGCATTGGCGCAACAATACCCCGGTCGAGATTGGATTTTAACGCGAATATTATGGCTCAGTGGACTGGAGCTGGGCAAAAATCGTTTGGGGACAGTCGATACCATGCAACGCTATATTTACATTCATGGTACGCCAGACGATACCCAGTTGGGTCAGCCTGGATCGCGCGGTTGTATCCGTATGCGCAACAGAGACCTGATCACCTTGTTTGATGAGGTCTCTGTGGGCACTCGATTACTGATTACGACAGAGTGATTTTAGAATCGATAGGTGACTTTAAGTCCCACTTCCCAGGTAACATTGTTGGGTTCAATTGTGTTGATGAATCCGGGACCATAAGGCACTGTATCCACACTAGAGTCGTCAATATGCCAATAGTTGATGTAAGGCACAATATCCACATTGTCTACTTGGATAGCGACACCAGCCTTAAAGCCTACGCCGGATTTTTGCTCATGAACGGTTGTGCCAATGTTCCTTGATTTTGAAATTTGTTTGCCGTGTAAAAACAAATCGTATTCCATGTAAGGCGTGATTGGAATGCCGTTATAGGTGGTAGGCATCTGGATACCAAAAGGCATATAAAGATATTGCGACTTTCTGGGATAGGAGTAGGTATTAGAATACATGGATTCATCGGATTTCATGCGATACCCGAGTCCTGTATAAAAAAATAAACCGTCGGATTGTATGCTGGGCAGCACCCTTGTTTCGAACAATTTGTTTCGAGTGGAATACCCTGTTTTATAGGGTGTTCTTACGCCGGTGGCAAGATTGACCAGATGCCCATTGTAATTTTCAACACCGATTAATCCACGTGCATCCAAGGTAATGGCGTACTTAGGGTTGAATGTATATTGATAGGACGCGTTCACACCAGAAAGGGGACCTGAAGCGTCCATCACATGTTGTCCGCCTGAGGTTTCGCTATAATGATAGCGTGCTTGCTCTAATCCCATTTTAAACTGCTCATGGGCCGAAAAATCAGCAAATCCGGTCATTGGCAATAATACGGTAGAAAAAATCAATGCTTGTCGAGCGATAGTATTAAACATAGAAGGCGTTCCTGTGAATGTTTTATTATGATTGTTGGTAAGTTAACTTATTTTTAATGTGAAGCACAGCGCACAATAAATAATTTGCCTGAGTGTATCGTAAAGTGTGTTGCAATCGCAAGCATGCATGCACTAGTAAGAGCAGCCCATCGTTATAACTTGCATAAATAAAGCGCCCCTGGTACCTTATTTCCTGTGTTTTCTGATGAATCCATTACTACCTTTTCCTGGAAGTTAGCCAGTCAACTGTTGAGTCATCCAGCTCAACGGCTTGTTATTGTCCCTGATTCGCATACGGCAACAGCACTGGATAAGACACTGCGCTTTTTTTTAGGAGAAGCAAAAGAATCCTTGATATGGTCTTTCCCAGATTGGGAAACCCTGCCGTACGATCGATTTTCACCTCATCAAGATATTATTTCAGATCGACTGAGTACATTATATCGTTTAACGCAAGAGGACTTAGGGGTTCTAATCGTTCCGATTGCAACCATGATGCATCGCTTGTGTCCACGCGATTACTTGTTAACGCATGGGCTTGTGCTTTCTAAAGGTCAGCAACTGGATTTATCGACCCTTCGCTCTACGCTACAAGCTGCTGGATATCGGGTGGTAGAACAAGTCAATCAACATGGTGAATTGGCGGTTAGAGGATCGCTATTAGACGTATACCCAATGGGATCGGAATGGCCCATTCGAATTGATTTTTTTGGGGATGAGGTGGATGAATTACGTTGGTTTTATCCTGAAACACAACGATCGGCTGGAAAGTTAGACCGTATTCACTTGCTACCAGCCAGTGAATGTGCGATGACAGAAGCCGGTATTATTCATTTTAGAAATGCATGGCGTCAGCTGTTTGCAGGCGTGCCCAGTCAAGCATCGGTATACCAATGGGTCAGTGCGGGGGAATCTCCGCCAGGGATTGAATATTTTTTACCCTTGTTTTTTCCAAAGACAGAAATCTTGCTGGATTATCTGCAACCCGATACCCAAATTATTCGATTTGGGGAGATAGAAAAAGCCGCAGAATCATTTTGGGAAGAAGTGTGTCACCGTTATGCGCAGTATGGTAGCGACATTACCTATCCTTTGATGCCTCCGAAAGACTTATTTGTTCAGGTTCCAACGCTTTTTCAACAAATTAAACTGTTTTCAAATGCGATTCGTGTCACTGTTAAAACAGATGAAGTAGCTATCCCCGATTTACGTATTCACGCACGTGACGCAAACCCTTTGTCTGCGCTCACTGATTTTTTAAAGACAGCGACGGCGCCCGTATTATTTTCCTGTGAAACAGCCGGTCGGCGCAGTGTACTACAGACCTTGTTAAACAAAGCGGGATGGCATCCCGTGGTATTTGATGATTGGGCATCTTTTCTCTCTGCACAGCCTCTACCGGCACAGTCCATTGTGTTGGCGCCTTTTGTCTCTGGTACTTTTTTATCTGACGTACCTTTATGGATAATCACCGAAGCAGAATTGTTTGGGCGACGTATTGTCCAACAACGGACACGCCAAAAACAGCGCGCGATCGATCAAGAAGCGATTATTCGGGATTTGGTGGAACTCAATATCGGTGAGCCTGTGGTGCATTTAACCTATGGCATTGGTCTTTATCTTGGGCTTTCTCAAATGACGGTTGGAGAACAGTCGGGAGAATACTTAACCTTGGCGTATCAGGGAGGGGATAAATTATACGTTCCGGTGTCGTCTTTAGATTTGATCAGCCGATACAGTGGTTTGGGCAAAGAGCCTGTCTTAAGCCGATTGGGTACAGGGCAGTGGAAAAAAGCACGCCAAGAGGCCCTAGAAAAAGCGAGAGATGTCGCAGCCGAATTGTTACAGGTATACGCCACTCGTGCAGCGTATCAAGGAGAGGCCCTAAAACCGGTTGATGCAGATTATCAATTGTTTGTAGATGAGTTTCCATTCGAGGAAACGCCCGATCAGGCAATGGCAATTGAGGCAGTATTATCTGATTTATATGCGCCTGCGCCAATGGACAGGGTAATTTGTGGTGACGTGGGCTTTGGTAAAACAGAAGTGGCCCTACGTGCAGCATTTGTTTCTGTTGCTGCAGGAAAGCAAGTGGCGGTTTTAGCCCCAACGACTTTATTGGTGGAACAACATGCCCAAACATTTGCCGATCGTTTTGCGGCTTTTCCCGTAACGATTGAATCGCTCTCTCGTTTTAGAACACAAAAAGAGCAAAAAAAGGTGCTAGAAAAGCTTAAGTCAGGTCAGCTTGACATTGTGATTGGCACACATAAATTATTGCAAAAAGAGGTTTGTTTTAACAATCTTGGTTTGGTTATTATCGATGAAGAACATCGATTTGGGGTACAACAAAAAGAGTCGTTTAAAAAATTGCGATCAACCGTTAATTTATTAACTTTAACCGCAACCCCTATTCCTCGTACCTTGAATATGGCAATGGGGGGCGTGCGTGATTTATCGATTATTGCAACACCGCCTTTACGTCGTTTATCGATTAAAACATTTGTTCAAGCATTTCAGGTGCCACTGATTCAAGAAGCCATCTTACGAGAATTACATCGGGGTGGCCAAGTATACTATTTGCATAATACGGTTGAAACGATTACACGCAGGGCAGAAGAAATACAAGCATGGATACCCAGTGCACGCGTTTGTGTTGCGCATGGACAAATGCATGAGCGTGAATTAGAACGGGTGATGTCTGACTTTTATCATCAACGTTTTGATGTATTGGTCTGTACCACCATTATCGAAACAGGTATTGATATTCCGTCTGCCAATACGATTATCATAGAGAGAGCCGATAAATTAGGGCTTGCTCAGTTACATCAACTGCGGGGTAGAGTAGGGCGCTCGCACCACCAGGCATATGCTTACTGCTTAACACCCCCTCATTCCTTGTTAAAAGGAGATGCAGAAAAACGATTATTGGCGCTGCAAGCTGCCGAAACACTAGGCGCAGGATTTACCCTGGCCACACATGATTTAGAGATTCGGGGAGCCGGAGAATTATTAGGGGAAGATCAGAGTGGTAAAATTCAAGCCGTTGGGTTTTCTTTGTATCAAGAGCTATTGGCCAAAGCGGTTAATGCCATTAAACACGGTAAAATCTTAACCCTAGAAGACATGGTAGACCGCGTAGGGGAAGTGAATTTACAGATACCTGCCTTGATTCCAGAGACCTTTGTGCCAGATGTGCATACGCGTTTGGTGCTATACAAACGCATTGCAAGTACGTCCAGTAAGAAAGAGAGCGACGCTTTGGCAGAAGAAATACGCGATCGATTTGGGGTATTGCCAGAGCCCGTGTCTCGTTTATTTGCACTGGCCCGTTTACGGCGACAGGCCCTTGCGCTCGGGATAAGCAGAATAGAAGCCCATGCAAAAGGGGGTTGGCTTGAGTTTACGCAACACACCACAGTCAATCCCAGTGTGATCATTCAATTGATTCAGCAATCGCATCAGACCTACCAGTTTGCTGGACCGCATAAACTAAAATTTTCCGCTGATTTACAAGAAAAATCGATTCGATTGCAATTCGTAGACACTTTGTTACAACGGTTGTCTGGAAAATAATGATTAAAGGAAGCGGAAAATGAAAATATACCCCATCAACTGGATAAGAGAAAATTTGTTCAAATTGATTAAAAAAACCTCATCTATGATAGAAACATTATACCTAATGACGGTTCCTGGAATGAAGAAATCGCTGATACAAGCGAGTCAAACACCTCTGGACCAGTATAGCGATTCTTTGGAGTGGGATAAAGAATGAAGACACACTATGAATAAAGAAAGTAAGACAATTATTTTGGTTTGTGTTTTTGATGAGAAGTATTCGAATGTACACCGTATTTGGAACGAGAGATATCAAGAATAGACTTGGCTAACTCCCTGTCGCTGATATTCCCCTTGGCATGTTCATTCCAGCGCAATTGAAATTTTTTGTTTAAAATCGCTGCATCGCCTGTGAGTTCTATTTGGTCTGGGACAGAAGGCGCTTCATTATTTAGTTTATGGGCAGGAGAAGACGTTGAGTCTTCTTTTTTGCTGTTTTGATATAAAAAATCCACGTAAACCCCCCAAAGCATTGTACTTAGCGCTCGCTTAATAATGAACTATATCCAAGCAAGCGTGCTTTGTAAAGGTGTAAATGCCCAACAAATCAACAGGATAGTCAAGGTGAGTCATTTTTCTAAAAAAACTTGCCTATAATAAAGTGTATGGGTAGTTAAGTTTCTGGGTATCGTTGTGTGTTAATACACACAATTAGGGGTGTGAGCCACATGAAGTATCACGCGAGAACAACGACAACAGGGCTTTTCCAACAACAGCAAGCAACCGCTTGGTGGGTGTCTGTGTTGTTTGGGATAGCCTTGTGGTTTGTGTTAGGGTTCGCCAATAGCGCAAACGCCTTGTCTTACTATGTGTGGACACCCAACACAGGTGCACAAACGCAGATAGACAATGGCCATACCTCGGAGTGGTGGATTACGGCCAATGGATCGTTTGACTTTCAGGGTGGGCACTTGAGCATGAAGAAAGGATCCAGTGCCACGAATACAGTGACGTTGTCTTTGTACCGTGGTACCAGCTCCGCCGGTACGTTGTTGGGAACGGTAACCTTGCCTGCAAGTTCTTTTTCGGGTAGCTATACAGATGAATTTTTTAACTATTCATCTCCAGTGACATTTTCTCCCGGTACCTACTATGTTTCTTTGACCTCTACTGCGCCACCACAACAGGCGAAAGCATTTTTTATCAAAGGAAACAGAGGGGCCATTATTTCGATTGATGGTGTAACGCCGATCAGTTCTTCCTTAGCGACCATCAGTACCACCTTACCTGTCGGTTTAACCGACTTTTTGATCAGCACGGCCAGCAACGGGATAAACTGTACCGGTCAAAACGTAACGGTGACCGCACGCAGTAATGGTTCAACACTCACCACCTACAACAAACAGATTACCTTGGATACACAATCGGGTTCAGGTAACTGGAGTCTGGTAACAGGGGCAGGTACCTTTAACCAAGCAACAGCCAACAGCGGTATAGCAAATTACACCTACAGTACTTCTGACAACGGTGTGGCGGTTTTTTCATTAAGTTACCCTTCAGGTACATCGACCATTACCTTGAAGGCTTATGAAACAGCCACCCCAACGTTGTTAGGTACTTTTGGACCCGTGAATTTTTATCCAAGCGCCTTTGTCATTACTGCATCGCCCGTACCCAACCCACCAACAGGAACGGTGGCAAGTTTTGGTTCAACCTTAACAGCAGGTACAGCAGCCAATATGTACATCACTGCCTATGGTACCACCGCATTTGATGCTACCTGCGGTGTTATCGAAACCTATACTGGCAGCAAAACGATTAATATGTGGTCTAGTTATGTGAATCCGACAAGCGGTACCATTGCCGGAACCATCGGGGGTACTGCCATTGGCACGTCTTCTGCTGCGCCCACAACACAAACGGTTAATTTTTTAAATGGTCAAGCCACGGTATTGTTTAATTATCAAGACGCAGGTTCGTTGATTGTCAGTTTTAAAGACGCTTCAGTGCCTTTACCTGTCGGCGGGATTGTGGGCTCTACGGGCACATTTGTGGTGAAACCAGCGCAATTTGTTGTCAGTATTACCAGTCCCACTAACCCTGCAGCGGCAAGTGCAACCGATCCCGTGTTTGTGAAAGCCGGTGCACCCTTTAGTGCAACGGTACAAGCCAAAAGCAGCACAGGGGCTAATACGCCGAATTACGGTAACGAAACCACACCAGCCAGTGTGACCTTGGCCTCGAGTACCGTGGTGTTGCCTGTGGGTGGCCGAAACGGCAGTACCAATGCCGGGGTTATTGCTAACGGCAGTAATTTTACCAAAACAGGTCCTGGGTTATTTTCCTCCTCTGCCTTGAGCTTTGATGAAGTCGGTATCTTTAAATTTACGGCCAGCGTGAAAGGGGGCAGTTATTTGGGTGCAGGAAACGTCTCTGGCCCAGAAACAGGAAACATCGGACGGTTTTATCCAAACAATTTTGCTGTAACGGGCAACAGTCCAGCCTTTAATGCAGGCTGTGTGACCTGCGGGTTTACCTATATGGATCAGCCCTTCTCATTTGCAACCAATCCTGTGGTGACAGTCACCGCCCAATCATTAGGGGGAACGACCACTCAAAACTATACCGGCAGCTTCTGGCGATTACTGTTGAGCTCACTGAATACAACCTATACCAGCAGTTCGAGTTTGACCCTGAACAGCAGCAGTCCTGCCTCCAGCGTGACATTTGTTGACAATGGGAATGGCACGGGTACCTATACCTTCGGCAGTGGCACAGGGTTTAAACTACAACGCGTTAGCGCTTTGTCTTTGTCTCCACCGGAGTCTTTAGAGGTGCGCTTGGCTTCTACCTATACCGACCAAGATGGTGTGACTTATGCTTCTAACCCTTATGTGTTTGGGGGAACAGCCACCGGTACAGGCATCAGCTTTAACGGTGGAAAAACATTTTATTTCGGTCGCATGACTTTGGCAAATACCTCGGGTTCTGAATTGTCGCCCTTGTCTGTCGCTTTTCAAACAGAGTATTACAATGGAACCGATTTTCAAGTCAATACAGCAGACAATGGCACCAGCTTTAGCAATCCTGCTTGGGTCAGCATCACACCTACGCCAAATACGCTTTCTACAACGGTCAGCATTACGCCCATCAGTAACGGTATTGGTGCGTTTACGCTGTCGGCTCCCTCTCCTTCCGGTACCCTTGGTTCCGTTGTCGTGCAACCCGATCTAAGCAGCGCTGGGGCTAATCTGCCTTGGTTGCAATTTGCTTGGCCCAGCAATACAACGAATACAACTGGACAGTTAACAGACAATCCAAGTGCAGTAGCCACATTTGGTGTGTCAGAAGGATCTAAGCAGATTATTTATCAAAATGAGGTGGTGCGTTAGCTATTATTGCAGACCGCGCTTATAATCACGATAGTATTTATTCTGTTTATTTGGAATGAGAGTGCCTAGATGCATCATTTTTTTAGTTTATATTCTGCCATTATAGATCGGATAAGCAAGTGCACTACGATATTGGCAGTATTGATGCTCCTACTGATAAGCACAGTAAGTATCGCTCAAGCAGAAAGTGATTATATTTACTCAGGGGGAGGCACCACAAACAGTACTGTCAATACGTCAACACCGCGCGCATGGTATTTAACGGTCAATTCTCCCATTACTTTTATGGGGGCACAGTTAAACATGAATAGAAACAGCGCAACCTCTTTACCAGCAGTGCTCTCTGTTTACAGTGGGGTGAATGCCAGCGGAACATTGTTAGCCCAAGTTTCTTTGCCTTCTTCGATGTTTAGTACGGCTTTTGCAATCGAAAATTTTACTTTTGCGTCACCGCTCATACTGGGACCAGGAACGTATTTTGTTCGGTTAACCTCTACAACGCCAACAAATAGAAGTTATACTTTGCGGGGCTTAAGTAACAGTATTATCTCTCCAAATGGAACAACCGCTTCTACCTTAGCCAGTATTTCTCAGACAGCGCCGTTTACAACAGCAACGGCTTTTACAGTCAGTGCCACCAGCAATGCCACCAATTGTACACCACAAGTTGTAAGCGTGACTGCTAAAAATGGTGCTGCAACAGCAACAGCCTATACCAGAAATATTACATTGACGACACAGTCTGGGACCGGCACATGGACATTGGTTAATGGCGATGGCGTTTTTAACCAAGCAACAGCAAACAGTGGTGTGGCAACGTATACTTATGCATACAGTGACCTGGGTACCGCTGACTTTGCATTGACTTATAGTTCTGGTAGTTCTCCGATTACGTTAAGGGCTTATCAAACCTCGAACACAAGTATTGCAGGCACCACCCCTGTGAGCTTTTATCCCTCGGGATTTGCCATTACAGCAACAACGCTTAATACCCCCCCTTTTGCAAGTGCTTTGACTGCAGGTACGGGCGCTAACATGTATATCACGGCTTACGGCGGGTCGAACTTAGGAGATGCCGTTTGCGGAAAGTTGACCAGTTACAATGGTACTAAAACGCTGAAATTTTGGGTAACTTACAGTAATCCCATCGCCAGCGCCGGTGTGATACCCACCGTTAATGGGGCAACAATCAACACAGCACAAGCTGGAAGCAGCACTCAGAATGTCACTTTTACCAATGGACAAGCATCTGTTCTGTTTAATTATCAAGATGCAGGTGCTATCCAGATTTCTGCCCAAGATACCTTGTCAGCGACCACTTTAGTGGGCTCTACGGATGTCTTCGTGGTAAAACCAGCGCAATTTGCTGTCAGTATCACAAGTCCAATCAATCCAGCAGCGACAAGTGCAACGGATCCGGTGTTTGTCAAAGCCGGTGCACCTTTTAGTGCAACGGTACAAGCCAAAAGCAGCACCGGGGCTAATACGCCGAATTACGGTAACGAAACCGTACCAGCCAGTGTGACCTTGGCCTCGAGTACGGTGGTGTTACCTGTGGGTGGCCGAAACGGCAGTACCAATGCTGGGATTATCGCGAACGGCAGTAATTTTACCAAAACAGGTCCAGGCTTGTTTTCTTCCTCTGCCTTAAGCTTTGATGAAGTCGGTATTTTTAAATTTACGGCCAGCGTGAAAGGGGGCGATTATCTGGGTGCAGGAAATGTCTCTGGCCCAGAAACAGGAAATATCGGACGGTTTTACCCAAACAATTTTGCTGTGACGGGCAACAGTCCAGCATTTAATGCAGGGTGTGTGGGCTGTGGGTTTACCTATATGGATCAGCCCTTCTCATTTGCAATCAATCCTGTGGTGACGGTCACTGCCCAATCACTGGGAGGCACGACCACCCAAAACTATACCGGTAATTTTTGGCGTTTACTGCTGAGCTCACTGAATCCAACCTATACCAGCAGTTCGACTTTGACCTTGAACAGTAGCAGTCCTGTCTCCAGCGTGACATTTGTCGACAATGGAAATGGAACAGGCACCTATACCTTCGGCAGTGGTACAGGGTTTAAATTGCAACGTGTTAGCGCTGTGTCTTTGTCTCCACCAGAGTCTTTAGAGGTACGCTTGGCCTCTACCTATACCGACCAAGATGGTGTGACTTACGCTTCTAACCCTTATGTGTTTGGGGGAACAGCCACCGGTACAGGTATCAGTTTTAACGGTGGAAAAACATTTTATTTTGGTCGCATGACTTTGGCCAATACCTCGGGTTCTGAATTGGCGCCCTTGTCTGTCGCTTTTCAAACAGAGTACTACAATGGCACAGATTTTCAGGTCAATACGGCAGACAATGGTACCAGCTTTAGCAATCCTGCTTGGGTTAGCATCACGCCTACGCCAAATACCTTGTCTACAACGGTCAGCATTACGCCCATCAGTAACGGTATTGGTGCGTTTACCCTGTCGGCTCCATCGCCTTCTGGTACCCTCGGTTCCGTTGTTGTACAACCCAATCTCAGCAGCGCTGGGGCCAATCTGCCTTGGTTACAATTTGCTTGGCCCAGCAATGCCAGCAATACAACAGGGTTGTTAACAGACAACCCAAGTGCAGTAGCCACCTTTGGTATACCGGAAGGTGTTGAACAGATTATTTATCAAAACGAAGTTTTTCGCTAAATTTTGGTTTAGTCGAATGCCCTTAACTGTCGAAGGCGGTATAAGGGTAGATGCCCTCTCGTTCATACAGTCTTCCGGCGGCGACCCCAATTTCATACAGACTTTTAAACTTCAGCACCAACAATTGCTTGGCCGATTCAGTATCCCCCAGATGCAATCGTTCTTCTAAAATATCCAGCATCTGCGTTGCCTGTGCTTTAAAGTCTAAGGTATTTTTTTGTGGCATAACAGTTGCTCCGAGATGGCTCTAGGCAGTAGATAGACTTTACATAGTATATTATATCACTGGCTTGTGGTAGGCTACAGGGATCTATTTAGACTCTAAAACGAAAGAGGTGACACATGAAAACGGTTGACGTGCTGACAATAACAGCGATGGCAGAACAGCACTTTGCTCGATTGCTCGCCCGTGAAAACGTTCCAGGCACGCAAATCCGAGTGTCGGTTGTCTCCCCAGGAACAACAGGGGCCGAGGTCGTGATTAATTTTTGCCCACCAGGAGAAAACGAGGTATCCGATGGCGTGCAAATGCGCGGTTCAGTATACTTTTTTATTGAAGCATCTGCCATTCCCTATCTAAAAGACGCAACAATCGATTTTACCACGGATAAAACAGGCAACGGAGAGCTGATTATCAAGGCACCCCACCTAAAAAAAAGCAATCATCCGGCACGCGACATGTCGCATCTGGCACATTCAGATCAGATAACCTACCTTATAGAAACAGAGATCAATCCAGGCTTGGCTGCGCATGGCGGTCGTGTGGCCTTGGTTGAGTTTATTGAGGAGGATGGAACCGCTGTATTGGCATTTAGTGGGGGCTGTCAAGGATGCGGTATGGCCAATGTCACCTTAAAACAAGGGATTGAAAAAACACTAACAGCACAGTTACCATTTGTCTTGGCGGTCAAAGATGTAACAGACCACAAGAGTGGAGAAAATCCATATTACTAAATAGGGGTTAGAATCATGCATTACAGACAAGGGTCACCGTATCGTGGGTATACCAGCGAATTGGATAATTTTCTTAGAACATTGCATACACAAGTCTGCCAAACGGCATCCGCAGATGCAAACACCAAGGAAATAGAAAGAAAAAAGTACGAAGAACATCTGTACCCGATGCGTGACTCTGCAACGGTACCCCGTGTCCGGATTAAAAGATGGCAGGATGAAAAAGAAACGCCTCGATCTGGCCAATCCTGATTTTAGCACATGCCCATGATGGATAACTTGGCAGATGAAATTTTATTTGGCACAACTCAAGGGGTTGTCGCCTTTTTGGATGCCGATCCGACCGTCGTTAATGAACCCGATCAATATGGTTATACCCCGCTGATAGAAAGTATTATTGCAGGCAAGCCTGAGATTGCTCGCTTGTTGGTCGAGCGGGGGGCGGATGTCGATGGTGAAGATATGCTGGGGCAAACGCCTTTGTATTGGGCCGTAGACAATGCCGATACAGACTTATGTGCTTTTTTACTCAAGCAAGGCGCTGACCCAAACCATCACACCGCAGAAGGTGAGCCTATTTTGGTTAAACCCATTTTGCGTCAGCAAGATTCACTCATCCGTTTGCTAGAACAATACAAGGTCGATCCTGTGTTTGCGCTAGACTATATTCACGCCAAATTAACCGGGCACAGATATGAATTAATTGGACAGGTGGATATTGTTAATCCTAAAAAACAATTTGTAGAAATTGATTTTGAAGGGTTTGTTTTAGAGTTTACCATCGATTTAATTCGCCAGTCACTGTTACAATTTGTTGCAGCAGTGGCAAAGGATAAGTATCCCAATTATGCCCATGTATTAGGACGCGTTACCACGGCGTTACGTATTTCTGCCGAATTGTTGGGTTTACACTACACCCGTAACCCCAAGCAATATGCCAAAGAAATTCGTGAAAAAACGGAAAACAGTTTGTTTATGGTACCGGTTGCTTACATGGGACATGCAATTACCTTTGTCCGATATCGGCATTTATTTGCAAAATGCGACAGAGGGGTGAGTCCTCGCGCAGATACCGTTATTATCTATGAAATGACAAAAGCGTATCGTTTTGATCAAGGCCTCATTAATACTTTACTCTATCAACCAGGTAAAACAAAAAAATTCATCCATACCGAATTAAAGGAAATATTAGGATTAAAACCGATTGCCTCTTTGCCAACGCGCTATCAAATCGCAGGGAATTGCTCTTGGGCCAATGTTGAAGCCTGTGTACCCACGATGATGTTTATGCTCTTAGCGCAAGGCGATATGAGGCAAAAGCAGCGTGTGTCTGAAATAAAGCAGTGGGTAATGCGCTTTTATCAGACCTGGTTAGAGTGGGACAAAGACATGGCTTTAACTCACTGTATTAACGCCTTTCATCAGGCGGATACCGTACGAAAAGCCTCATTTTTAGACATCATGGGTGCTATTTTTGTGCAACGCTGTCGTCCAAATAAGCCCAGAGAATTGGCGCGGGCTAAAAAAATACTTCCTTTGCTATTAACGCCAAAATACCAGTATATTTTAAACGCGTATTTACGCGTGCACAGTCATCGGCATGCAGGTCGGGCTGGTCAACGGTTTATGGAACTGTTACAGGCCTCCGGTGCCAAATTAGATACTCCCTAAAGTGACTATGGCGCGCTTAGAATGCGGTATAATAGGTATAATAATAGTGTATGCTTAAATTGGGGTATTTGTCGTATGTCTAAAATAACGCGCAACAAAACAGAACGAGAGAAAGCTGCCAGTAAATTGGCCTCTGAGATGTTGCGTGCATATACGGATGTAACTGCGCCACCAGAAGCGGAGTCCCCAAAAGAGCTGCAACGTCTTGTGGATGCTTCCCGTATACCGATTAAAGTCGGCAGTACGAGCATTGCAGAGCGCGAAAATCCCGATGATTTATATCAAAAACCCGTATATCGAGCAGAAAATGATTTTAATTTTTCACCAGAAGGGCCTGAAGAGGGTGGCACTGGATTGGGTTTGGCTCAACACCCTACCTTGCCTCAACGCGATGGTATGCCTGCCACACGTTTGGCTAAACACTATGAAAAACAGAAACGAAAATTAGAGCGGGAATCCAAATCAAGAAAAGAAAAAGAAGCCCTCTTGCTCGAGCAAGCGCTCAAAAATAAACCAGAGTTAAAATTGAAGCAAAGGGCTGCGCCAAAATTGGGAAATACACCAAGATACCGCAGTACCCCCCTCCCCAGACCGCCTGGATTTTAAGCCACGCTCGGTCCTTCATTCACTTCATTCAATAGAATCGGGAGATGCATGGATTGGTGCAGGTTGATATGATGAAAAACACTGTGTGTATCAAAATAAAATAATAGGGTATTGCTGATCGGACTTTTGTGTGTGCGCCATTTTTTCTGGTGTAATGTGAGCATGGTTTGTTTAATTAAATACTTTAAGTACCGCGGATCGGGGTACAGTGCTTTTAATTTTCGTTTTAAGACTTGCAGACGTGTTTTTCCATCTTCATAATGGGCATTTGCCACTTGTTCAAAACACACATAAGCACTGATAAAAGCAGCTGTGTTTCCAGACAATCCTTTATGATTGTATGCCGTACCCAATGCATATAGCGTTTTTAATCGAGACCAAGTTGTTTGTATGCTACTAGATAAGAGTTGCTTTAATCCATCGATGAGTATCTCACCAGGATATTTTTGATAGAATTGGATTAAATGCTCAATCCATTTTTCACGTACCCCTGTATTTTTTAAAAAATAGTGGTTTTGCAATGCTTCCATAATACGAAATGCTCGAGCATGCGCGCCATGAATATTTGTTGCTGAAATACGACTGAACAATCGGGTTAATAAGTAGTCAGCTTGTGCAATTTTACGATTTCGATGATAAATTTCGGATAAATACTGTGTGACATAAGGCTCATTGATGGAATGATGTGTATTATCTAATAGGACAGATTGTAAGTGAATATGGGTTCCAATAGACGCACAGAGATGATTGATATCACTAAACACCAAAGGATTATGCGATAAGTTAAAGTGTGTTAATCCTTTGTTTTTTCGTAATGCCATAGACAGGGGATAAACAGCCTCATCTCTGATCTCATTATGGGATAAATCCAATTCAGATAGTGTGGTTGTTTGGCTTAGGAGCCAGCTTAACTGATAAGCACCTTGCGTATCTATTTGGTTCATTGACAAGTTTAAGGTTTTTAAGTGCCGATTTTTTGCAAGACTCGCAGCCAACCACTTGGTGCCTTCGCTTTTTAAGACATTACCGGGCAATTGTAGCGAGACCAATTTGGCTGTAGTGGATAACCAGTAAGAGAGTGCTTCAGCACCTGTTGGCCCCAAACCAACATGTCCTAAAGACAAATGACGTAAGGTTGTATTGTTAATCAGTGTTTGGCATAACTTTACAACACCCTCAGAACCCAGCGGATTATGACCTATATTTAAACGGATAATCGCGTTGTGTTGAGAGAAAGCGACACCCAATTGTTTGATCCCTTCTGGATTCAGTTGATTATAAGACAAATTAAGATCAATAATTGTTGTATTATACGTGAGTAAATGTACAAGGGACTGCATGCTTTCTGACGTTAATCCATTGTGACTCAGATTGAGTTGTCTTAGACAGTGATTATGAATCAGGCGGTGTGCCAGGGCTTGTATAGATGACACCGTCAAATGATTGCCACTGAGATTTAAATGGGTTAAGGTCTTGTTGTTTAACAGCCCAAGACTTAATTTTTCAATCCCTTCGTGTCCAAAGTCATTATGAGACAGGTCTAAATGGGTCAGCGTTTGGTTTTTGAGCAACAGTAGGGATAAATGCGCCATGTCTTCATTATCGATATGACTGTGGCTTAAAGAGAGTTTTTTTACCCACCTATTTTCAAACAAGGCTTGCAGTAAACTTGCGCGTTGAGATTTAGATAATCCTTGTCGAGACAGGTTTACCTGTTGAATACTTGGGTCATTGTGTTGAAGTTGTTCAATTAAATGTCCCCATTCTTGGGAAATGAGCATATGTCGACACTCCATTTCGAATAAGTTAACGAACTAATTTCAATTATAGTTGGTTAACAAACAACGTATCAAGTTAAGACAGAAACAGGGGCATGCTTAGGGAAATTTTTTTCTTTTTCTAGTAAACTGATAGAGGAAGGATAAATGCGCTGGGATAAAGTAGTTAAGGGGACCGTGGGTGAATAAGAAGGGTCGTGTTTGGTCGGATGATGCATTAGATGGGTTGGCTGCAATTGTATTGATTGCCTTGTTTGTGGCAGGGATTGTGTATTGGCTAGAAGGTCTTCCACCATAAATCGCCTATACTATATCTTGTATGAAATCATTTTGGTTGAAGTACCTTAAAAAACACCTCTTACTGCTTCTTGCAGCAGTGCTTCCGCTTATCATCTCTATTACTGTGATCGGCTTTAACGCCATCAGTCGTCATTTTGTGGAGATGCCTCGACACGGATTTTTATTTTCCTTGATGCCAAAATACGATCAACCCATTCGTTATACGATTATCAATGGCACACTGCATATGGTGTTAGACAGTCAGTTTGAACTGAAAAAACTCGATACGGGTTTGTTTCCTAAGCTGTATTTCTTTGACATGAAAACACAAAAAAGTGAATTACTGCCTGTTGATATAGAGGGTTTAATTGAAAAAACCCGTCGCACAAAAAAGTTTGAACAAGCCATTGATTTAAAAGCATTTAAACAAAAAAAATTAAATGCAGATAGAAAAGCCTCTGATGGGTATCGCGTGATTACATTTGACAACCCGTACATGTTCGGTAGTAAAGCCATTATTTTTAATATTGCTAAAAAAGGTTATATCATAAAAATAGCCTACCCCGAGGGTAAAGTAGATTTGGGCCATCGCGCAGCATTTATCGGTTGGGTGGAGGGCTAGGCAATATATGAACCGAATATACAAAGGACACAGCCAACAACAAAAATATGCATTAAGCGAAGTTGTTGAACTCATGCGTAAACATCATTTAGGGGTAGATGATGTGAGTTACGCTTGGCGACATGCCTTACCTGCAGATAAAAATCAACGAAAATTGACTTGGGTACACTTTTTTTATTATGTAGGCGCCTTATGCATTTTTTCAGGTGTGATTAGTTATTACACGGTGTACTGGCGATTTATTTCAACGATAGCGCTTTCTATTACCTTTGGGTTGATCGGAGCACTCTCCTTTTTTGGAGGGGCATACATTTTACAAAAAATACCAGAGGTATCGCCCTCAAAAGCAAAGCGATACCCCTATGCTTTACTGGGGTTAGGGGCTGTTTTTCAGGTATCTGGCTTATTTTTGTCGTTTAATGAACTCTCCGTATTACTGAAACCAGAAACGGTCAGCATCATGGTATTTGGGGTGATGGGTATAAGTGCTTTTTTAGGTATTCTACAGAGTAAGCGTGAGCCATTTATTGCGCTATCCATTGTATACTTGTCTTTATTGTGGGTGCATTTATTTGATAGATTCGATTTTTCCGAAAATATCAGAGACATGACACTCGGTTTATCTTTATGTTGTCTTGCTTATTACTTCTTCTCTCACTTTAAGTCTTTGTTTTATAGGGTATGGTATATTGTTGGGAGTATTTTATTACAGCTTGGCGTTTTTGATGCTGTTTTCAGGAAAAAAAGTGAAATACTCTTTGTTTTTCTGGTCGGGAGTATATTGTTCATTAGCACAAAATTACGTCAAAAAACCTTATTTTTTAGCGCTACCATTGGTTTACTCTTGTATGTGAATACCTTAATATACCGATATCTGGCTAAATCCTTTAATGTTCCCATGTTATTTATCATTGCAGGATTTTTCTGCATCATGATTGGTTTATTTTTAAATAAGCTATATCGTCAGAAATTTGCAGGAATCGAAGAGTAAGCTATTTAACTGGTCAATCTCACACTGTCGGTATTATCCTGTTTCTCTGTTTCATCGAGCATGCTCAATTTAAGCATATTAGATCTGTCGATACTAAAATCGCTCATTTTAGAAAGGGTCAGTAAACTGAGTTCATGATTTAACACCCTGTCAAAGCATAATAAGGTCATAATTTTTTTTGCTTTATGCAGTGCAGTTATCGGTGTGACATGATTTTGTATTTTATTTGTTTCAAACAAATATGTAAAATTCATGGCATCGAGATGGGTTGGGGTTTGGTATGGCGTTCCATTTTCAAAAGCAGCATAAAGCAACTCAATATTTTGTTTTATTTTATGATCTAAAGACAGGGTAGTACTGTAGTGCCTAAATGTCGCGATCGATTTTCCTATTCCTGAATAAGAAGAGATTAATTCAAAAAAATTCAACTTATTTGGATTTATATCGTGAATTTTTTGATGGTCCCGCATGCCTAACTGTGAGCGAAGATAAGCAATATGTGTTTGAATAAAGGTATTTGTACAGGATTTCTCAATATTTTCAATAAATTTTAATCCTGCATTCATTGAAGCTGTCAAATATATTTCTGCCCCAAATAAAGGAATAGCATTACGTTGCTGTATTAAAGATTGATTTTTAACAATAGAACCAAAGATTTTAAAAAATTCTATGGTTCTAGTGTAATGATGATCGAGTTCTGATAAAAAAACTTCATGAGAAAAAGAACTTGTTTTATCTTTGTCCTCTACATTAAGCACTAAATCAGAGAATTTTTTTATAAAGTGAGGGATATAATAAGAGGGTTGTAAAGAAATAGCATGCAATAAACTGTTTAACAAATGGTTATATTGTGGCTTGTTATGATACAACAAGTGATGTAAAGCCTTAGATAATTCACTCGAATAATGTGATTCGGTGGCTATTTTTTCAAGCTCTTCTTTTTTTAACAGCGCTTGTGCTTCATGAATATCTGTATAAATAGCGTGTAAATTTTCTCTGTAATATTTAATGTCGGGGGCATCTATTTCATTCGAATTTTCGCTTAAAAGCTTGAGTAAACTATCGTGTTCTTTTTGAATAATGCTTGAAAGATGTTTAAAAATATCAATTTTAAAAGCAAGCGTTAGATAATGTATTTGGTTAATTTGATTTAATTTATCACTTAAATAGTTAGCGATGTCATAGTATTTCATTTCTTCAAAATTGGGTTTTGTAGATAAACAGTCTTTCAGTGATTGCTGAATACCTTCTATCATTTTTCTTTCTTTGTTGACAGTTTTAATCAAAACATCGATCTGTTTAATGGCTTCATTGATCCAATCAGTAAATACGGATTCGATTTGTTTTTTAATGTTTTTTGATAATCCATCAATTGAGATTGGATCTTGAAACTCGGTATTCGCCTTTTCAAAGCTGTTTAATAGCCCAAAGAATCCATTTTTTTCCTTAAAAATAATCTGTTTTATAGGGTTGTTGTGATATTTAAGTTTGTGCTTAATAGGTGAACGATAAGGTTTTATGGGATAAATTTCTTTTGGAAAACTGATGCAAATATCTTTAAGACTATTTGCCTTTAAGAAAATATTTTTTCCACCAAAAGGTGTTAAGTCATTACTTTTGTTTAAAAAATAATTTACCTTTACTAAAAAAGCATTGGTAGCAAAGTGCGAATGATCTGCCCCTGAATAAAAACTCAGTGAGAGATGATATAGAAAATGACACAGCGATGCTGAGAGCTTCAACTTTTCATCCATTGTTTTTGGGATGCGACATTCGTGATATAAATAATTTCGCAATTGTGTTGAAGTTGCATGGGGTAATTTATCTGAAAATAAAATGTCCTCGGCCGCTGCGTATTGGCTGTAGGTTACTTTGATGGTTTCGCAAATACTCGTAATCACATAAAAAGTTTTGCTAATATAAAAATCAATAATGACTTCATCTGTTTCGTGTGTGCAAGAGTTGAGTGCTGTCTGAGACAGCGACAGTGCCTCTAAAAAATTTTTTGATACTTCTGGTTTTTCTTTAGTTAAATAACTCAAAGCTTCTGTTATACTAGTCATTCTCAGTACCTATGATGTTTTATGATTTTATAGGCATCAATTATGCTGTGCCACTTGGTTTCTTAGTTATTGTTATCTCATTTTATGGATTTTATGCTTAAATGGTGGCGAAAATAAAAC
>JBEAUL010000005.1:0-3727 GCA_041161475.1 Pseudomonadota bacterium | reverse complement strand
TTTGAAACAGTGTTTTGGCGTCGGTTATACACGTTTTTAGCGCCTGTTGCCAGCTCATTTCTTCGGGGGGTGTCTGCAAGGTCATTTTTTTGCTGTATCATGGGTACTTGATGAGAAACTTGACACATTATAAACAGTTAGGGGGATAAATAAAACCTATGGCCAGCTATTCTACCAATGAATTTAAATCCGGACTGAAAGTCTTGCTAGACGGGGAACCACACGCAATTATCGAAAACGAATTTGTAAAACCCGGGAAGGGCCAGGCTTTTAATCGGGTAAAATTTAGAAATTTAAAAACAGGTCGTGTTCTTGAGCGTACTTTAAAATCTGGTGAGTCTGTTCAGGCAGCAGATGTGGTTGAAAAAGAAATGCAGTATCTCTATAACGACGGAGAGGCTTGGCATTTCATGGTATCGGATACATTTGAGCAACATGAAATTAGCACAGCCGTGGTGGGTGATGCAGCTTTGTGGCTAAAAGAGCAAGACAATTGCATGGTGTTGTTATGGAATGACACACCGATTATGGTGACGCCGCCTAATTTTGTGGTATTAAAAATTGAAGACACCGATCCGGGCTTAAAAGGGGACACCTCTGGCGGGGGTAACAAACCGGCAAAATTAGAAACAGGCGCGGTTGTCAAGGTACCCTTGTTTGTACAGTCGGGTGAATTGATCAAAATTGACACACGCACAGGTGCCTATGTGTCTCGCGTTAAATAAAAAAACGCATGCAATAATAGAAGGCAACTGGGCGCCTACCGGCACACTAGAAGCAGTAAGCGCGCGTGCCAGAATGCTCGCCGCTATACGGGCTTTTTTTGCAGAAAGAGGGGTTATCGAAGTGGAAACCCCTCTTTTAGGGCGCGCACCGGTAACCGATCCATTTATAGAGGCTTTTTCATCCGGGGATAGGTATTTACAAACTTCTCCTGAATATGCGATGAAACGATTACTTGCTGCGGGTTTTCCGTCTGTTTATCAGCTGTGTAAGGCTTTTCGATATGAAGAGGCTGGCAAGCAACATAATCCCGAATTTACCTTACTAGAGTGGTATCGCGTTGGATTTGATTTATTCGATTTGATGAATGAAATGGATGCTTTATTACAGAAACTGTTGTGTGTAGAGCGGTCTCATCGGGTGACGTATCAGTCGATTTTCATCCAGAAGACGGGATTAGATCCGCTGGTGTGTACCTTGCCTGATTTAGTTAGGCGAGCAAAAGAGGAAAATTTGTCGGTTATCTCACATCAAGCATTGGACAAAGACGATTGGTTGCAGTTGTTGTTTACGCATTTGGTTGAGCCAGCAATTGGCACAGATGCCCCTTGTTTTGTGTATCATTATCCAGCAAGTCAGGCTGCACTGGCACAAATTAATCGCGCAGATGGGCGTGTTGCAGAACGATTCGAAGTCTATTATCGTGGCGTGGAATTGGCAAACGGATACCATGAACTCGTTGATTCAAGGGTTCAATCTGAGCGATTTTTGCAAGATTGTGACAAAAGAAAACAGCTGAAATTATCAGCAGTACCAATCGATAAACGCTTGATTGATGCGTTAGCACAGGGTTTGCCTAATTGTGCGGGGGTTGCTTTAGGCATCGATCGGCTGTTAATGTTACAGCTTGGCTTAAAAAACATCGAAGAGGTGTTGACGTTTTCCTGGGATCGCGCTTAAAAAAGCCGAGCATTTGGGTTATACTGAATAATTAAGAGATCGAAAGCTTGTTTGCCTGTTTTAGGGCGAAAAAACGGTAGATAAGCGCGTGAATTTCTTTTAAGATGGCCAACGGAATCAAGTAAAATGGTACAAAAGAACTAAGTATTGTGTGTTTTTTGTGTCTATTGGATTAGGAAAGCATTAAGGGTAGGCAAGGGTATTTGGATGCAAACCAGGGAATTATCGGAAACATTAACAGAAAAATTCGAGCGTTTGGTGATTCAAAAAACGGATATCCGCCTGTCGGAAGACCTTGTCAAGCATATCACAGAAAAGTTTGCACAAAAATCACTCAGCGAACTGCATGAAATTGTCGGTAAACTGTATCAGCAGAAGGCTTAATCGTTCTTTCTCTTGTCAGAAAAATGCAGTTTTTCCTCGTAGGCGTTGTTGAGTCTTGATTAATACGGCCGTTAAACCTTTTCATTCTGTAGAGATATTGATATAGTCGCCCTATATCGACCTCAAAACATTAGTTTTAGTTATTTAGTAAACTTATTTTTAATCTGTGTAAAAAACGGTAAGGGAGGCGCACTTTGTTGCCCTGGTGTCAGTATATCGTGCCGCAACGATCGATTAATGCGTTAGCACAATATTTAGCCAATCATAAAAACACATGGTTAAAAAATCATCTTATTCGCTATTTTTTGAGTCGATATACGGTCGACATGTCAGAAGCCCAAATAGCCGATCCGTTTTCTTACGCCTGTTTTAACGATTTTTTTACCCGTGCACTCAAGGTGGAAGCCCGTCCCATTGAAGGAGGAGATAATCAACAGGTGGTCAGTCCCGTAGATGGTGCTGTTAGCATGGTGTCAGATATACACAAGCAACAACGCTTACAAGCCAAAGGGCATCACTATGGTTTGCAGGCATTATTAGGCGGAGACAGTGCCTATGCAAATGCCTTTGAAGGCGGCTCTTTCTTAAATGCTTATCTGGCGCCAAAAGATTATCATCGCGTTCATATGCCTATTTCAGGGCGTTTGCTTAAAATGATTTACGTGCCGGGTAAATTATTTTCAGTGAATCCCAACACCTGCCAACACATTGAAGGACTGTTTGCTAAAAATGAACGTTTAATCGCTTTTTTTGATACCGCCATAGGGCCTATGGCAATGGTGTTGGTTGGGGCAATGATTGTTGGACGAATAGAGACAGTGTGGTCTGGTGCATTAACACCCAATCGTACACAGGGGCCACAAACCATTGAATACCCAAAGCCCATCTATTTACAGCAGGGTGAAGAGATGGGGCGATTTCAGTTGGGTTCCACAGTGATTGTTTTGTTCCCCAAAGGCAGTGTAACATGGCAGTCTGACCTTCAAGAAGGGGCAGCACTTAAAATGGGAAAAAGTATCGCAACGCTTCAGTTGCGTTAACGAAAAGGAGTTTCAAAGCATGGTGTTTGGTAAACAAGTTTGCGTAAACAGTATCCGGTCGCTTATCGTAGCAGGCTTGTTCCTGTTGGGCGTTAGTACAGTTGTGCATGCAGAAGATAAGTTGCAGGTAAAGTTGATTAACATGCAGGCAGAAGCCTTGTCTGAAGAAAATGGGGACGAGGTTTACATCAGCGTAACTAAGTACTCAAATCAAGGGCATCCAGAAGAATTTCGGATCCCTTCTGCGCCTAAAAATTGGTTTTTTAAGCGTTTAAGTGAGGCAAAGAACGTGACGTTATGGGAAGGAACTGTGGCAACAGGGGAAGAAATTAAGTTGCTGATTTCCATTGCGGAGCAGGATTTTCCTCCTTGGGATGTAGATGATTTAATTGGCACCTTGCAACTGGATTTAAAAAGGGTAAAAGGAAGGTTGGTCGAAGCCTGGAGTATTCCTGCAATGGACGGTCAACCAAGCATTGAAGACAAAGGGGCTGTTTCTAGTAAAGGAAGGCGATATGTATTGCATGGAGACAACAGTCGTTACGAGATCGAGTTAATGGTGCTAGGCCACTAAAAAACTTAAGGCGATTCGTGGTTGAACGATTTATAATACTTAATGT
>JBEAUL010000002.1:0-13715 GCA_041161475.1 Pseudomonadota bacterium | reverse complement strand
GACAAGTATAAGGGCCTAAGGCATCTATTAAACAAAGTTTGCTAACACGCTCAGGAAAACTCCCTGCAACCAAACAACCTATCGCAGCCCCAAGAGAGTGGCCTAAAATAGTCACTTCTCCCCAACACAAATTATCAAGCACTTGTACAACCATGCCCACCGTATCAAGCAAATGGATATACCCCGGTAAAGCCGGATCTGATAAGCCATGACCAGGTAAATCAATGGCGACAACATAATGCGTCTCAGCCAAGCAAGGCGCGAGTGCTTCAAAACTAGACAAGTTATCGAGCCAGCCATGCATTGCCAGTATAGGGGGCGCATCAGGATTTCCCCAACTTTTCAGGGCAATGGATTGTCCATTAAATAAAGTAAAAGTCTGCTCTGTGACTTCATCCACGGTTATTGTCCTAGCAACTCACCCAATTCAACGCTACGCTTTGTCGACATACGCAAGGCATTGTCAACTAAGGATGCAAATTGTTGTTCTGACAATACGGCTAAAGCCGCTTCGGTTGTCCCGCCTTTAGAAGACACTCTGTGTCTTAATTCTCGTGGCGTATCATTGCTTTCTAAGGCCATTTTAGC
The DNA here is from genome assembly GCA_041161475.1 of Pseudomonadota bacterium. Lineage (GTDB taxonomy): Bacteria > Pseudomonadota > Gammaproteobacteria > UBA6186 > Azoamicaceae > JBEAUL01. The sequence goes on along the minus strand of JBEAUL010000002.1, from coordinate 13,127 downwards.
CGCACCCATGGCTGTTTGTAGCACTAACAGTGTTGCAGCTTCTTGCGTTAACCCTAAGCGAACGCCAGATTCGATAAGAGATTCCATTAAATAGAAAAAATAAGCGGGACCAGAACCAGATAGCGCGGTGAGCGGATCCATTAAGGCTTCATCTGCCAACCACACAGTTATACCAACAGAACGCAACAAGGACTCTGCTTCATTTTTTTGCGCATCAGTAACAACTGCATTGGCGTATAAACCTGTTGCACCACTTCTGAGTAAGGCTGCAGTATTTGGCATGGCTCGCACAATAGCCAATCTTTGACCCAACCAATCTTCAAGATGTTGGGTACGAATACCTGCTGCCACCGAAATCAATAAAGGTTTTTTCTTCAGTAATGCAACGCTTATCTCTGTAATAAGGGCCTTCATGCTTTGTGGCTTTACACACAAAACCACAATATCCATCGCTTCGATAAGGGCTGTAACGGTATCGAAAAAAATAACCCCATATTTGTTAGCCAATTCTGTAGATTTTTCTGCATGAATATCAAAGACGCCTATTTTTTGTCCCATATATCCGGCATCAGATAATCCACCAACAAGGCTGGCTGCCATATGTCCGCAGCCGATAAAACCAATCGATAAATTTTGTTCCATATGACTTAACCCACGACTGTTCTTAACATGGCGACCATTTTAGCATAATCGGGGGATTTAAATAATGTCGATCCCATCACAAACGTATTTGCACCCGCTGTTTGAACACGCTTTATATTGTTTAGATCTAAACCACCATCAACCTGTAGATAGATGTCTCGTTTTGAGGCGATAATACGTTGTCGGACTGACTCTATCTTAGGCAATAAGCTTGAGATAAATTGCTGTCCACTAAATCCAGGGTTTACTGTCATCACCAGAATTAAATCTACCATCTCCATCAGATGATCTAAACAATCAATCGGTGTACCCGGATTTAAGGCAATACCCACCTGACATCCCAATTCTTTAATCTGGGTCATGGTTCTATGAACATGCAAACAAGCTTCAGGATGAACCGTGATTAACGATGCACCCGCTTTAGCAAAGTCAAAAATAAGTCGATCAACTGGGTTTGCCATTAAATGCACATCTAAAGGCACTTTAATACCCTCTTTTCGCAATGCCTGACACAGGGCTGCTCCAAAACTTAAATTTGGTACATAGTGATTGTCCATCACATCGATATGTAACCAATCTACACCCGCGGCTAACATGGCATGTGCCTCTTCACCAAAACGTGTCCAATTTGCGGACAACATCGATGCAGAGAAGATAGACGATGTCTGTTGCATTTATTTAAATCCTTTTGCTGCTCGAATTAAATCATAGGCTGCCCGAATCTGTTGGGTTTTTTCCTTGGCCATTTGAACCATTTTTTCCGATAAACCACGGGCTGTCAATTTGTCGGGGTGGTGCTGGTTCATCAACCGTCTATAAGCAGTTTTAATCTCTGCTGGTGATGCTGTTGTCGGAATACCAAGCAGTTGATAAGCATCCTGCAAGGCATTGGGATTATGTGTTCCTTGTTGCCCACGATAATACCGTTGCTCCTGGTAATATCTTTGATTCGATCCTGCTTGATGGGCTGCTTGTTCATAAAAAGTATAAAATGCTTGAAAAGCTTGGCGTGCTTGTTGCTCTTCCCATAGTCGCTCAAAACGCGTATAAGGAAGGTCAATTTTCTGACTTACGTTTCTTAAGAGTTGTAGTTTTTCTTGAGATACTTGACCCTCTGCAAATGCAGCGATTAACTGTATTTCCATAAAATAACTCAGAAGATTCATGTCTTGTTGACAGTCTATCTTTAACTTGGTCAAAAGCCGTGATAATTCTTCTTGACTCAGCTCTTTGCCTTGATTGTAAGAACGCATTGCCTCGCTAGTTTGGATCTCGTTAAGACCCAACTGAGACATAATCAAACGCGCAACTTGCAGTTCTTGTTGACTAACCCGACCATCAGACTTAGCAATATAACCCATCAACAAGAACGTGGCATCGATAAAATGATGTTGTAATGCGAATTGAGCCGCTGAAGGACGTTGATATAAGTTTAAGCGCAATCCTCTGTCAAAAGCAGCCCCAATAAATAAGCCTATTAAGGCTCCGAACGGGCCCAAAACCAGAAAACCCAGGCCAAAGCCAATTAATTTCCCCCAAAAAGTCCCATTCATCTGACACCCAAAAAATGCTTACTTAACTGTTTTCCCATTATGACACAGTTAATCAACTTAAAGTAAGCTTGATGTGCGCAAAAAAGAGGGGGGGTTATACTGATTCACCTTTGTGGGCATACCTTGACCACAGGTACAATTTTGTGACCATTTGGCTGTATTTCTATGTGACCGCCGTGATGGACAACTTTTGTGCCATCTTCTAACACATCGACATACCCGATATGGTTAACCATTTTGCCATTCATATTCGTTAATGATACTGAAGTACTGTTTTGATAGTGAGGGGTAAACGCTGTTTTTGTAAATGCGCTATATGGACTACCTATTTCTACCGCTTTTTTCTCTGCAAGTGCTTGAGTCGTTTCACTCAAAATATCAAATAAATCTTTTCTACCTGCCACATCTGCCAAGGCTAACACAGAAATAGAGCCGTATTTAGCCAATTTAACTTTCCACTCAGGATAACCGATACACAGTTGGTCGATGCGAATATCCTCTTTAATAGATATGCCAAACCCTAACAAGGCATCTACTACATGGGCTGGTTTTTCATTTAAAATGGCTAAATGAATCGCATTTCTAATAACATTGCATTCTTGATCTATATTCGGGAGTAAAAAAATTTCTCCATTTCGTTTGGCATCAATCTCGCTTTGATTCAAAAGAACAATAATCTGTTGAAATGCAGCTGAATTAATTCTTAGTTCAGTAAAAAGGACATAAATAAATTCTTGTTGTAACTCAGGATCGTTGATTAAAAGGGGAAGAAATTCGTATGGCTTTTCTTCAAAAGCACCACAACGAAGCGCAGACAATACCTTTATTCTTTTCTTTTGTTTAAAAGACACGATTTTTTCTCCTGAAAAATATTTTCCATTTTTTAACATGATAACGCATTTAAGGATGTTAGTTCTGTTAAGGTGCCAACATTGTACCACAATCCTTGATAGTGTTCTCCGGTGATTTTATTGTTTTTAATGGCTTCTCGCAACAGTGGTCCCAAGGGTAAAATGCTCTGGGGTAGACCATAAAAAAATGCTGGCGAATAAACCCCAATGTTCGCAAATGTATACTTTATATCTGTTGTATCGCACACGATATTTTTTTCAATTAACCCAAAATCTCCTTGTGCATGCCAACTTGGATTATCTACTAAAACGAGATGTGCCAAGCTTTGTGGTTTTAACGGTAAGCATTCGTAAGGGTAATCGGTATAAATATCACCACTGACCACAACAAATGGATCTTTTCCAAGTAAAGGCAAGGCTTTAATAACACCACCTGCTGTTTCTAGAGGTATTTCTTCATGAGAATAAAGAATATCTGTATTAAAGGCTTTGCCATTACCCAAATATTGTTTTATTTGATTCCCCAAGTGCCCTAAATTAATCACAATAGGTCCCATGCTGGCTTGTACCAATCGGTTAATTTGATGCACGATAAGGGGTTCACCCTGTACTTTAAGCAAAACTTTTGGTGTTTCATTTGTTAAAGGCAATAATCTTTTACCAAAACCCGCCGCCAATATCATGGCTGTACGTTGTGTTTTATGTATCTTTTTTTCCATAAATCAATGCTGTCCTTTTATTTACTTTAGATATGTCTGTAGGGGACGCAACTCTGGATAGGTATGTGACATATCTAATATATATGAAAGTATTCTCGGAATATACTGCAAATAAGCCGATTTTTTATGTAAATGATGTAATCTCGAAAAAGTACCCAAAATTCTTAAATGTCGCTGAACACCCATCCAATCAAACCATTTTAAAAAAGTATGAAAATCAACAGTCAATCGATTTTCTTTTTCAGAACACTTCAAATCATAAAACTGTCGTACCCATTGAATGACCTGTTCTCTTGGCCAATAAACATAACAATCTTTTAATAAAGAAACGAGGTCTAAGGTACAAGGCGCCCACATTGCATCCTGAAAATCTAAGACACCAGGCATGCATTTTTTATTGATTACCATCAAATTTCGAGAATGGTAGTCCATATGACTAAATACAATGGGTTGCGTTTCAATAACAGAAACAATATCCTTAAAAATCTTATCTAAGGCTTGTTCAGCATCTGAACTTAGTCGACGCTGTAAATGTTTTTCACTATACCATCTCTTGAATAAATCTAATTGCTGAAGCATAAAGTCAGGCGAAAATGCTGGTATATTGATAGGGCAATTATTGGGCGTAAGATAACGTTGCATCCAAAGTAATGGAAAAAATGCTTGATGATATAACTGATTCACGTGATGTTGCTTGGTTAAAGCATCTCCATATTGCTTTGCTCCTAAATCGCTTAATAAGAGCAGACCCGCTTTTTGGTCTTCTACAAATAGCATAGGAACCGATAACCCTATGTCTTCAAGGATTTTTCTTATCTGAAGAAATGGATCCAACGATTCACCAGGGGGCGAAATCAGAACAACGAAAGAAGTATTTTTTAACTGAACACGATAGTAAGCGCGAAAACTGGCATCGCCTGTAATCGGCATCACAGTAAAATGATGATGCCCAAATATTTTGGCTAACCAATTCTCTAAATAAGAAGCTGAGGATACAAGATTGTGCATTCCTTGAGTCTATCATGCGATCAAAGGCAAATAAAAGCCAAGCTCAAATTAAAAGCTTAGTTGAACAACTCTTTATTCTCTGCCTTGTTACGCGCATCTTTGCGATTGATAAGGTTTTTCTGCACAAGCTCTTGCAAGCATTGATCTAAAGTTTGCATACCCAAAGCACGCCCGGTTTGAATGGCGGAATACATTTGAGCAACCTTACCTTCTCTAATGAGATTACGAATAGCGGGTGTACAAATCATGATTTCATGTGCAGCAATTCGTCCACCGGTTGATTTTTTAAGTAAAGTTTGAGAAATCACTGAACGTAAAGATTCAGACAAAATGGTTCTCACCATTTCTTTTTCATCTCCAGGAAATACGTCTACGATACGATCAATTGTTTTAGCTGCAGAAGTCGTATGAAGCGTACCAAAAACCAAGTGACCCGTTTCCGCTGCTGTCAAGGCCAATCGAATCGTTTCCAGATCTCGCATTTCACCCACAAGAATGACATCCGGATCTTCACGAAGCGCCGAACGCAAGGCTTCGTTAAATCCCATCGTATCTTTATGTACCTCTCTTTGGTTTACCAAGCTTTTTTTTCCAATATGGACAAATTCTATTGGGTCTTCAATCGTCAAAATATGATCGCTACGGGTATTGTTAATAAAATCAATCATCGCAGCAAGTGTCGTACTTTTACCCGAACCAGTAGGCCCAGTCACCAACACGATACCACGGGGACTGCCTGCAATATCTTTAAAAATATCTGGAGCACCCAAGGCTTCTAGGGTATGTACTGTAGAGGGAATCACCCGAAAAACAGCCGCCGATCCTCTATTTTGATGGTAGATGTTTACCCTGAAACGAGAAACGCCTGTCAATTCAAAAGAAAAATCTGTCTCGAGCAATTCTTCATATATTTTTTTTTGTTTTTCGCTCATGACATCATAAACCAAGTCATGTACTTCTTTGTGCCCAAGCACAGGCGCATCGATTTTACGAATATCACCGTCTACCCGAATAATGGGTGGCATACCAGCAGATAAATGTAAATCTGAGGCATTACTCTTGACAGCAAAAGTTAAGAGTTCAGTAATATCCATAGTCAAAAACCCCTTTAGTATTCAGCAGACTCATCTTATTAGCGTAGACTATTACACTGATAAAATCTTACCGACCTACCATCAATATAAGGTATAATGGGCTTGATGAAAGCTGAGCAAACAAAAAATTCTATTCCATTATCATTGTATGTGCACATACCTTGGTGCGTGCGTAAGTGTCCTTATTGCGATTTTAACTCCCACGGCATGAAGGCGGACACGCTCCCTGAGTCTGAATACATCGAAGCCTTGTTACTGGATTTAGATAACAGTCTTGTTCAAACACAACAACGCCCACTAGGCTCTATTTTTTTTGGTGGGGGAACACCCAGCCTTTTTTCTCCAAAGGCGATTGAACAAATACTCTCTGGCATTCATCGCAACATTGCTTTTTCTCCAGATATTGAAATTACCCTAGAAACAAATCCAGGAACGGTAGAACACCATCATTTTCCCGATTATCGCAAGGCCGGAATCAACCGAATATCTATTGGAGCCCAAAGTTTTCAAAACGATAAATTAAAACGCTTAGGCCGTATTCATTCAGGAGATGAATTGCGCACCGCAATTAAACAGGTGATTGCGGCAGGATTTGATAATGTCAATCTAGATATCATGTATGGTCTACCTGAACAAACCGTAGCAGAAGCAATGCTTGATTTACAAGAGGCTTTGTCTTTTGGTTTACCTCATTTGTCTTGGTATCATTTAACGCTCGAACCTAATACGCCATTTTATCGTCAACCGCCACCATTGCCAAATGAAGACACTGTCTTTGCAATACAAACTGCCGGGACAGATATTCTAAATCACCATGGATTAGCACAATACGAAGTGTCTGCTTATGCAAAACCAGCACATCGTTGCGTGCATAATCTGAATTACTGGCAGTTTGGGGATTACATTGGTATAGGTGCTGGCGCCCATGGAAAATTTACTGATTTAGAATCAAAAACCATTTCACGACAACAAAAACACCCGCATCCTAAAGCATACATGAATGCAACAGATAAAATCATGAAACAACACTTTGTATGTAAACAAGAGCAACGCTTTGAATTTATGTTAAATGCCTTACGTTTAACGGGAGGTTTTCAAAAAAATTGGTTTGTAGAGCGCACTTTTTTAACGCTCAATGATGTCACCGTCGAACATAAAATAGCAACACTGGTTGCAAAAGGATTGCTTGAAAACCATTTATCTGTCTTAAAACCCACTTTACTAGGCCAGAAATTTTTGAATGAATTGACGCTTGAATTTTTATAGTGCTGCATGAATATTGGGTGACTCAAGCGCTGAAACGGTATCCTGAGCATCTTGAATTTTAACAATGCGCATTGTCCAAGCAATTAAAAATACGCCAATAAACATGCTGCAGAACTGGGTAATACCAATTGGAAAAAAACTACCATCATAAAAAATACCTACGCCCTGTACAGCACCTGCTGTCAATAATAAGCGAATACTATTCATCAATGCGGCGGAACGACCACTGCTTTTAGGCAATATCTCTAATGAAATAGGGTAGATAATATTACAGGGAAAAACGGCGCCTATAGAAAAGAGTAACATTGCCCCGGTAATATACAAAGGATTATCTGGTACAAAAAGACTCAATATCAAAAACAATGCGCCACCCATGGCACACAATAATATGCCGAGATTCAACATTTTTCGTTGACCCCAAATGGCTAAAATACTGGGACTAAACAAACTTACCACAGAGAATACCCCACACATGGCTCCTTGGTAAAAACCAAATTGGGACAAAGGAACACCTAAATTATCCATGTACAAAATAGGCGCCATCGCAATAAATAACCAATATGTCATGGATAAAAAACTCATGCCTAAAATACAGATCATTAATTCTCGAGAGCGTATTAAAGGCTTATAAGCCATGGGAGATAAAACAACCGATGGATCACCTTTTTTATCTAAAATAGTAAAATATCCACCTATCAAAGAACATGCACTGAGTAAAAATAAGACCCAAAAATTACCTCGCCATCCAAAATGCAAGTTTATGTAACTACCTAGCACCGGTGCAAATGCCATAGACAAAGTAACCAATCCATTAAAAATGCCCATGGTTCCCGCACGCTTTTCTGGTGCACAATCATCCAAGACCAACAGCATTCCCAAAACGGCTGGCCCTGCCATACCAACACCTTGCAACAAACGTCCAAATACCAAGGTAAAATAATCTGTTGCAAACACACAAGCCGCGCTACCAAAAACAAAAATGGCTAAACTCACTAACATAACTGTGCGTCTGTTAAATCTATCTCCCATAGAACCCGCAAATAAGGAACAAATACAATAGGCTAAAAAATTAACACTGACAGTTAATTGAACCATCGCAGGACTTAAGGAAAATGTTTTTTGTAATTCAGGAAAACTCGGCACAAAAATATCTACTTCTGCACCGGCTAAAATACAAATCAACAATACAACGAAAAATCTAATATTTTTTTTCCAAGTGTTCATATGGGCAACTCGTGTGTAACGGAAAAGCATAATGCTTCAGAACATCAGGGTATTTTTAATGCCTTAATTACAAAGGCTTGCACATGATTTTAGCATGCTTTGCTCTAGCATAGATAGCCACTACAATAGGTAATTCAGCAGTATTGTAACTGATAATAAATACAGTATACTTACTATCCCTCCCACCCTAACAAAATCTTTTACCTGGTACCCACCTGGTCCTGCGATAAGTGCGTTTACCTGATTTGTCGGAAAAACAAAGGTATTCGACGCTGCCAACGCAACAGTCAAAGCAAATAATTTTGGATCGGCGCCTACTTTAAGGGCAATATCAACCGCAATCGGGACCAACACAACCGTTGCCCCTACATTTGAAATAACAAAGGCCAATCCCATCGATAATAAAGCCAACGCAGATTGAATGGCAATCACGGGGACACCCTCTTTAAAAATACCCATATGTTGGGTCAACCACTCTACCGTATGCGTTTGTTTCATCACAATCCCAAGGGGAATTAAACCCGCAACCAAAAAAACGGTACTCCAACTCACCGATTGATATGCTTCATCAACCGTTAACACTTTAAAGGCAACCATACAAACAGCACCCAACAGCAAACCGACCGAAATAGGCATACCGAAAAAAATCAACAACATAGCCGTTATAAAGCTAAAGCTTGCATAGTAAATTTTTTGCGGTCTTAATTCTTCTTTTGGATAAGCCGTTGTCAAAACAGCAAAATCAGGGTTTTTATGAAAAGCTTCTAGGGTCTCCCAATCACAGTACATCCCTAAGGTATCTCCTGAGTGAAGTACTAATTTTCGTAATTTTTCTCCCCGATATAAGACATTGTCTCTGTAGACAGACAATACCTGGACATGATGCATACGTCTCATATGCAAATCTCCCAAATCCTTACCAATTAATTGAGAACTGGGAGGAATAACGGCTTCACAGAGCCCCGATCGTACTGGATGAAGTAACTCGGAGAAAAAATTTAGCTTTTGAGCAACTTTAAATCCATGCGCTTCTGCAAACTGCATAATAATTTCTTTATGTCCCATAATGGCGATGAGCGCACTTTCTTGCAATACCATACTTCTTAAGGGTGGAAAGTAGGTTTCTTTTCCTTGCCTCACTGCCAAGACACTCGAAGAATCGTCTATTAAGGTTTCGATTTTACTTAAGGTTTGATTCACCAAATCACTGTTTGACAGCATCCTTAATTCAAAAATATCGGTTGCTTTTCCATAGATTCTTAAAAAGTGTTGCTTGGTTGTTGCTTGAAAATTTTTCTCTTCTACTTTCGGTAACAAGCGGTATCCTATAAAAATAAAAAATAAGATTCCGATTAACAACTGAATAAATCCTATCGGAAAAACAGCAAATACATGAAAAGGTGACAAAGGAACCGGTAAATTTTCATTTTGTAATAATCCATTTAATACAATAAGGGGACCAGAACCAATCATCGTTAAAGAACTGCCAAGCATGGCACAAAATCCAATCGGCATTAACAAACTCGATTTTGGAATACCAACACGAAGTGAGATACGAGAAACAACAGGCAACAACAACGCAATGGTATTTAAACTGCGTATAAAACCTGCTAATACACCCGAAACAATCATTAAAACACGGCTAATTTCTTTGGGATGCTCATGCCCTAAACGTAATATCCAGCGAGATAGCTTAATTGCCATACCTGCTTTTTCTAAACCAGCACCGATAATCATCGTGGCAATAAGGGCAATCACTGCCTCACTAGAAAACCCTGAAAAAAGTAAATCGGGTGGTAATAATTGGGTAACCCCAAGCACCAATAGAACCAAAACTGCAACCACATCAATTCGAATAAAACTTGATAGCGATAAAACCGTAGTAAAGAGTAATATACCTATCACTAAAATCATGTCTAAGGTTAGTCCAAAGGTATGCAGTTGCATAGAGATCGATACCTCAACAGGTTAGCTGGTTCTTTTAAGGTATAGCATGACGTTAGGAATAAGCCCTACCGACGAAATAATAGTGGGAAGATAAAAAGTGTATTATTAATGGCTAAAGCATCATGTGCTTTAGTTTACAAAATTGAATATCTGCAATCGCATGCCCTAAACGCAAGCCTCGTTTTTCATACTTTGTTATGGGGCGATATATTGGTCTGTCTATCAACTGGTTAGGGGGAGTGGCTACATTTTTCAAGGCAGGATGAGCGGAAAAAACCGCTAACATTTGCGTTGCATAGTCTGCCCAGTCAGTTGCGGCATGTAAAATACCGCCTATTTTTAATTTTTGAACCAGTACCTCAACAAATTCGCGATCTAGCAAGCGACGCTTATGATGTCTTTTTTTATGCCACGGATCGGGAAAAAATACTTGAATGACATCAAGGCTATTGACTGCGATATAGGGTTCTATCACCTCCTCGGCATCCGCCATAATAACCTTCAGATTATTAAGGCCAGTCTTGTTAATTTTATTGAGTAAGTTTCCAACCCCAGAACGATATACTTCTATGCCGATAAACTGTGTCTCTGGCGCAACCTGGGCCATTTCTAACAACGAAGCGCCATCTCCAAACCCCATTTCAAGCACATGCTTATTTGATTCCCACCCAAAAAGACCAGTCCAGTCAATGGGTTTATTACCTAAAGTGTTCAGATCTAACAAATGCGTACTTTCTGATAACGCTTGGACTTGTGCCTGGGTTAGTCGTCCTTCGCGACGGACAAAACTATTAATTTTTCGAAAATGTGGTTGTTTTTCTAACATATTTTTTACAGTGCTTAAACTAAAAAGCCAGCTGGCTAAACAATAATATCAAGATAACATATCCCTGTATGGGGTTCAAATTTTTTTACGCTTTGATATCAAACAGTTGCTCTGTTTGGATAATATCAGCCATTTTGTTGTGATTACCCCTATCTTCAGATAGAATTGAGCGATAGAAATGGCGCTAACACGCCGTTATGCGGGTGTAGTTCAATGGTAGAACTTCAGCTTCCCAAGCTGATAGCGTGGGTTCGATTCCCATCACCCGCTCCAAAGTAACTCAACTTACTCGTTAGGATTGCCGTGTATGTTAAAAAAATTGTTTAAAATAGTGATTGGTTTAGGGCTGATTGTTGCGATAGGAATTGCCACAATGGTCACATTTGTCGATTTAAACCACTTCAAAGCCACCTTAAGTCAACAAGTTAAACAACATACGGGTAGAGTGCTCAATATTGCTGGAGATATCAAGTGGACTTTGCGGCCTTGGTTATCACTCGAAATTCAACGTGCAACCCTAAGCAACCCAAATGGGTTTGAAGGTGACTTTGTTTCTTTTAAAAAATTGTGGATTGAACCACATTTTTCTAGCCTGGTGACGGGTAAACTGTTTGTTAGCTTAGACTGTCAAGACGTACAGCTGGCTTTAGAAAGACAAAGCGCACAATCGAATAACTGGGATGATTTACTCAGCAAGTTGAGCCAAAAAGAAACAAACGATAACAAAAAATCCAAGCTCAATGTACTGATTGGGGGTTTAAAACTCAGTAATGTCAATATCGATTGGAGAGATAAGCCAGACGCAAAGCATTTACAATTTACACATTTGAGTTTATCCGCTGAAAAATTGTACAAAGCACTTTTAGGAAACGCAATACCCGTCACCTTGAGTATGCATCTGAACAATTTAGAAAATCAACAATCAGCAAATATCGCATTAAATACGGAATTGAAATTAAATCCAATACAAAAAAATGTATCACTGGATGATATTACCTTAAAATTACAGCTCCAGGAAGGTACACCAGCGACCCTATATGGTACTGTCAATATCGATCATTTCGATAATCAACCCAGCATTTCTGCAACACTTGAACTACCTACCGTTAACACAGCAGAATGGTTAAATAGCTGGTTACATAATCCGCCACAGTTACCTAACAGTTTACACGCTAAGCTCGCTTTCCACTATCAATCCCCTACGTTAGACGTTAATTACTTAACTATACGTCTTGATAAAGGACAAATTGCTTCCAAGTTCAAATTAACACATGATCTAAACCATCCAGCGGATTGGAAAAAAATGACTGGCACTGGGGAAGTCCAAGCCGAGCATATCCTTATCAATCATTTTTTAATTCCTCATTTTGATACGCAACTTCAGCTAAATGGCGGTATCGCGCAGTTAGCCCCTTATCATCTCATGCTATTTGAAGCAGCGCATAGCGGTAGTATTACGGTAGATTTAAACAAAGAGATGCCCCAGGTCTTAGTGGAGCAAATGACACCTAATTTAGACATTAACAGCGTACTAAAAGCCTTTGGACATCCTGACAAATTAACTGGCAAAGGCAGTCTCAAAACACAACTCATGACAGCCGGCAATACGACAGAGTCAATGATAAAGAATTTGTCTGGTAAAAGTGAATTATCCTTACACAATGGTGAACTAAGAGGCATCAATCTTGAATATTTGCTGAAACATTTACAAACAACCGTCAAATCAATGCTATCTTCTATTAAAGCAAAATCTTTTTCTGATTTTGGAAACCATGTACAAACAGAGTTAGCGCAATGGAAAGAGCAATCCACCAGCAACACTGGTTTTGTCACCCCATTCGAAACGCTCAACGCCAATATTACGTTAAAAGATCAATTAATCAGTAATAACGATTTAACCATCTTAAGTCCTCAATACGAAGTACAAGGACAAGGAACAGTCAATTTGATCGATAATACCTTAAGGTATCAAGTATATGCGAACTTAGTATTAGATT
>JBEAUL010000045.1:0-17943 GCA_041161475.1 Pseudomonadota bacterium | reverse complement strand
GAAATACACATATATTCATTATAGCAGTTTTCTAACAGACAGCCCATGATTGGTATATCTGATCTGAAAGCGATGGACTCTACGGTGAAACTTGAGCCAGATAAAACCCTGTCTGAATACCGCATTATTTTTGAAGAACTTTCGGGACATCACAAAAATTTATCTAGTCGATAACTTTATAAAAAATCCTAGCAAAATAAATAGGTATCCCTCTATTTTACCATATACCCACTCCAAGACTGACCAGCAGAGTATCCTGTTGGATCGATAACATAGCGGTAAAACTGTTGAATAAAGCGATAGCGAGCCTGTGCTGGGGACTCTTTCCACTTGTCGGCTTTTGTAAGCGTGGTCTGATTCACGGGAGACCCCCCTATCTGGATTTGTCTCTCTATGATGTCTTCTAAACGCAGTTTTTTTCCGTTACGAATAATATCATATAACACCATAAATGTGGTTGTCCGACCACGACCGGCTTTGCAATGCACATGCAGCCACGCATTTTTTGGTAAACTGCGAACAAAGGTGACAAATCGATCGACTTCCTTATCGTCTGGTCGATGCCCGTCTAGCACATAAAATCTTTGGGCTTTTAATCCCAAGTAATCCACAAAGTCTTGCTCACGCCTGACCTCACCCGGATTGGGGATAAAAAATGATTTTATCGGCTGAATCTTACCTTTACCCATTTTTTTATAGTGATACAACTGAATAAATTGTTCAGTAGAGAGAGATTTTAAGGCTTCTGTTTCTTCTTGTTCAATTTGTTCATTCATCTTGCCTTGATTGATATTATTCGACCCAGCATACCAAGTAATCGGTATTTTTCCCAAAAATCCATGCGACTCTTGTCTTAAATCGACAATAAAAATATGATGCCTAGGTATCGTCTTTGGGATGCTGTGTAGAATAATATCAATATTTCTGGGTGAAAATTGACCACTTCCAGAGACATTCAATTGTGACAAACTCTGTTTATCTACGATATTGCTGTTTTTTATTGATGCCGTTGTTCTAAAATTTTTGAGTCGATGTCCCTTGACCTCCGTATCCTGCACAAGCCAAGGTTCTGCAAGCAATATGCTGGGCAATAGTAGCAATAAGCACAAACAAATAATTGGATTAAGCCAATAAAAACACCTACCTAAAAAAGTCATAAATCCGCTCATATTTAATTTTTGTAAACAGTATACAAAAATTAAAGCAAAAGCGTTATGGCTTTGTACCTACTTTTTCTTCTTTTGACTCATCCTCTTCGGTGTCTTTTGCTGTTAACAACAATTGAGATTGACTGCGCCAAGAAAATAAGGTGGTCAAAGCGTATTGTTGCTGATTGGCAACATATTCACTGATGCTTTTTCGATCTCCCCATTTTGTAAACCATTCCTGAGGAGGATGACCAAGCAACTCTCCCAAAAAATCAATAAACTTATTCGGATATTTTGCCCATAAATGATATCGACGGGATGCTTCTAACCATTTTTTATCGCCTATTGTATTATCCATTAAGTAATCCAAAATCTCTGGATAATTGGTTTTATTAAAATATAAAACATGCGGTTTTTCTGCCATTTCATACCACAATCGATAAGTCGCATGATCGTTTGCCAACCCTAAAAACAATCTTTTTATATTCTCGATGTAACTGCGTTCAGAATAGGCATGGATTTCAGAAAATACTTTCAAAAAGGTATCTGGCTCTTCATTATGATCGGAAGGAGAGATGCACCATAAATCAATGTCCTGACTTGGGCAATCATAGCCTAAATGACCATCACCCAATAAAAAAGTCGGATCTTCTATATCAATAAAGTAATGTATTTTTTGTGGTTTCATTTCCAAATGTTTAAACCATCTTAAAGACAGCATTTCTAGCCCAATACCAGACACAACAAACAATTCTGCAACGGGCACGCCAATGCTTAACAAAGCCAAGCATAAGCGTTGCGCATGTCCTCCTCCTAAACTCATCCCACCAATCCATAGCGATTGTCCTTGCCAAGCAGGGATATTCAGTAAGCCTCGTACGCGGTCAAAATCCAGGATAATCCCATCGGCACCTTGGCAAGCGCGTAAATTATCTGCCCAGGTACGCTGTACCGATACTGCCTCTAACGACACTCTGGTACCTCGACAAAACAGTAATGGACGAAAGTCTTCTCCAATCGTTGACATTGGCTCACAGGCAACAATATAGGCACCCCCTCGAAGAATATCCGTCACACTCTGTGCATTATCTGCTGAAATATTCTTAATCACGACATAATATCCGTTTGGATGTGGCAGTATTGTGCCCACACGTGGTTCCCTGTCTATAATACGCTTACCTAAGATAAACCAGTACTCTGGGACAGTGACGTTTTCAGCCAGGCGCAGATAATGCGAATAGAGCATGAGAACAGATATCGCACTTAAGTTTTCTTGGGCAACATGCGATCCATTTGTAACAACGGGTTTGTCTTCATTTAAAAAAATATCTTCTATTGTCTCGACTGGAACCAGTACATACATTAAGGCATCAATCACGGCTTTAGGTAAAGGCTTATAAATATCATGTGGTTCAATCAGTGTTTTCATCTTCGCTGTATCAGCAACATCTAAATGCCGTACTGTTTCATTTGTGTTGTTTTTAAGTTCAGCAAACAATTCCGCCAAGTCTTCAAACCGCACATCAGCCATACCCAATACAAGTGCATCTAAGTACTTAGGCGTCTCTTTATGTACTTTGACATATTTTCTTGTTAGCAATCGCTCATAGCGCTTATGCCCAATAATACTGGGTAAACGGGCTTGTAGTTCGGTACAATTCCGACGCCATTGCACGCCTTTTACCGCAAAAGGGTTGGATTTAAAACGGGACAACAGTCGAGGAACCAGCATAATGCACAATCCTCCTTGATCAGGCATTTAAAATTATTCTTTTATCTAGCTGATTTTAGTTGGAGAGTTGAAGGGAACGCCAATATAAAGCTAAGGGACTGAACTTAAATAAATGGACTGTCCATGTATGGCCCGACTCTCAGGGCCCAACCAATAAATATACTGTTGCGCCAACTGGGTAGGGGATATACAGATAGCATTGCCTTCAGGATTCCCTGGATACGCCTTTGTACGTAAATTGGTGGCCACTTTACCGGGATAAAGTAAATTGACTCGAATAAGAGTGTTTGTTTCGCACTCTTCTGCCAATACCTTCATCAATCCTTCACAGCCTTGTTTACTCACAGCATAGGCACCCCAATAGGCTTTACCAAGCTGATCGTCAGACGCACCCGTAAATAAGAGGCGCGCATCTGAAGAACGCTTAAGCAATCCCAAGGTTGCATGCGTCAGTAAAAAAGGGGCATTTAAGTTGACTTGCATTACCTGATACCATACGGGTAAAGAATAATGTGCAATTGGAGTGAGGGCATTAAATGTTGCTGCATTGTGCAATAGTCCATCTAATCGACCGTATTTTTCCTCAATCTGTTGCGCTAAAGTCTCAAAATCGGCAGGCGTTGCATTGGCAAGGTTCATCGGATAAATGGCCGGTTGAGGGCCTCCGGCAAACACAATTTCATCGTACAATGATTCTAATGCTTTAACCGTTTTCCCTAGGAGTATGACTGTCGCACCATGCCGCGCTGCTTCTGTTGCAACAGCACGCCCAATTCCCTGAGATACACCTGTGATTAAAATGACTCTATCGTCTAAAATCCGTGCCAACGGATCGTATGTTTTTGTTATCGTGGGCGCTTGCATGGTACTCCTATAGCAACATTTCTATCAAACAGATTTTTGTACCTGTTGTGAAATATCTCGTATTTGCTCCGGTGTTAATTCTTTATGTTTACCCCGAGCCAAGCCTTTTGGTAAAGTCACACTGCCATAACGCACACGCATCAATCTGCTCACGACCAAACCTTGAGACTCCCATAAACGTCTCACCAAACGATTTCGACCTTCAGACACCACAACATGATACCAACGATTCGCGCCCTCTCCGCCGACTAAGGTAATCGATTGAAAGGATGCCATTCCGTCTTCTAACATGACGCCCTTTAGCAGACGATGACGTACTTCATCCGTGACTTCTCCTAAAATTCTCACGGCGTACTCACGCTCAAACGCCGAAGAGGGATGCATTAACCGATTAGCCAAAGCGCCATCGGTTGTTAATAACAGTAAACCAGAGGTGTTAATGTCTAAACGACCCACCAAGACCCAACGCTTACCACGTAATTTTGGTAAATTTTCAAAAACAGTTTTGCGTCCCTCTTCATCTTTTCGGGTACATACTTCCCCTTCTGGTTTATGGTAAACAATCACGCGCGTTTCATCTTCTTCAGACAAACGTACCCGGATCAAACGTCCATCTATCTCAATTTTTTCCTGACCAGAAACGCGATCTCCTAATTGGGCAATTTTACCATTGACTTTGATACGCGCATCGGCAATCCATGTTTCAATTTCTCGACGCGATCCCAAACCTTGATTGGCCAACACTTTATGCAGTTTATCTAGACGTACATTGGGAGTATCGACCGCTTCCCGACGAGGCTCAACCTTTTTTTTGACTGTTACCGGTTTTGCATACACAGGGGACCGGTCTTTACGCTTTGGGCTATACGTAATAGGGCTCTTGTTTTTATCACGCGAAAACGATCTGTCGGTTTGCGTGCTCGTTTCTTTTTTCTTTTTCCAAGGGCGATCAGGCGATTCAGTGGTTTTACGTTGTTTCTGCGAGGGATTGCTCGATTTGCTCAACGTCGATTTCTGTGAGGTGTTGTTGCGTGGACGCTGACTGTTCGAACGGGGTGGTTTCTGATTCATCGTTTAAATTTCCTGTGGTCGGTGTCAATGTTTCTGTGTTGAGTGTTTGTTGTTCTTCCATGACGCCTGTGGCCAACAGTGGTACTTCTGTTGCAGTGGGTTCGGGCAGTAAAGGCAATTGTTCCAAACTGTTTAAGCCAAAATAATCCAGAAAAGCACGTGTTGTGGCAAATAAGGCTGGACGGCCGGGCACGTCTCGATGCCCCACAACACGGACCCATTCTCTGTCTTCCAATGTTTTAATGACAGAGGTACTCACGGCAACCCCGCGAATGTCTTCAATTTCACCCCGGGTAATGGGTTGGCGATAAGCGATTAAGGCCAATGTTTCGAGTAAGGCACGAGAATAACGGGTTGGTTTTTCTTCCCACAATCGAGCGACCCGCACCGCGTATTCTGCTTTGACTTGAAAACGATAACCACTGGCAACTTGGCGTAACTCGATACCGCGATTCGCGCAATCATCCGCCAAAGCGATAAGTGCTTTTCGTATCATTTTGACATTTATGTTTGATTCTTCTTCGAAATAGCGCAACATGTGTTCTTCTGTCAGGGGTTTTTGTGCAGCCATTAAAAGGGCTTCTAAGGAACACTTTAGGTGATCTAATTCTACTGTCATGCTGCTAACCTCAAGTAAATAGGACCAAAATTTTGATTTTGCACAATTTCAATTAACGTAGACTTAGCCAATTCCAGTATGGCCAAAAATGTGACCACAAATCCTGGTCTCCCTTCTGCCGGATCGAAAAATGTCGAGAATTCTTTAAAGTTTTCAGTCTCTAAACAACTTAAGAACAGTGACATTTTTTCACGCACAGACAAGGTTTCACGCTGAATTTTGTGGACTTCTTTCAAATCTAATCGAGATAAAACAGATTGGAAGGCAGAAAAAAGTTCTTCCATTGACACCGGCGCATAAGCTTGCACTTTTTCAACAGAGGGCACTTCTACCGCCACCTCAAAATAATCTCTACCAGGGCGCGGTAACTGTTCTAATTGTTCGGCGGCCACTTTGAAACGCTCATACTCTTGCAGGCGACGCACCAACTCAGCCCTCGGATCGCCCTCTTCTGCCGCAGCCTCTGGGCTTTTTGGCAACATTAAGCGTGACTTGATTTCGGCCAACAATGCGGCCATTTCTAAGTATTCGGCAGCCAGCTCCAATCGAAATTCTTTCATGAGGTCCACATATTCCATGTATTGCCGAGTAATATCAGCCACTGGAATGTTTAGAATATCTAAGTTATGTTTCCTAATTAGGTACAGTAACAGATCTAAAGGCCCTTCGAAGATAGACAACACCACCTGAAGTGCTTCTGGAGGAATATACAAATCGTGGGGCAATTCGGTAATTGCCTTACCCTCGACCCATCCATAGCAGGGCGTGGCATGTTCAATGGCTTGGGCTTCAAGGCTGTCTGATTGCATATGAAAAAAGTTAACCAACTCTGTTTATTAAGTAACGCAAGGCATCGATTGCATCTAATTTATCGAATTTAGCATAAAAACGCCTTTTTAACCATCATTAACGGTCTATTTGGTGTAAAATCGCTGTTTTTTGCGTATCCGATAAGGAACAATCATTTGACAAAAAAAGGCATCCTTGATTTAATTGTCTGGAAGGAATTTTCATCTTGCCCGGAGTATCACGGTGCACTTTTTAATCGACTTTATCCCGATTGCTGCCTTTTTTATCGCCTACAAGTGGTGTGGACTTTATACCGCCACAGCCGTTGCAATTGGCCTCAGTTTCATACAAGTCATATGGAAGCGTTTTCGTCTAAAACGCTTTGAACCCATGTCTGTGTTTACTTGTCTTTCTTTGGCGATATTGGGCGGGGCCACCTTATTTTTTCAAAACAGTGTCTTTCTAAAATGGAAACCAACCGTTATCTATTGGGCAATGGGGATCGCGTTTTTTATCACCCCGTTTTTCCATCACGAAACCTTGGTACAAAAGATGTTTCGACAAGCAATACAACTCAATAAAACGCAATGGACCACACTCAACATTACTTGGATTGTTTTCTTTCTTTTGATGGGAATTACAAACCTATATGTCGCTTACCAGTATAATACCGATACCTGGGTAAATTTTAAGTTATTCGGTACATTCGGTATCACCCTACTTTTTTTAATCCTACAAGGCCTATTGATGGCCAAATATGGCAGAACGCACACAAGTGACCCCTAACATGCCCCTAACACCCATCGACTCAATACGCGCAAAGATTGAGGAACGCTTAACCGCTGCTTTATCCATCACGCATTTGAGCGTGGTCGATGAGAGTATGCACCATCAAGGCCATAAAGAGTCTCCTGGTCATGCGGGCAGTCATTTGAAACTCTGTATTGTGAGTGCCGATTTTCAACATAAGCCACCGATAGAGCGACATCGTCTTATCTATGCAACCCTTGGAGATTTAATGGGCACCACGATTCACGCACTGCATATTCATGCTAAAACCCCTGACGAATGGTCCAAAGAGGAAAACAACCATGTTTAGTTTTTTAGGCGAATTACTGTATTTTTATATCAGCATTGCGTTTATATATGCTTGTCTACACGCAGGTATCACGCATCTAGTGTATTGGATGGAAACACGCCTTGCGTATTGGCAAGATCCGTCTCAATTACGTCCCTCTATTTTACTCATCGTGCGTAATGCGCTCATCGAATTAGGCTGTCATTTTGCACGTGCTTTTCTACTGCCCTTTTCCTCTTTTCGTGCGAATGTGCATCCCATCTCTGCTGAGGCCCCTGTCACCCCCATTCTCTTGGTACATGGCTACGCACAAAATCAATCGGATTGGTTTTGGTTTCAATATCAATTAAAACAAGCAGGCATTGGACCGGTTTATACGATTAATCTCTGGAATACGATGGGTGGCATCGAATCGCATGCTGAAAAATTGGGTAAAACCCTAGAAAACATTCAAGCAAAGCATCCGAACCAAGCCATTACGCTGATCGGACATTCAATGGGGGGATTGGTTTCGAGTTACTATACGGAATACCTCAATAAAGGGAATGTCAATATCCATAAAATCATTACCTTGGGCACGCCTTTTTACGGCACACGCTTAGCCAGCTTGGGTATTGGCCTTAGCGTGGAACAAATGGCACCGAATTCGGCTTTCCTAGAAGCCCTACGCGCAAAAATAGAAAGCGCATCTGTTCCTTACTATCATCTTGCCAGTCAAATGGACAATATGATTGTTCCTTGGGATTCAGCGCTGATGGATCCACTCAAACTTGAATCAAAAAATCAACATATTATTCCCGACGAAGGACATGTGCGTTTGCTGATTTCACCTCAAGTATTTGAGCAAGTAAAAATTTGGCTGGGTACTGTGCAGAATAATTAATAAAAATATGTATAAAGAAGGTAGTCTTCAGTTCTCGAATGATTCCAGAGAAAATAGCCGATGTGTCTTCTATAAAGACTGTGGAGACAAGCATCATAAGATAGAAACACTGACGATTCATTTTGCTAAAAAAACAATGGGATTGTGTATTAGTATTCTGGATAAAAATTACGATACATACAGTGAAATTCAACGTTCTTCTTTTAATTTTTATGAAGATAGGGGCGCAAGTTATCTGAGTGATGACAGCTCTTTTTTAGGGTGTTCATTTTTTTTAAATGATTCAGGTTTATCAAAAAAATTAGAAAAACTGATGCATTTTTTACATTTATTAGATGGATTTGGTAAAGAATCTAAAAAAGCCATTCTGCAAGAATTGTCTTATAAAATCCCTGACATTAAGGTAGAAAACGATAATGATGTTTACGAACATTTTTCCATATCATCTATTCAAAACCCAAAGGAATGCTTTGAAACAGCCCAGGTGCTATACGATCGAGGATACAAGTTGGTATTTTGGGTACTTGGGCAAGCCTTAGAAGCTACTTATCCAGAGCTGGCTTTAACAGCGCTCGAAAAAATTGAAAAAAATAATGCCCTCGATTATACAGACGACGGATTGACCATCTTTGAAGCGTCTCGTATCATGATGGCAAATATTATTTTAGCAACGCTTCCAGAGGTTGAACCAGAGTGTTTTAATAGATTATCCTATCAAGAACAGGAAGCGCTGGAATCGAGCAGAAAATCCATTATTGAAAAGGCCTATTTCGCGCTCAACGACGCTGGCAACTCCGATATAGCAGTCACCCTAAGAACCAAAATATTGGGTAGATTAACGTTTGATAATGGCTTAGAGACTGACTTACCTGTCATTAGATTGGGCTCTGACGCCTCTCAGACAATACTCGAACTTGCTTCTACTAACATGCGTCTAAAAGAAGAAATAGCCTTGTTAAGAAGACAGAACGCAGCGCTTAGCGCAAGCCAAAAATTCAAGCGTGAACTTCGGTTCACCCCTACTATTGGCTTGAATATTGATCAAAAAGGAATAACGGCACATTATACCAACGAAGACATGGAAAAGCTGACTCAACGGCCCTAGAATATATCTGTATTGCGCAGTGATAATAGGCCCCCTTACCTCAACAAGACGTAAGGGGACTACATAGATTTATCCTGATTTTGAGAGTACTTCCGACAAACGTTTGCCCACGTCTGCAGGCGACCGGACGGTATAAACACCAGCAGCTTCGAGTGCTGCAAATTTCTCTTTAGCCGTTCCTTTGCCACCCGAAATAATTGCCCCCGCATGTCCCATGCGTTTGCCTGCAGGCGCTGTCACCCCAGCGATATAAGAAACAACGGGCTTCTTAACATGGTGTTTGATGTATTCGGCAGCTTCTTCCTCTGCTGTTCCACCAATTTCTCCAACCATAATAATACCTTGGGTTTGTGGATCGGATTCAAACAGCGTTAAGACATCGATAAAACTCATGCCTGGGATTGGATCGCCACCAATACCAATGCAAGTACTTTGACCCAACCCTAAGTCTGTGGTTTGTTTTACCATTTCATAAGTTAATGTTCCCGATCGAGATACAATACCCACTTTCCCAGGTTGATGAATATGCCCAGGCATAATGCCAATTTTGCATTCCCCTGGGGTGATGATGCCAGGACAATTTGGGCCAATTAATTTTGTTTTGAGGTGTCGATTATTGTCCAGGTAATATTTAACATCTAACATATCGAGCGCAGGAACACCTTCGGTAATACAGACCACCAGTTCTAAACCCGCATCAATTGCCTCAACGATGGAATCTTTACAAAATGGTGCTGGAACATAGATGACACTGACCGTTGCACCTGTTTTATCGACGGCTTCTTTGACTGTATCAAACACAGGCAAATCCAAATGCTTGGTTCCCCCCTTTCCAGGGGTAACTCCCCCGACCATTTTCGTGCCATAAGCGATTGCTTGTTCACTGTGAAAGGTGCCTTGATTACCGGTAAAACCTTGGCAAATGACTTTAGTTTCTTTATTAACCAGAACACTCACCCTATTTTCCCCCTTCTTTCACAAGACGCACAACTTGCTGAGCAGCATCTGTTAGGGATATTGCAGCAACAATATTCAATTTGCTATCGGTTAGTATTTTAGCGGCTTCATTGGCACGATTGCCTTCTAATCTCACCACGACAGGCACATGGATACCTACTTCGGCTATGGCACTGGTAATACCCTCTGCAATTAAATCACAGCGCACAATGCCCCCAAAAATATTTACCAACACGCCTTTAACATTTTTATCAGATAATATGATTTTAAATGCTTCTGTCACGCGTTCTTTGGTGGCACCGCCACCCACATCCAAAAAGTTAGCTGGTTCTCCGCCATGTAGCTTAATTAAATCCATGGTTGCCATTGCCAGCCCAGCACCATTCACCATACAGCCAATATCACCTTCTAGGGCAATGTAGCTCAGCTCCCACTCGCGTGCACGTATTTCTCTTTCATCCTCTTGGGTATTGTCTCTCATGAGCCGGGTATCGGGATGACGAAATAAAGCGTTGTCATCAACAACAATTTTACCATCCAAGCAAATTAAGGTATCGTTATCGGTGATCACCAAGGGGTTAATTTCAACCAAGCCCACATCTTGTTCTACACACAGTTTACCCAGTCCCATCATAATTGGAACAAAGGCTTTTAACTGTACGGGATTTAATCCTAGGCCAAACCCCAATTGTCTTGCTTGATAAGGCATCACGCCCATGACAGGATCAATTGCCGCTTTGATTATTTTTTCTGGGGTATCGTGTGCAATTTTTTCAATATCCACGCCCCCTTCTGTACAAGCCATGATCACCATTCTACGAGAAGATCTGTCGAGTACTGCACCTAGGTAAAGTTCTTTGGCAATATGACAAGTCTCTTCGATAAGCAATTCATTGACTGGTTGCCCTTTGGCATCTGTTTGATATGTAACCAAATGGGTGTGTAATAAAGCCCTTGCTGCTTCTCCCAGGGCTTCTTTCGTTTTCACGAGTTTTACCCCACCGGCTTTACCACGTCCACCTGCATGGACCTGGGCTTTCACCACCCATTGCGTTGTATTTAATTGATTGGGTGCCAGCAAGGCTTCTTCTACACTTTTGGCAATCACCCCTTTTGGTACAGGCATGCCATATTGAGCAAACCACTGTTTTGCCTGGTATTCATGTAAATTCATGTGTTATTCTCCTCACCTACACACCCAGCAACAAGCGCGCCGGATCTTCCAATTGCTCTTTTATCGTGACCAAAAATCTAACAGATTCAGCGCCATCGATGATACGGTGATCGTAAGATAACGCCAAATACATCATGGGACGAATGACGACTTCACCATTTTCAACGATAGGACGTTCTTCTATCTTGTGCATACCCAAGATAGCACTTTGCGGTGGGTTTAAAATTGGTGTTGACATCAACGATCCAAAAACCCCACCATTTGAAATCGTAAAAGTTCCGCCCGTAATATCTTCGACAGTTAACTGATTGTCTTTTGCTTTTTGCCCAAAGGTGGCGATATTGGCTTCGATATCCGGCATGCTTAAGTTTTCAGCCTGACGTAATACCGGCACCACTAAACCACGTGGAGAAGATACTGCAACACCAATATCATAATAATCATGATAAACAATGTCTTGACCTTCTATAGAAGCATTCACCACCGGAAAACGCTTTAAGGCTTCAATAACCGCTAACACAAAAAAAGACATAAAGCCCAATCTAACGCCATATTTTTTCTCGAACAGATCTTTATATTTTTTCCTTAAATCCATAATGGGTTGCATATTGACTTCATTGAAAGTCGTTAAAATTGCCGCCGTTTGTTGCGCTTCGATTAATCGTTCGGCAATACGTGCACGCAAACGCGACATGGGCACGCGTCTGTCTGCTCTCTCACCCTTACTTTTTCCCTGAATCGGCATCACTGGAAGTGGTGCAAGCGGTGTGACTGGAGGCACGTCAATACCACTGGTTTTGTTGACCGCTTTTAATATGTCTTCTTTGATAATACGCCCCCCCTTACCGCTGCCTTGGATGGTACTTGTATCAATAGATTTTTCTGCGGCAAGTCTTCTAACGGCTGGAGACAAAGAGGGTTCAGTTGCTTTTTCTGGCGCTGGTGTCGATTGTTCGGATGGTGCTGTGACAATAGCCCCCATACTAAAAAGACCGATTACTTCTTGTGCTTTTACAACAGCCCCTTTAGGATGTAAAATTTTTTCCAAAGTACCATCGCCAGGCGCAACAACTTCGAGTACAACCTTATCTGTTTCAATATCAACCAAATGTTCGTCACGCTTTACGGATTCACCAGGCTTTTTATACCAAGTGGCCACACTTGCATCCGCCACAGATTCGGGTAAAACAGGTACTTTAATTTCTACTGATGCCATATATTACAATTCCTTATATGTTACGCTGTATATAACCATTTTATGGATGACCATGCTCACGCCCCAATGCTTCTTTTATGAGCGCATTTTGTTGTTGCTCATGCAAGGTATAACTCCCCACTGACGAAGCTGCCGCAGACTTTCTACCCACATAAGACAGGGTTTGCCCAACAAGTAATGCCGAACGAATATATCGTTTGATAAAATGCCAAGCGCCTTGGTTACGGGGTTCTTCTTGACACCAAATCACGGTTTTTGTGCGCGTAAACTGACCCAATGTGGCTTTAAGGACAGTCTCTGGAAAGGGATACAATTGCTCAATTCGTATCAAGGCAATGGTTTGCCTGTTTCCCTCATGCTCTAATGCCGTCAATAATTCATAGTAAATTTTTCCGCTACATAAAACAATCCGCTCAACGGTATTTGGATCTTGAATTGCCTTATCCATCAATACACGCTGAAAAGATCCATTTGCCAACTCATCAAAGCTTGAAACAGCCATGCGATGGCGCAGTAAACTTTTTGGCGTCAGTACAATCAAGGGTAACCGTGTTTTTCTCAGCATTTGACGACGCAACAAATGAAAGATTTGTGCGGGTGCAGAAGGAATACACACCTGCATATTGTGTTGTGCACACAACTGTAAATATCGTTCTAGGCGTGCTGAAGAATGCTCTGGGCCTTGACCTTCGTAGCCATGGGGTAAAAAGAGGGTTAAACCGCATAAGCGTGCCCATTTCCGTTCACCAGAACTGATAAATTGATCGATAACCACTTGTGCCCCATTCGCAAAATCACCGAATTGGGCTTCCCAGATCACCAAGACATCTGGATCGGTGCAGGCATAGCCATACTCAAAACCCATCACAGCCATTTCAGACAGTAAGGAATCGACTACCGTAAAGCGAGTGGGTAATTTTGCAAACTGCATGAGAGGGATAAGCGTTTCCCCTGTTTTTAAGTGGTGTAAAACGGCATGTCGATGAAAAAAGGTACCTCGACCAGAGTCCTGTCCAGACAGGCGCACTGAATATTTTTCGTTTAACAAAGAGGCATACGCTAAAATCTCTGCATACCCCCAGTCGATAGGCATCTTTTCTTCGGTCATCTGTGTGCGATCGAATAAGATTTTTTGAACACGTGGATGGGTTATCCATCCCTCTGGCAGTCGATCTAAATGGCTCGCTAGCCCTTTTAATACGGCTTTATCAACTCTGGTATCAATATGGTTACTTAGCTTTAATCTACCCTCGACATAGGGTTTCCATTTTAATGCATAAGCAGGCTCTGTTTGCACAATAACATTTGGGGCAACAATCGTTTGTCGACTGTCGAGTAATGCACGATAGGTCGATTGCATGTCTTCAATTTCTTTGGCTTGTATAAAGCCTTTTGATAATAGCTGTTCTGCATAAGATTTACTGATAGTATCTCGGCTACGAATGATTTGATACAAGGTGGGTTGTGTTGCAGCCGGTTCATCTGCTTCATTATGTCCATGTCGACGATAACCGATTAAATCGATAATTAAGTCTTTGTGAAAGGTATTACGATAATCAGCGGCCAAACAAACGATTCGATAGACTGCTTCTGGATCGTCTCCATTGACATGAAAAATGGGCAATTGAAACATTTTACCCAAATCAGAACAATAAGGCGTTGAACGTGAATCTCTGATATCGCTGGTGGTAAACCCGATTTGATTATTCACTATGATATGTATACTGCCACCCACACCATACCCTCGGGTTTGTGACATATTTAATGTTTCCATCACAACGCCTTGACCTGAAAAAGCAGCATCCCCGTGCATTAAAATGGGAACCACTTCTTTAGACAGGCCTGTAGCGCGTCTGTCTTGCCGTGCTCTCACTGAACCGCACACCACAGGGCACACAATTTCTAAATGAGAGGGATTAAAGGCCAAAGAGAGATGAACGGTGCCTCCAGGCGTTGTCAGATCTGAAGAAAATCCTTCGTGATATTTCACGTCTCCTGAATGACGCGCTTCCTCTGTGTGTTTTCCTTCAAACACATCAAACAACTGTGCTGGATTTTTTCCCAGCAAATTGACCAGTACATTTAACCGACCGCGATGCGTCATACCAATGGCCACTTCTTTTGCGCCTTGGTTACCCAATCGCTGAATTAAATGCTCCAATGCAATCATTAAACTGTCACTGCCTTCCAAAGAGAAGCGCTTGGCACCGGGATATTTTGCACCTAAATATCTTTCTAAGCCTTCCACTCGAATTAATGTTTCCAGTAACTGCTTTTTAACGGGTACTGAAATAGAATGCTTAAAGAGGTTCTCTAGGGCGTTCTGTAGCCAATGGATTTCTGTTGCATCGGATAGGTGACCGAATTCAGCACCAATTGAGCCACAATAGATTGTTTGTAGTTGTTGTTGTATGGCTTTAAAGGTCATGGGCTTATCTGGATTAAAAGACGGAATACAAAAAGGTGTGTCTGACTCTGGCTCAGTGAGCCCATACTTTTTTAAGCTTAATTCAGGTAATTCTATGGTCGATGGCAGAGATAAGGGGTTAATATTCGCCACTCTATAACCAAATAATCGATACCCGTTGACCCACTGTTCCCATCTGTAAAAATCTTCATTTGTCTGACTCGATAACGATGAAATGAGGGTTTGCGTTTTGTGTTGCATTATCGCAGGTCTTTCTGGAAATTGTCCTTTTTCAAGTCCTGAAAAAAATTGTTGCCAATGTATCGATACAGAATCAGGATTTTTCAAATAGGCTTCATACAGTGATTCTATATAATTGGCATTATCGCCATCTAACATCGTGGTTTTTTGAAACATATCCTTTGTAAATGTTGCTTTAGATATCATACTGCTTAACCGTTTTACCTGTTGATTTAGAGATTGATCAGTTTATTAACTGAACTATAACCAATAACTATCTTAATGTTCCTGATGCGCTCACTCTACCACAAGTACTATCGGCCATTCACCTAGATTTTCTAAAAAATAATCCTAGAAATAACCCTTTTATTGTAAATTATTTGACTTAGTACAAAACAATTGAATCATGAAGAAACAAAAGCCTGTATAACAGCAGGCATCTTTGGAGGTACGCTTATGAACTACTCCCTCTAAGATAACCGTTCCGGTTACTATAGAGTGAGTTTCGTGTTTCATCACGGCTAAAGAACACCGCTCCGCACTTCGGATAGTTCCTACCCCGACTGAGCTTTACCCAGTAAAGCCCAATTCAACACGACCCTGGATGAGTTTTCATCTCGACTACATCTTGTACCGCACGAACAATCATGTATTCGTTGGCTTAGGGTCTTTTTTTCTTGGATACCACAACAATGACACGTCTGAGATGGCTTTACTTGACGTGTTGGAACCTCAACCCAGTAAAGGCCAGCCTCTTCCGCTTTGCACTTTAACAGTTTTAAGAATGTACTTGGCATGGTATCTAATATTTCTCGATTTAATCCTTTTTTACGGCATGTTCCCTTAGCAGTCATCTTCCGAACATTTAAACTTTCAGTGGCAAGCAGCTGGCAAGATTTAATTAATTTACTGGACTGCTGATGCACAAAATTCTTGCGTTGGTTTGCTAATTTTCTATAAAAACCCGATAACTTATCAATTTGCTTACCTCTGTTCCGTGAACCTTTTTTAGTCCGCGCAATATCTTGGTGTGATTTTTTAATTTTTGGGGCCATCTTTCGACCAAATCGAGGATTTTCTATAGTATTTACCTTTCCATGGGTATCGACTATTGTTGCAAAATTTTCTATACCCCAGTCCAACCCAATACCTTTGTCGCCTCGCTCACGTGTCGGGGAGCAATTCATCGTAACAGATAAATACCAGTGCTTGCCTTTGCGTAAAACCTCTGCCGTCTTTGGAATGCCGGGTGTTCTGGCCTTTCCACGTATGCGAACACGGCCAATCCCACTTAAGTGGACATAGCCATGCTTCGCATTATCGCCAGGGAATACCCGCCAACCATCACCATGTGTTTTGTAGCCCCAGCCAGAGAATCTTTTATAAGATTTAAATCGAGGAAATCCAGGTGAGGACTCACCATTTTTTACACGACGAAAAAAGCCGTCAAACGCCAAAGACACACGCTTTAGGGTAACCTGTTCGGATTGAGCGTTCACTGCTGCCAGTTCAGGATTTGAACCACGCCACTGTGTCAAGGACCGACATTGATTGGAAAAGGATAACGATTTTTTGTCTTCTTCATAGGAATGGACTCGTTGTTCCAATGCCTTATTGTATAATCTCTGATGCACGCCTAACATATCAGATAACCTTTTCTCCTGGATATCTGAAGGATATAATCTATATGTTACTTTACGTTGCTGCATAGCTCATAGTATAATTTAGTTATGATGAGCAATCAACCATTTCAAACTTTAAATCATTGTACTTTTAATTTAAAGTACCACTTAGTTCTTGTTACAAAATATCGGAAAAAATGTATTACTAAGGCCATGTTAGCATTCTTGCAATCAACGGCAGAACGGCTCTGTTCTAAATGGGATTGCGCATTATTGGAATTTAATGGCGAACCCGATCATATCCATCTATTACTTAGTCTTACACCAAAAATTAATCTTTCCACCTTCGTAAATAATATAAAGACCGTATCCTCTCGTTTGGTGCGTAAAGAATTTAATGCACATTTAAAAAAATTTTATTGGAAGCCTGTATTTTGGAGCAGGAGTTATTGTGTGCTCAGTTGTGGCGGAGCACCTCTAAGTGTATTAAAACAGTATATTGAAAAACAATCACAGCCTTTAATATAAGAGACTATCCAAAATTAGATGGCCAAGATATAGATTAGGCCCAAAAACGAAGCTGGGCCGAACCAGTAACAGCCATGGATGGCTGGCACCCGGCCAGCAAACAAGCCGCGGACGCGGCGCGTTAGCAGGGATATTTTTATTTAGGAATGAGGCCTCTATTACTTCGTTTGCAGAGGCCTACCTGCTTAGCCAATAAATCCCCTAAATAAAAATACCCTTTGGGTAAGCCACGCCTTAATGGCGCAGTGCTCCCCCTGAACCTTTGCTACGCAAGCGGTTACAGGGGGAGCACTGCGCCATTTTTTTTGGTAGAAAGCAAGACATTCAATTGACTTTCTTCATCCAGATATTCATTCACCATAAATGATATACTTTTATCGTATAAAGCGTTTAATTTTCTCGATTTTTGATACTGAATGAATAATAAATCTGTTCCTTTATTTATCAAGCCAGTATTCTGATCTTGATTTCGTTTAAAATTATCAGAATAGGTAACTTTATATTTTTTAT
>JBEAUL010000040.1:0-6338 GCA_041161475.1 Pseudomonadota bacterium | reverse complement strand
CAACCTTGTTAGAGGGTGATTTTATTTTGGTGAATAAGTACTGTTATGGGTTAAAATTGCCTATTACAGGGCAAACGCTATGGAAGATGGGCGCCCCAGAGCGGGGAGATGTGGTCGTGTTTTCGAAGGGCCGAAAAGACATGATTAAACGCATCGTGGGATTGCCGGGGGATCGCATTCGATATGAAAACAAAATATTATATGTCAATGACAAACCGATGTTGCAAGTGTTTCAAGATGATGTGTTGGCCGTGCCACAGCAGTGGAAAGGTTGGCCTTTTCGTCGACACACGGAACATTTAGATTCAAAAACACATGATATTTTATTGAAAATGGATAACAGTTTGTCTCAATCAAAAATGATTTATCCGTATCAGTCGGTGACTGTGCCCGAGGGAAGTTATTATGTTCTAGGAGATAATCGGGATAATAGCTTAGACAGCCGTTATTGGGGATTTGTTAAAGCTTCTACTTTACAAGGTCGTGCTTTTGCTATCTTTACCAGTATTGATTGGGAAAACCGTGCCTTGCGTTGGAATAGACTGTTTACGGGGATTTCTTAAGTGGTCAATTCTGTAGAAAATCTTAACAGTTTAATGAAACGATTAGGGTATGTGTTTAAAGACAAACAATTGCTCCAGCACGCGCTGACGCATCGCTCTTCGGGTACCCCTAATAATGAACGATTGGAATTTTTAGGAGATTCTGTTTTAAATTTTATTGTTGCGGCGCATTTATTTAGCCATTTTCCAGATGCTTCAGAAGGCGATTTAACCCGTATTCGATCAAAATGGGTATGCGAATCGGCTTTAGCAGACATTGCATCCCGCTTTTCTTTAGACAATCATTTGATATTGGGGCAAGGTGAAAAAAAAGGTGGGGGGGCACACCGCGCTTCTATTTTAGCGGATGCTTTAGAAGCATTGATTGGTGCCATGTATCTAGAGTCGGGCATGCAAATGTGTGAAAATATTGTGCTGTCTTGGTATCGTACAGGAAAAGAAGCCCTGTGGATTGATGCACACCATAAAGATGCGAAAACCCGATTACAAGAATATTTGCAAGCAAAAAAATTACCCTTACCGACATATACAGTGGTTGCCACCTGGGGTGACTCGCATCACCCTACGTTTCGAATGGCCTGCGAAGTCAGCGCCTTGTCGTTAACTGCCACAGGTGAGGCAAACAGTCGCAAAAAAGCAGAGCAAGCGGCAGCAGAAGCTATTCTCAATGCATTAGGGGTAAAGATCAATGACAGATAATCAAATCCAACAAGATATATCTTTCTCGTCCAGTAATACCACCAGTGGATTTGTCGCGATTGTAGGAAGGCCGAATGTAGGGAAATCAACCTTAATCAACCAGTTATTGGGCCATAAAATCAGTATTACTGCGGGTAAACCACAAACAACGCGTCATCGTATTTTGGGTGTAAAAACGGTTGGCTCTAAACAAACCATTTATGTCGATACACCGGGGATTCATCAAGCCGAACTGCATGCGCTGAATAAAGAAATGAATAAAACAGCGCGTTCAGCGTTAATTGACGTTGAGGCAGCTTTATTTGTGGTAGACAGTTTACAATGGACTGCAGAAGACGAGTTGGTTTTAAATACGGTTAAAAAGTTGCGTTGTCCTGTTTTTTTGGTCGTAAATAAAGTAGATCTAGTAAAAGACAAAAAACGTTTGTTACCACATGTCGATACTTTAAGTAAAAAAATGCATTTTTCATCC
This sequence comes from Pseudomonadota bacterium, assembly GCA_041161475.1. Classification (GTDB taxonomy): domain Bacteria; phylum Pseudomonadota; class Gammaproteobacteria; order UBA6186; family Azoamicaceae; genus JBEAUL01. The sequence goes on along the minus strand of JBEAUL010000040.1, from coordinate 4,604 downwards.
ATTTTTTTGATTTCTGCAGAAAAACGCATACAAATTGATGCCCTGGAGTCAGCGATTGAGGCCTTATTGCCAGTCGGCCCACATTATTTTCCAGCCGATCAAATTACCGATAAATCTCCTCGATTTATGGCGGCAGAAATCATTCGAGAAAAATTAACGCGTTTTTTAGGCCAAGAATTGCCCTACTCTATGACCGTTGAAATAGAGCAATTTGAAAAAGAAGAACGCTTATATCGAATTGGGGCCATTATTTGGGTAGAACGTCAGGGACAAAAAGCCATTGTGATTGGCGCGAAAGGGGAGGGGTTAAAAAATATTGGTATTTTAGCCCGTCAAGATTTAGAAAATTTACTTAATATGAAAGTACATCTTAGCTTGTGGGTTAAGGTAAAGTCTGGATGGGCCGATGACATACGTGCCCTAGCAAGTTGGGGATACACTGATTTACCCTAATGTTGCGTTTAGAAGAAATAGCTTATGTGTTGCATATTGAACCCTTTAAAGAAACCAGTGGGTTAGTTCATTTTTTAACGCAAGGACAGGGACACGTACTGACTGTTGCACGTGGAATGAAACGTAGACGAGGTGGTCAAGCAACCTTACAGCCCTTTATTGCCTGGCATATTCGTGCCCAAGGACGAGGTGATTTGCTGAGCTTAAGTGACTACCAAGCACACCGTTATTGGCCTCAACCAGTAAATTATTCAGTTTCTGTTACTTGTGCCTATATCCATGAATTACTGATCCGCTTGCTTCGAGGAAATGAAGCCAATACCTTGGTTTTTGAATCCTATGAGCAGGTATTAGACAAGCTGTTAAATCAAAACACGCATCCCTGCGAAACACATATTGCTTTGGCCCTAAGGCCATTCGAAAAACGTCTTCTCGCTGCTTTAGGTTATGGGCTACCCTTAACACATGAGCCTGAATCTGGTACTTTGGTGTCACAAGATAAATATTATATTTTCGATCCGCTGAAAGGGCCGAGGCCTGTTCCTGCAAGCACGATAGGTGCCATTCGTGGAGACAGTTTTTGGGCCCTTGAGACAGAAGTACTAGATGATAAACAACATTTATATGATGCAAAACGATTAACGCGCGTAGCACTGCGGGCACAGTTAGGGGATAAACCTTTGAATAGTCAACGCTTATGGTTGCGTAAATCTAGCGTCAAGGAAAAGGAGCGTAGTAATTGCCATGAGTAATATTTTTGGTATTGGTGCAGATATTGTATATGTGCCACGAATAGAGAAGGTGTGGCAAGCATATGGTGACCATTTTGCAAAAAAAATTTTAAGTGCAAACGAGTTAACGCATTTTAAGACAGCGCCACCTTTATTTCCAGCCAAATTTTTAGCCAAACGATTTGCGGTAAAAGAGGCCGTTGTAAAGGCATTGGGGACGGGTTTTAGTGGTGGTGTGCGCCTACCCGATATAGAAATGATACATGATGATTTGGGTAAGCCAAGTGTCCATTTTTTAGGGAAAACCGCACAAGTACTGAAAAATAATCAGATTATTAGCACACAACTGACAACTTCCGATGAGAAAGAATATGTGGTGGCATTTGTGGTGATGTTAGCTATGTCAGAGAAGTAAACGAGACTTCTCCCTTCGTACCTAAGGATAACAAAGGGAGTTGTTCACGAAGCGTTTTTTACAAAACAGAATTTTTAGTCAAATTGCGATACAGCTTCAGTAAGCTGGTTAAGATACCTACTTTTACAATTGCGGGCAGTACAAAAGGCATAAAACCAAGCGCAAATGCTTGTTTTAAACCAATGAGGCTAGCAAGCCAAGAAATACCTAATCCAAAAATAACTCCGGTACCGAACAAGCAGAGTATCACTTGGTTTACCCAAGTAGCTTTGCTAAACCATTTTTCTCGCGCAATTCCCATAACCGTAACAGCCACTAAAAATCCCAGTAGGTATCCGCCTGTAGGCCCAATAAGTGCAGATACGCCTGCTGTAGTAGCAAACACAGGTAAGCCGAGCGCCCCTAAAGCCAAATAGCTGGCGATAGATTGGATCGCATTTGCACGGCTGTATAATAACCCGATAAGCATGACCGCAACGGTTTGCAGTGAAATGGGCACAGGTTGCAATGGAATGCTGATTTTAGTAAACAAGATCATGAGGGCACAACCAATCGTAACAGGCATTATATGAGCGCGCCAGAAAGAAAGCGGTAGACGATGGGTAGCTGGCACTGCTGTGGTCGTCGAGACGACTGTAGACATAGCGTTTCTCCTTGGGTTGTCGGCTTAAGATACTCGCGGTTGTATACTGACGTGTACATACGCGATAATGTATTAATGTTGACTATAATGGCCAATAGTGTACCGAATATTTTCCTTAGGTGGAAGGTCTAAGCCAGGTTTCTGCTAGGCGGGACTCAACAAAGCCGTGCTTGTTAAGGCATTGCATTCTGCTGTAAAAGTATAAAGGCAACGCTCTATCCCTTCTTTGTCTGCGCTGACAATGGCATTTTCTAAGGCTTGAATGCAAGTGCGGAACGCAGGAACACCGCAGTAACATACGGCGCCATGTAAGCGATGTACTCGGTCGCGCATCAATACCAAATCACCGGCTTCAAAAGCTTGCATAATTTGACTGTGCTCAGTCGATAAGCTGGCAATGAGTTGAGATAAAATATCTTTTTGTATGGCATCTATTTTCGATTGACTGATTGCCGGAGGGGTGGAGACGGTTCGATTAAACGTAATACCGCGTTGTGTCCATTTAGAAATAATCATTCGTAGCGTTTGTTCTGTGACAGGTTTAATCAAATAGTCATTAAAACCGGCTTGCATCAAGGCTTCTCGCTCATTCACCATGGCGTGGGCTGTGAGTGCAATAATTGGAGTGGGTTCAAGCTGTTCCTCTAATTCCCAGGCGCGAATGGCTTGGGTGGCTTCAATGCCATTCATTTCTGGCATTTGTATGTCCATAAAAATGAGGTTGTATCGATGTGTTTTTAGGCGCGACACTGCAATACGGCCACTCATGGCGGTGTCTGCCTCTGCGCCCAATTCTTGTACCAGTGCTTGAATCAGTTTTAAATTATCTGGGTGATCATCCACTGTTAAAATTTGGGTTCGAGCAGAGGGTAATATGGGTGAAGTTAACTCTGTTTGGGGTGGCGATTCAAGACAAGGGGTTTCTGAAGGGATATTGGTAATAGACAACAATTGACATAAGGCATCAAAGAATTTTTTACGGGTAACAGGTTTTGAGAGATAGAGTGCAACGCCTTGATCTAATAAGGGTTGATAGTGTTCTGGATTGCTTGTATTCCCTAAAATAGCTGTTGGGCAGGGATAAGTTTGACAATGGTGTTCGAGATGATTCACTTGATTGACCCCAAATAAAACAATCCAAAAAGGGTCTTTTTCCAGCATGGCCTGTTCTAAAGCAGGCTTAATATTTTCCAGTTGATCAACTTCTTTAACACGGATACCCCAGCGGGTAAGTAAATGAGAGAGCGCCAGTCGTGTCATGGGATTTTTTTCACAGAGCAACAATCGAGTGCCTTGTAATTGAGTGGATTCTTCTTTTCGTCCGATTGATTCATCTGGTTTATCGGCAATAAAGGTGAACCAGAAGGTCGCTCCTTTTCCAGGCTCGCTTTCTAAGCCAATGACCCCATCCATCTGCTCAACTAATTTTTTAGAAATAGCAAGTCCAAGGCCTGTGCCACCGTATTTACGCGAAGTGCCCATGGGTTGATTAAAGGCTTGAAAAAGGGCTTGTTGTTCGTCCATCGACATACCAATGCCAGTATCTGTCACGCTAATGCTGATGCGGTATTGTGTTTCGAGTGCTTGCTCCAGCATGACTCGCACAATCACCCCTCCTTCTCGTGTAAATTTAATCGCGTTACTGACCAGGTTGGTGATAATTTGTTTAATGCGCATCGGATCGCCCATCACGCAAGGAGGCACATCTGAATAAACGATGGGAACAAGTTCAATGTGTTTTTCTTGGGCATTGGGTGCGAATAAAGTTAAAACATCTTCTACACATTCATATAAATCAATGGGCATGAGTTCGAGTTGTAGCTTGTTGGCTTCAATTTTAGAAAAATCGAGAATATCATTGATAATGGCCAAAAGATAGTTAGAAGATTTTTCAACAATGGCGATATAGTCCGCTTGTCTGGGATTCAGGGGAGATTTTTTTAACAAATGGATAAAGCCAATCAGACCGTTTAAGGGTGTTCTGATTTCATGGCTCATATTGGCCAAGAATTGTGATTTCATTTCATTGAGGTTTTCAGCGTGTTTTCGGGCCAATTCCAGTTCAAGATTTTGAACCTCGATCATTTCTAAGCTGCGTCTTAAGTCTGCTGTGGCTTTGTTGACTTTATTTTGCAATTCACCATGCGCGTTACACAATTCTGTGGCCATGGTATGAATGCCTGCCTCTAATATTTGAAATTCTCGGTATAAGGGCTGTTCACGTGGTTCAGGAAGTGTAAAGTGACCGTGCGTGATTTTTTCTACTGTTTCGGTAAGTCGCATAATTGGAAGCGTGACATCATGCCCCAGTTTGAGCGCCAATATACCGCTAATGGTTAATCCTAATAGCACGATAATGACA
>JBEAUL010000031.1:0-13044 GCA_041161475.1 Pseudomonadota bacterium | reverse complement strand
ATAAAAACAACCCAAAATAAAAACTCCAACCAATGCGATTTAGAAGATTTCTTTTTTGAAGAAATGAATAAAAATCTTATGGAAAGCCCATTAATTGTCTATTTTCCATTACCAGAAATATTCCTAGACCCTCCCGCTTCTGCAGAAGGTAATTTTTGAAAAGATTTTTTATCTCTTTTACTGGTTTTAAAAACAGAGACAACGATAGATAATAAAAAATTTCTATCGTTAATGAAAGAAAGAAATCAAAAAAAATACATGGAATATTTTGACTTTATCAAACACGTGACAGAATATTTCTCTCTCGATGACTCTCGAATTGATTCTCTTTTTCAGCTTATAGATCAATACTTACCAGGCGAATTCTCTAAAAAATCAAATGAAAACTTTCGTTTAACTTTATCTAAAGTAAAAGTCTACTTTGAAGGAAAAAATGCTTATAAACTTCGCTTACTCACGGGTGATAAAAATCATAACTCAAGAAAAATACCTGATTATTATTTTGATTGGTTTATTGATGTATTAAAAAAAGAGACTAATCAACCACAGGTTCAACGATTATTAGATAAGCAAATACTCGTTAACCCTGATTCAGCATATGATTGGATTGATTTAACAAATCATAATAAAGGGCTCTCTTATGATGAAGCTATGCTACTGAAATATTTTGTATCAAAATTAAATTTTAACAAAAAAAATATTTCCGAAAATGGTATCCCATTAGAAGCATTCCTTTATTCTCTTGACAAAAACCTTGCTATAAGCAAAGTGACACAATATGCTTGTGCAATAGCATTCTCTAAAAATAAGTATTATAGCAATTACCATGGATACGGTATCGATAATATTTCTACATTAATGGACCATCCATTCTGGCTAAAAATAGCAAACGGACATGACGGAAACCCGCTATCAATGTGTCTACTACTAGACAATATTGCTAACATTTGGAATACAAGGCCCATACTCAATAACGATCTTCATATGTTTCAAAACATTGTTTTAAGAACAGAAGATTTTTCATATTTCGATTACTGGAAAACCTGGACTTTTGGAACACAAGAAGAATGGCTTAAAAATAATCTCCTCGTGAGCTTAATGGCATATTTTGAAATATCTGTTCCAGACATTTGTCTTTTCAAACGTAATGCCATTGACAATTTTTACTTACTTGATTACGACAGATCCCAAGTTTACTATATTTTAAATGCAATGATTAGGTATCAGAAATTTAAAAATCCAGAACAAGATATTAAAAACTTAGCCTATTTAACACACTGGATAGACAGCGATATATCTTTGTTTTTAGCAAGCTTCTATGAGCTCCAACAAACTTTGGGTCAAAAAAATGTCTCCTTATTTCAGGATTTTTTAATAGAAAATTACTTATATAGAACCGCAACGCATAGCAGCATTAGTCGCGCACTGATTGAAATCTCTAACTTTCATATGCTCATCGGCCCAAGAATATCTGAAATTACTGGACAACAGCTCAACGAAATGCTTTTACAGGGACAACGGTTAAACGACATTGATTGCCAGCACTACTTTTCTCAGATTACGAAAACTTTAACTTTTTTTAATTTGGCCTTAAGGGAAAAGTATTGTGTTCTTACCATACAATTTGCAGCCGACCCTATATTAAACGCGCTGATTGTTAATCCAGAATTTAAGCAGTTAATCGATCATCAATTACCACAAAGATTGATTCCTTCTACCCATATTTTTACTGAAAACAGAAATGATTTCTTTATGTTTTGGAAAACTTTTCTCTCCTTTTCCCTCAAAAAACGAAGAGACACACCGAATCCCGAAAATCCAGCCAGACAACAACAAGAAATCATTCACTTTTTTTCAGCAGCCATTCAAAATTTAGTTCCTCGTGCACCTCAAGTAGCTCAGCCACAAGCAAACGCTCTAAATGCACCACAACATTTGAATGTACATATCCGCAGTGTGCATCAAACGGTAGCCGCATCTGCGAAAAAATTGGCTAATCGCTATATTTTTAAGGAAAATGAATCGATAGAACAGCGTGCTAATCGACTAGATACCGTAAAAACAGACTTTAAAAATCATCCTGCTTTTAATCAAAACAAAATTTTATTTGATTTATTTGATCTCGGTATTTACTACGGAATAGCTTGCTTGAATTATCAAGAACCTGTCTCTAAATTGCCTATCAGCATGATTATCGGATCCGTTATTTGCGCATTAACTGACACGGATTCTTGGCCTAGCATTCAAGCCTTACGCGCTTGGAGAAAGAATGATGATGCGATATTTTCTGTCGAAGCGTATGCTGAAAAACTGAAAGAGGAAGCTGAACAAGAAGCATCCATTATTAACGATACTTACTTGAGTTTTCGTAACACAGTGATTCGATATTTAAGAGAATATTCTCCCGATAAAGGGGAAGACCATGCTTTTTTAATTGAAAAATATCCTAATAACAAATCACAGATTAAAAACAGGGCAGAAGGCCTTCTAAATTCACAAGACCCTGCTCATGTCAATCTGATTGAGGCCCTTAAAACAGAAATTAGGCAATATGCTTGGTACCCCACCCGTGCTGAAGGTGTGCCAGACCCTTTTATAAGTGACCCGATTGTAAAGGGTGTATTAATGACGAAAATAGATGCTAGAATCATTGAAAGCATACATAAGCCTTCTTGTCCCGGAGGGATTGTAAATTATGTTATTTATGCCCTACAAGGCGTACATCCCGATGTACAAGTCGATGTCATGAGTAAAGAAACCCTGGCATGGCGATTGCGTGCCACAGCAAGAGAGGCGTTTTATGGTTTCTTTGCTACTCCTAAAGAAAATCTAACACCTAATATGGTTGAAAATCGTAAAACATTGAAACAATACTTTTTAAATGCATTGAATGCCTGCATTGATTCTGATGATCAAACACAAGTTGCTTTGTGTCACTTTATTCAAGCACAACTACACAACTTATTGATCGAACCAGAATACCAGTTATTCCTGGAAACCCATGCCAGACATCCTGATTTTTCAAGTCGTGAAATCATTGTGCAACAATTTATGGAAAACAGTTTGCCTTACATCCCAATGTTGGGTGCGATTCAAGAACAGATGCTGTTAAGCTTCCGCGATCAGTGTTTGAACTATTGGAAATCACGTCAGAAAAATAGAATGCTTACCGATAATGAGGAACAGTATCTTGAAACCTTAAAACAGGAATGGATAAGCGGTGGTTTTAACATAAACAGTCCTTCGCATCACGCAATATTCGAGGAAATACGACAAACACAACGCTTACAAACCCTGCTGATTGGCAGTTATCCCGCTTTATGGAACACCGATGCATTGGCCGATACTTGGTTAAGCCAAATGTTGATTGCGGGTTTGGCAGAAGATGCTGTGCAAACCGATCCAAAAAATAGCATTTTTAAGCGCTTAACCGCTGATTCTTTTGTCGTCAGTGCCTCATCAAGTATGCTGTTTAGTAAAGGTGTGTCTAGAGAAGCAGAGTCTTCTACAGAACCAGATGGGCATAAGCACAAACGAGCAAGGCCTTAAGATTTCTGATTGCATCGTTAACACCTCAGTGTTTTAGTTTTTTTAAGACAAAACCCTCAAGTGTGTTAACGACGGAATTGTCTGCCTGATGTTTTAGCAAAGAAACATGCGTATCGGGAAGATTTGGCAATCCCTCTTCTATTGCCTCAAACTCACTGGGTATCATGGTTTTAGGCATCACCGTGATGCCCATACCCGCTTTCACCGCCGCAACCGAACTCGCATAACTGGTGCTAGAAAACACAAGGCGCCAAGATCGGCCTACCGCTTCCAGGGCGTGTATCGCTGAAGCACGATACACGCAAGGCTGTGGAGACAAGACTAGTGGTATGGGTTTTTTGGCTGATATGAGTTTTTTATCTCCAACCCATTTGAGTGGTTCTGACCAAGCATCTACACCATTTGGGAAATCTTCTGGGCGATTCATTTTTACTAGAACAATATCAAACTCTCTTTTTTTAAAGCGCTCAAATAAATTTAAGGTTAAATCACATTCTATATTTAATAAAATACGGGGATGAATACGCGAAAAATCGGCTAAAACATCGGCAAGGTATAGGCTGGCAAAATTTTCTGGCAAACCAAATCTGAGTTCCCCCTCTAGCTCTGGTTCTTTAAATCGATCGATGGCTTCTCTGTACACAGTAAACATTTGACGCGCGTAGCTTAAAAAAATTTCTCCTTCTGTAGTTAAAGAGAGTATTTTTCCTCGATTTAACAAAGGTTTACCTAAAATGTGTTCTAGTTTACTGATTTGTTGACTCACAGCCGATTGCGTACGTCCAATACGCGCAGCTGATTTGGTAAAACTCCCTGTTTCGGCCACAGAAATAAAACATTGTAATGTTATTGTATCTACACTCATTAGAATTCCTAATAATAACCATAAGAATAATTAACTTTTCTTATATTACATAAATTGCTAAGATTGGTCAATATAACAAGCACTTCTTATTCTATCGGAGTCCTACATGCCTTTTAATGGCTTAGACACTTTTTTCAGTTTTAACAGACTGAGCATCCTCACAATTGGACTCATTTTGTTCGTTGGTTTATGTGTCACTCAATTTTCAATGCCTTATATGAAAGGGGATACACGCTACAAACCGTTTTTTGTCCAATTGCTTTCCCTTATTTTTTCTGCCATTTTAATGGTCAGCGCAAATAATATGCTGTTATTGTTTATTTTTTGGGCCTTAAGCAACGCACTCCTGGTAAGATTAATGATGCATAAGCTCAGCTGGAAAGCAGCAAAGGCCTCTGGCATGCTGGCGGCAAAAAATTATTTGATCAGTTTGGGATGTATAGGAAGCGCATTTATACTCTTCTATCTGTCCACTGACCAGATCACTATCGACCTACTCATACAGAGCAAAACACACTCTGTTTTGCTTATGCCTGCCTTGGTATTGCTTGCTGTGGGTGCCATGATGCAATCTGCCATATGGCCTTTTCATCGATGGCTAATCAGTTCACTGAATTCCCCTACACCCGTTTCAGCCATTATGCACGCTGGATTAATTAATGGCGGTGGTTTTTTGTTGGTACGCTTTGCGCCTCTTTATCTACAACACAGTATCTTATTGAACTGTCTTTTTTTCATGGGTCTTTTAACGGCTTTTTTAGGCACTTTATGGAAACTGATGCAAAGCGATATAAAAAGAATGCTGGCCTGCTCTACCATGGGGCAAATGGGGTTTATGTTTGTACAATGTGGTCTCGGGCTTTTCCCAGCTGCAGTAGCACATTTGATATGGCACGGTATTTTTAAAGCGTATCTTTTTTTGTCTAGCAACAGTGCAGCGCAAGAAAAACGCTTTGACATCATCTTAACAGCAAAGCCCCTTCCTTTTTCTTGCGCATTGTTCTGTGGTTTGATTACCAGTATTTGCTTTGGGTACATCACAGGAAAATCTTGGTTTTCAGGGGACACTACCCTTGTGCTGATGGTGCTCACCCTTATTTTTGGAACCCAATCTTCACTCTCCTTGCTACAAATAAAACCATTACAACAATTGCCAGTTGGACTACTGTTGAGTGCTCTTACTGGATTACTCTATGGTGCTAGCGTACAAAGTATTGCTTGGTTTATGGATCCATTGACATTAATGCAACCACAATCGCTGCATTTCCTGCATATGCTTGGCATACTTGTTTTGGTGTTAGGATGGCTTTATGTCCTATTTCTGAAGCCACGATTAAAAAGTTTCTCTCCCAGAGCGTGGTACTTGTCACACTATGTAGCCCATCTAAATGCCAGCCAACCAGATGCGTCCACGATTACAGCACATCGTAATCAATATGCTTATAAATAAGTGAGGGAATCATGAAACACGCAACCCATTACGAATCAGAACGCACCAATCATGGTCCTGAATACAACTATATCCGAAACTTAGTCAAAGAAAGCTTTAAAACAATTGCACCCATGTGGCCACTCAAACACTTAATCGCCGTGAATCCTTTGCAAGGATTTGAAGATCTGACTTTTGAACAAGCCATTCATCACTCTTCCGCTTACTTTGAACAACAAGACATTCCTGCCCCTATTCAAGCGATCAACAGAGAAACCATGAAATGGCTACAGGTCTATTGTGATGAAGGGCAAGCGACCCTTGGTATGCCAAAAACAACAGAGGGGCTATACCCTTCTTGGAAAATGCTTGTTGTATACGATAAAAATCTTCATCAGCAGGATAAACAAAAAAAATACGTCCTTCAACAGTTACCACAAACAGCAGAGCAAACGATTGCTGAATCTTTGCTTTACTTAGGTATCTCAAAAGATGAGCATCTTTTATTTTTAACACTCATGCTCACAACACTGCCAGGTTGGTCTTCTTATATCAAGTATCGCAGTGAATGGGCTTATTCACATATCAATTATCCTAATCCAGTGACACAGTCAGACTATTTGGCTATTCGGCTTGTTATCACCCGATTATTGTGGCCAAATGCAAAAGAATTACTTTACAAGCACAACAACATATTAAATAAAAAATCAGGAAAAAACAGTATATTAGACAGACTATATACAAATGAAGAACGCTATCGCATTCCTTTACTAAAAAAAATTGCGATACAACCCCTTAAAAAATCACGAATACCCAGTGCTCAATTGGTCTTTTGTATTGATGTTCGCTCAGAACCCTTACGTAAGCAAATCGAATCTTCGGGTGATTATCAAACCTTTGGTTTTGCTGGTTTTTTTGGTATCCCCGTTGAAATTACAAATCCTTTTACACAAGAAGCCTATACCGCATGCCCAGTACTGCTTTCTCCAAGTCATCAGATTAAAGGTACAATCGAGAAAAATACAGAAAGCCTTAAAGCAATCAAAGGCTACAAACAATTTAAATATGTTAAACAACTCTATCAATCTCTTAAATATACCTTTACAACGCCTTTTGCTTTAGTAGAAAGTCTTGGGATTATGATTGGCGCATGGCTCGGATTACGTAGCATAGCGCCTCAAGTCGCTTACAAAATCAAACATCTTGCAACAAAAAAATTATTAGCGCATCAAACTTTTGACCTCAACATAGACAACATCCCTTTTTCAGATCAGTGCAACTATGCTGAAAATGCGCTTAGAATGATTGGCTTAACCAAACACTTTGCCCCCTTAGTCGTGTTTTGTGGACATGGCAGTACAACACAAAACAATGGGTACGCAACCGCATTGGATTGTGGTGCCTGTGGTGGGCAACAAGGGGGTAATAATGCAAAGCTACTTGTGGCCATATTAAACCGCGCAACAGTCCGATCTGCCCTTGCTCAACGGGGTATTCTCATCCCGAGTAAAACGCGCTTTATCGCAGGAGCGCATAATACCACCACAGATAAAGTCACTTTATATGATGACTTAAGTTCGGATGACATCCGACGGTTACAACAACATTTAGAGGCAGCTGGACATCAAAATAGTGTATTTCGTCTTCAGCATATGGATGGCAACAAACCAAGTATCCCTGCCCACAAACATGTTTTTATGCGGGCACAAGATTGGGCGCAAATCAGGCCTGAATGGGGCTTAGCACGTAATGCTGCTTTTATCGTAGGACCTCGAGATATTACTGCTTCTCTTTCTCTTGAAGGGCGTTGCTTCTTACATTCGTATGATTATGAACAAGACAACGATGGGAAACTATTAACAGCGATTCTGACTGCACCCATGATTGTGGCTCAGTGGATTAACGCACAGTATTTGTTTTCCACCCTCAACAATGTTGCCTATGGCGGTGGCAGTAAAGTGACTGCAAATATCACGGGAAAAATTGGCATCATGCAGGGAAATGGGAGCGACTTAATGACTGGATTGCCCCTGCAATCTGTCTACAAAAATGACACCGAGGCTTATCACGAGCCACAGCGATTGATGACGGTTGTCTTCTCACCCCTTAAGCGCTTAGAGCATATTATTCACACTCAGGCTATTTTAAAACAATTGGTTGGGAATGACTGGATAAAAATAGCTTGCATTGAACCTGAAACACGGCATATTTATTTACTCAAGAGCGATTTTTATTGGGATCAGGTGCGATGAGCTATTATTTCATCCCAAATTTTACCGCAGACATCTGCTTTAAAGAGTTTTTCTAAAAAACGCATCCCTGTTGGACTGGTGATATTGACTTCTGTTAAATACTCCCCAATGATGTCAATACCCGCCAACACGATGCCTTCTTTTCGTAAAATATCCCCAATTTCGGTACAAATACGCCTATCGTTTTCGGTTAGCAAGCTTCCTTCAGCTGTACCCCCTGCCGCCATATTCGCCCTAAAATCATTATTTTTAGGTCTACGTGTTAGTACATAGGGCATGGGCTTCCCATACAGCATAATGATACGTTTATCTCCTGTCTCATTCAGAGCAGGTAAAAATTGTTGTACCATAATGTAAAGACCAGATTTTGTCATTGTATCTAAAATACTGTTCAGGTTTGGGTCAGTTGAATGTGTTTTAAAAATACCATTTCCCGCCCTTTCGCCTAAAGGCTTTACGACTACCTCTCCATGCCGATCGATAAATGCCTTAATTTTTTGATGAGAACAGGAAACCAAGGTTGGCGCCATACAGTGTGGAAATTGCGTCGCCAATAACTTTTCATTAAATCCCCTTAAGGCTTTTGGACTGTTTAAGACCAATACACCAGCTTCTTCAGCACGTTCTAAAATATGGGTTGCATAAATATATCTGTCGTCTACAGGCGGATCTTTACGCATTAAAATGATATCTAGCTTATCCAGTGATTGATCGATGGCAGTACCCAGGGTATACCAATCATTCGGATGATCTTTTACCAAAAGAGGGCGCATTTTGGCTTTTGGACTGCCGTTCTCCAAATATAAATCTTTTAAGGTCATATAATAGGGCGCACATCCCCTTGCTTGAGCTGCCAATAGTAATCCTAATGTACTGTCTGTTTCTGGATGAATACGCGCAATTGGATCCATAACGACGCCAATACTGATTGCATGTGGCTTCATAAATCTCCTCCACAAAACTGTAACAATGTCATAATCGCAATTGCAGCTGTTTCCGTTCTCAAAATACGCGGGCCCATTTTAATCGGAATAAATCCGTGTTGAATGGCCGCATGAATTTCTGTTAAGGCAAAACCACCTTCTGGACCAACCAAGAGGGTAGCTTCTCCTTGAATAGGGACTTTATGTAAGGTTTCCGTTGCATTTGGATCCGCGATAATACCCAAAGTGATGGGATTTAAGCGCAACCACTCCATCATCGCAATGGGAGGATTTAAACGAGGCAAGCGATTGCGTCCCGATTGTTCACAAGCAGAAATAATGACTTTACGCCAATGTGCCATTTTGCTGTCAACACGTTCTCCCTTAACACGAACCTCTGTACGTTCTGAAAAAACGGGAGTAATTTCTGTAACCCCTAATTCAACAGATTTTTGCAAGGTAAAATCCATTCTTTCGCCTTTTGAAATAGACTGTACAAGATGTACTTTTAAATTAGACTCTTTTGATTCTTCATAAGATTCCGTGACTTCGATGACCAAGGTATGACGCGTGACCTCGATAATGGTGCCTAAAAAGGTATGACCGGTATCATTAAATAACATGACAGGACGCTGTAACTTAAGCCTTAATACATTAACCATGTAATGCGCAAGGGGTTTTTCAATAACGAGTTTATCCCCCACGATTAAGGAGGGTTTTTCGATAAAAAAACGATGTAACTTCATTCGGGAGAACCGCCAATATCTAATTTACTAACTTAACCTTGTTTAGACAAATTGCTCCCCTATGATACCCTATTTTTAATATCGATAATCATCTGACTTAAATGGTCCCGTCATTGGCACATGCAGATAGTTTGCTTGCTCAGACGTTAAGGTAGTTAAATGTCCACCGAGTTTGGGTAAATGAATTCGAGCAACCTCTTCATCTAATACTTTCGGTAAAACATGAACACCAATGGGATAAGGGGGTTCGGCTTCCCATAAAGCCATCTGGGCCAATACCTGATTAGAAAATGACATAGACATTACAAAGCTCGCATGTCCTGTAGCACAACCCAAATTAACCAAGCGCCCTTCTGCCAACAATAAGATACTGCGACCATTAGATAAATGAATTTGATCGACTTGAGGTTTTACATTTTTCCAAGGATATTTACGCAAGGCATCTACGTCTATTTCTGTGTCAAAATGCCCCATATTACATACAATTGCCTGCTCTTTCATGGCCAACACATGTTCTTCGGTAATAACGCGACAATTACCTGTGGCCGTAATAAAAATATCGCCATGACGCACTGCCTTTTCCATCGTTGTGACCTGAAAACCAGCCATCAATGCCTGCAATGCACATATCGGATCGGTTTCTGTCACCCAAACAATCGCCCCCAATCCTCGCATGCCTTCCGCACATCCTTTTCCTACATCCCCATAGCCTGCGACAACCACAATTTTTCCCGCAATCATAACGTCTGTAGCGCGCTTAATCCCGTCGACAACGGATTCACGACAGCCATATAAATTATCAAATTTAGATTTTGTGACAGAATCGTTCACATTAATGGCTGGAATCCCCAGCTTTCCGCTTTCTGCCAATGCTTTAAGACGACGAACCCCCGTCGTGGTTTCTTCTGACACGCCTTTTATACCGGGCAATAAGCCAGGATACGCTTTATGTAGTAACTGCGTTAAATCACCGCCATCGTCTAAGAGTAAATTGGGTCTCCATTTATTTGGGCCTTCAATGGTTTGCCGAATACACCACCAGTATTCTTCATGGGTTTGTCCTTTCCAGGCAAAGATTGGGATATGTTGATTTGCAATAGCAGCCGCGGCATGATCTTGTGTTGAAAAAGGGTTACATCCTGCCCACCGAACCTCTGCTCCCAAGGCTATTAAGGTCTCAATTAACACGGCTGTTTGAATGGTCATATGAATACAACCGGCTATACGAGCACCTTTTAATGGCTGTTTGACTTTGTATTGGGCCACTAAGGCTTGGAGTCCTGGCATTTCTTCGCGAGCTAACATGATTTCATGTTCACCCCAAGCAGCCAATCCCTTATCGGTTACTTTACAGTCCGAAAAACCAAAAAGCCCCATATTTATCCTCTCCCAATTGCAATCTTGTCTTATTATGATAGCTGGAATGGCTGAGAATGTGAGGCATTGAGGCTTGTTTGTAACTCAAAAACAGAAACAAACCGGTATTTTTCTGGATATTGCAGAAGCGCAAACAATCGAGTAAAATCTTTCTGTAAACACTGCTTATCGGGATACGGCATATGGCTACGCAACCATCCCACGTTCGCATCAAACCAGTGCACTTGTCCAGTTGTATCAATGACCAAACGGGTTTCATGCCACTGTGGCCTCTTGGCACAGACTTTTTTTGAAAAAAACCAATCAAAGCAATTGCGTTCATCCCGTTTATTGCCTAAGCAGACCACAAAGACATGTAACATGGATCCCCTTTCTTTTTCGACAAGTGCCACTTTTTCAAGTGTTTGCGATACAATTTCTTCCGCCATATTATCGACTGCAGGACAATAAATGGTTTCTCCTCGAGATCGATATGCTGGACCACTGGGCATAAACGATTGTTTAAATTTAATCTGCGTTGACAAAGGCATATGGGCAAAGGGATATGCTTCTTCTGTTAACAAGTGCCTCCAGTCAGCATCGGTAAAAAAAGGCTCTGTTAATCCTTTTTCGGTGGTGACATGCTTTGTCCAGACTTCGCTGTATCCATGACAATAGCCTTTCATGTTGTCATTTTTTATATCAAGTAATTGATTAATGGGCCAGATCAATCCCCATTCAGCATCTTGTAAGGCCTGATACAGCTGACTATATAAATATACTCTCTGTTGATTTCTTTCATGATATCGTTTTTTTTTATAAGATTGTTTGTAAAAAAACATGGTATTTCATGAAAAAACCAGCGTTATCTTTTTTAATACAGATAACACTGGTTTTTTACTCTTTAAATCTTAACTGAAGGCATTGATTCGTCGTTTAGTGGCCGAAAAGGAAGGTTCCTGCTCCCTTATGTGATCAAAGCTATTTTCATTACCTATATTCACTTGATTGAGATATAATTTTTTATTTTCTTCTGATGGGAAACTGGGATTTTCTAAGGAAATGCCTGTTTTTTCAGTGATCACTTTTAAAACAGTTGCATCATCTGGTGCATTTGGAAATACTGCTTGAACCGGTAAAATTTCTGGATGCGGTAAAGCCTCAAGATCAATCACTTGATTATTTTTTTCTTGGCTCAATTTTTTTTCTGGTATTTTAAGTAAATTTAAATTACCCATACTGTCTTCGAACAGAGCAAATACCCCTACACCACCAGCACCCAGACAAGCCAATGCGATGGCTGATGAAGTTCCGATAACCAAATCACCTATTGCACCTGCAGCAAAGCTGTACCCAACCGCTGAGCCACTGTGAAGTAGATGCAACATGGCAGCACCTGCGGGTAATGCAAACAATTGTACTGCAGCACCTCCAACAAAAGACATTGCACCAGCAGAAAAAGTACCTGCAGCTCCTCCGGCACCGCCAGCGCAAGCACCAACACAAGCAGCAACACTGCCCGCAATAACAGCGGAACCTGCTGCACTGGCAAGCACAATTTCATGCATGCTCAGCCCAACTGAACTTAAATGCCAACCTGCACTGTTTAAAATAGCTGCACCCGTTGTAGAGCCTGCAATACCTCCTGCTACCGCAGCACCGGCAGAAACCGCTGTACTGATAATACCGCATCCTAATCTTGCGATAGGGCCCCAATCTTCTGCAATTAACATAATATGCTCCTCATTGATCTGATTTTTTATCGATAAGTGACTGCTCCCCGCCTTCCGCTAACGCTTCAGGCGAGGCTTCTTGCTTCATTGGCCACAGCTTGTTTACTCGACAAGTCTTACGCTAGGCCTCCACAAGCTGAGACGGACAGCCCTGCCGCCTTTAACTCGAGTATTGTTCGTTGTTTTATGTT
>JBEAUL010000006.1:0-24512 GCA_041161475.1 Pseudomonadota bacterium | reverse complement strand
TCGATTACCACCGCGTGATGCCCGGCAAAATTGGTGCGTCAGGTTGGGTCGTCAATCGGCAGGTCAAGCATGCGCTCGCTGCGCCAGACCCGGACAACACGCACGCGCTTCGGGTCACGCCGGTAGACGACGCGAAACGGTGGCCGGATCAGCTCGCGTAGAAAAGGCCGGTCGAACTCCGGGACGATGCGCCCCATGTCCGGATTGTCAGCCAGTGCCTCAACGCTCGCGACTATTTCCGCGATCAAGCGCTCGCCTACCCTTGGGACGTCTTGTGCGGTGTACCAATCCCGTATCGATTCCAGATCGGTCAGTGCGGATTCGGCGAACCGGATCGCAACCTTGGCCATGCGGCTACTTCAGACCGAGCCGCGCCTTGGCCTCGGCGCAGCGGAGTCAGACGCAACACGAGAACGAGCCTTCGGCTCGAGGAGAGGCAATCGAAATTCGGTTGTTTGGTGCCGACGCGCGGAATCGAACCGCGGACCTACTGATTACGAATCAGTTGCTCTACCAACTGAGCTACCCCGGCAGAAGAGCCTTTAAATTACTGTATTTAGGCCCAAAAATCAACCCACCCGTGCTTGTAAGCTAGAATAGAGGGATAGCCATTTCATTCTCGAGGACCATTGTTATGCCAGGGCATCACAAGCATAAACCACATAAAAGCACCCCTTTCCCCAAAATTGGTTTACTCATGTGGGGTCTTGCCAGCTTATTTTATTTTTATGACTATCTGCTGCAGGTAGCGCCTGGCGCCATGAAGCCTGAGTTATTTGAGGCGTTTGCCCTAGATGCTGTCTACTTTGGAACTTTATCTGCGATGTTTCACTATGCATATGGTGTCATGCAAATTCCAGCCGGTATGCTTCTTGATAAATTTGGGCCACGCAGGGTATTAACACTGGCTTGTGCTTTATCGACCATTGGTTGTCTCTTTTTTGCCATAGCCCAAACGCGTCTCGAAGCCAATATCAGTCGCTTATTAATGGGCATTGGGGCAGCCTTTGCTTTGATGGGTTGCTTTAAAATTGCCAGCATTTGGTTTGCCAAGCATCATTTTGCTTTTATCAACGGATTGACCGTCACAATCGGTTTTTTTGGTGCGGTAGTAGGACTATTTGCTTTGCCTGATATTATGCGGTGGATGCATTGGCGACACAGCATGGGGATAGGGGCAATCATTGGGCTTATTGGCACCTTTGCTTTATACGCAATCATTCGAGATAAGCGCATCCCTAAAACGGGCGAACACGCAAACGATCTCTTTCATGAAAAGGCCTCGCGCGCACTCTCTAGCAAAGTATTGTGGCAAGGACTGAAAACCATTTGCACCAGTAAACCAACCTGGTATGCTGCTATTTATTCTGGCTTAATGTTTTGCCCTACGTTGGCGTTTGCCCTGTGGGGTGTGCCTTTTTTGGTAGAAGCACAAGGATTTGACCGAGAACTTGCTGGAAAAATAACTGCTTTTTTATATACTGGTTGGTTATTTGGTGCACCTTTTTTTGGTTGGATTTCTGATAGGATTGGTAATCGTGTGCGTCCCATGTATATCGCCAGTATCGCGACACTCACCATCTGTATTGCGCTGATTTATTTTGAACACATGTCTTCAGGCATGATCGGGGGATTATTGTTTGCGCTGGGCTTTGCATCGAGTGGTTTTGTTTTATCCTTTGTCGTCATACGAGAAATAAATCCCATCACAATTGCAGGTACGGCATTGGGTTTTGCCAATACCTTGAATACTTTGATTGGCGCTATTTTTCAACCACTCATTGGTATTTTACTGGAATGGACAAGTCGGGATATGATTTTTAATGAACAGGGAGATCGTTTATTCCAACTAAACGACTATCAAAATGCATTATCTTCCTTGATTTTTGCATTGGCTCTATCGATACTGCTACTCACTCGTGTTCCAGAGACAGGAAAAGGCGTGGGTACCGCTGATTAGATATCTTGTTTTAACTGGCAGTGCTTTGGCAAAAACGGTTTATGCTGTGCTTGTTGATAGCCACACTGCCAGTTGATCACCCCATTACGGGCCTCTGGCGTTAACTGCACAACAATGAAATCTCCTGCTTTCGCATTTGGGATCTGCATTTTATCTGATTTACCAATCATAATCACGCGTCCGGACTCAACAGCAATAGAATGAATCTTATCGTGCTGATCGGGTGACCAAGTAATACCCGCATCTTCGGTATGAATATCATCCATCGACATGCCACCGTAAAATGCATCTGCGATACCCAATTGCGCTGGTCTGGCCAACATAAACATTTCTGATACCCGCGCCTTGGCCAAGTATGTTAGATAGGAGGGAATCGCAAAAGCCGCTAACAATCCAATGATTGCAATCACTGCCAATGCTTCAATGAGGGTAAAGCCTCGTAACGCCTGGTTTTTTTTCTTCACAATACACCTTGTTTTTATAATTGCATAAAAATTTTGGCTATTTTTGCATATTATGTCTCTTACACACAATACGAAAGAAAAATAAAGCCATAAAAAAGCCCCTATATAGGGGGCTTTCAATTAAAAATTCGTTTTATTGACAGTTCGATGGCACGTAAGTGAGCGGGCTCGCACTACAACTCCAGGAGATGATACCCCCTGTACCATAAGTAGAGGCGTATAGGTAATATTCGTAGGACCGGTTTTACTGCCTCCAGTAATGGTGACAATACCCCCAGCCCCAATGGTGATACCGGTTACGTTACTCGCAGTACCTGGATTTGTATACCCGGCACCAATGGTAGCAGCAGCAACACCGCTAATAGAGGTAAGTGCATTTGTTGCGATATTTTCGACAACCACTTTTCTGGGTACAGAGGACAAGGCCAACAACTCAGAAACATTTGCCTTTATGATATGCCTGTTATAAGCAGGTATCGCAATTGCAGCTAATATGCTGATAATGCCAATCACTATCATTAACTCGATAAGAGAGAAACCCTGACACGCCACGCCAGAAAACGACTGATTGACGCTTGTTATAAAATATTTCTTCGTTTTCATCAGAGCCTACCTATTGTCCATCTTGGGTTTATACTGCCATTGCAAAAAAATAAACTTGGACAAACAAATTCTAAACTTTAGCACTACGTTACACAATGCTCATCCTGACTTAGCAAACTTAGCAAAATATCCGGTGAACTTGCGCACACCAGATATTTTGTACACCACGGCACTGCCCTTAAGCAATTATGGGCAGGTAGCAGGCGCATAGGTACTTGGGCTAGATTCACAGCTCCAAGACACCAGACCACTGGTACTCAAGCTGGGTATAAAGGTAATATTGGTAGGACCTGTTGCAGCAAGACCTGTCAGCGTGACAATACCTGAATCACCAATCGCCACACCGGCAACGTTACCAATCGTACCAGGGTTGGTAAACCCAGTACTTAAGGTGTCGGCAAGAACACCACTGAGCGAGGTTAACGCATTTGTGGCGATGTTTTCCATCACGGCCGCTTTTGCAGAAGTCGACAAGGCAAACATTTCAGAAACCCGTGCTTTAATCACATAGGTGTTATAGCTGGGCACCGCAATGGATGCCAATACTCCGATGATCGCAATCACAATCATCAATTCGATTAACGAGAAACCGGATTGCACGGTTTTGGTTATGTTTCGCATTGCCTCAATCTCCTCTCAAGATTCGCAGTTTAAATACTCAGATCTAGCATTTACGAAGATCTACCCTCTTTAATGCATAAGCCATGCCATGGCACTCGACAGAATCAAAAAATTTAGGGTAATGCCTTGTTTTTTCAATATTTTTTATCATTTTTTTTTGCCGTAAAACAGGCGCTTTAGACATAAAACACAGGGTACTGGGCCATACAGGTATGACGAAAATGTTCCGTTGTCCCCCGTATGCCATTTTTTGTAAATTAGGTAACTTACACAGAATTAACTATGCTAGTTAAAAAGAACATATGTATTTTTTCAGTGTATATACAGAGAAATGATAAAAAATCAAGCATGTAAATTATGGCAGAGTCTTCGCAAATACAGCCCCCTAAAACGCCCTTAGGCGGATTGGCAAGAAAACTGGTACAGCTGGGTTTAATTACCGAAGCTGACGCTTTTCTTGCAACCGAAGAATCGAATACCCAGGCTGTACCTTTTGTCTCCCGCCTGGTCTCGAAACAACTCATCGAGCCAAGAAAGCTCGCCTCTATCTGTTCGCAAGAATTTGGATTACCCCTATTCGATTTATCTAGCCTTGATTATGAATATACGCCCAAAGATATCATCAAAGCCCCCCTTATCATCAAAAATCATGCATTCCCCTTATTTAAGCGCGGTAATCGTCTTTTTATCGCTGTATCCGATCCAACAAATCTTCGTGCCTTAGATGAAATGAAATATCAGGCCAACATGAATACAGAAGGTATCATCGTTGAAGAAGATAAGCTGGTTGCGGCGATTGAAAAAATCCTAGCTGCTCAAGAGGTTGCCTCCCTCGGCAGCTTAGAGGATGCTGACCTAGAAGGCCTGGATATTACCTCTGAAGATGATGCAGCGGGTCCAACGACTTTCGATCCCGAAGATGCACCGATTATTCGTTTCGTCAATAAAATTTTACTCGACGCAATTAACATTGGGGCATCTGACGTACACTTCGAACCTTATGAAAAAACCTTTCGGGTGCGTTTTAGACAAGACGGTATTTTATACGAACATGCCAATCCACCCATTACCTTGGCTGGACGCATTTCCGTTCGTTTAAAGGTGATGGCCAGACTGGATATTTCAGAACGCAGGCTTCCACAAGATGGACGCTTTAAAATGCGTCTCTCTAACAGTCGTTCTATTGATTTTCGTATCAATACCTGCCCCACTTTATTCGGTGAAAAAATTGTTGTACGTGTGTTAGATCCGATGAGCGCAAAATTAGGCGTTGATTCATTGGGGATGTTTGATTTTCAGCAAGATTTGTTTCTAAAATCTCTCAAACGACCACAAGGTATGATTTTAGTAACAGGACCAACCGGTAGTGGTAAAACTATTACGCTGTACACTGCCCTGAATATTCTTAATACCCCCGAGTTAAATATTTCAACATGTGAAGACCCTATAGAAATCAACTTGCCTGGTATTAACCAGTTGAATGTGAACATGAAAGCAGGCTTAACCTTTGCCGCAGCCTTACGTGCTTTTTTACGTCAAGATCCAGACGTGATTATGGTGGGTGAAATTCGAGATCTGGAAACCGCAGAAATTGGCGTTAAAGCAGCTCAAACAGGGCACTTGGTACTGTCTACCATCCATACAAACAGCGCCTTTGATTCGATTGCTCGACTCATGAACATGGGTATTCCTTCTTATAACTTGGCCACTTCAATTGCCTTGGTTATCGGACAACGTCTTGCAAGAAAACTCTGTTTTTTCTGCCGAAAAGAACAAGAAATACCTGACCATGCTTTGTTAGAAGCAGGTTTTTCCCAGCAAGAACTGGAAATACAAAAAACACAAAATATTAAATTGTATGGACCTGTCGGTTGTGACAAATGTAAAGACGGTTATAAAGGCAGAATGGGTATTTACGAAGTGATGCCTGTTTCTTTAGAGATGGGAAAACTGATTATGAAAGGCGCCAGCGCCATTGAGCTCAGTAAATTGGCAGAAGAAGAAGGCGTATGGACACTCCGTCGCTCTGCCTTAAGAAAATTTCAAGAGGGTCTGACCAGCTTGAGTGAAATCAATCGAGTAACAAAGGACTAATGTATGGCAATTAGACAGCAAAAGCGATCTAAAATAAAGCTACAAACCTTTCAGTATCGTGGTACAGATAAAAAAGGCGCGCCTGTTTCTGGGGAAATTGAAGCAGCATCCCTCTCTTTGGCGAAAGCAGCTTTACGATCCCAAGAAGTCAATATTCACAAAATTGATAAAAAATCGACCACAGTCAAATTTTTTTCTAGAAAACGTGTCTCCCCAGAACAAGCCACCGCTTTTACTCGCCAAATGGCAACCATGATTTCTGCAGGTATTCCGATGGTTCAGGCTTTTAACGTGATCATAGAAAGTGCACCTAGCGGGGCTTATAACGACATGGTACGAAGCTTAAAAATAGATGTGGAAACAGGAACCGCTTTCTCTAAAGCGCTGGCAAAATATCCCACTGTGTTCGATCCCTTATTCTGTTCTTTGACTGAAGCAGGGGAACAATCAGGAACACTGGATGTCATGATGTCGCGTATTGCAACCTACAAAGAAAAAACGGAATCTTTAAAACGAAAAATTAAAAAAGCGATGTACTATCCTATTACCGTTTTGGTGATTGCGATTGCGGTGACCGCACTGTTGCTCATTAAGGTGGTTCCAACCTTTAAACAAATGTTTGAAGGCTTTGGGGCAGATTTACCTGCATTTACCCTGATGATTTTAAACTTATCGGATATTGTACGAAAATATACTTTCGTTGTCTTTCTTGCGCTTGTTGCTGTCGTATATTTATTTATTCGAACCTATCAAACCAAGGTTGCTTTTCGGAACATGTGTGAAGCCGCTTTGTTACGATTACCTGTTTTTGGAGAAATTATTAGAAAAAGTGCTGTTGCTCGTTTCGCAAGAACGCTCGCCACTACCTCTGCTGCAGGCGTTCCCTTAGGGGATGCGCTGGATGCAGTGGCAAAAGCAACAGGTAATATTGTCTACGAGCGCGCAGTGATGCAAGTCAAAGAATCTTTATTGGCCGGTGAACAATTGCGTCCAGCCATCAAAAAAACAAAATTATTCCCCCCCATGTTGGAGCAAATGGTGGGTATTGGGGAAGAATCTGGATCGCTAGAAGACATGCTCTCTAAGGTCGCTGGTATCTATGAAGAACAGGTTGATTTGGCAGTAGACAGTTTATCAACCTTGCTAGAACCCATCATTCTGGTTATCCTGGGAGTGATTATCGGCGGATTAGTGATTGCGATGTATCTGCCTATCTTTAAATTGGGATCGGTCGTTTAACCAGGAAGTGTATGCAATTATTTGGCAATATGCCCCCCCAGCTGTTCGTCTTTTTTGCGGCCTTGCTGGGGTTATTTGTTGGCAGTTTTCTCAACGTACTTATTGTGCGTCTACCTATTATCTTGTTTCAATCTTGGGAACACGAAGCATTAGCATTTTTGGCGAACAGAGCACCGCATCACCTCAAGATATTACCTGCCACGAACAAGGTACCTGAGGCCCCCTTTAACATTGCCATACCGGCGTCTCACTGTCCGCATTGTCATCACCCTATTCGTTATTACGACAATATTCCGTTACTGAGCTTTTTATGGTTACGTGGGCGCTGTCGGGACTGTCATGCTGCGATACACTGGCGATATCCCACCGTAGAACTGCTCAGTGGACTGCTGAGTGCTTGGATTGCGTTTCATTTTGGTTGTACACCACAAGCCATCGCTGGATTATTGCTTACCTGGGTATTACTGGCGCAAACATTTATTGATTTAGAAAATCAACTGTTAATGGATGATCTGACTTTACCCACCTTATGGTTGGGCCTCTTGTTAAGCCTATACCCTGTCTTTGCATCACCAATAGATTGTATCTTAGGCGCAAGCTTGGGTTATCTCTTTTTTTGGTGCCTTTACTGGGCTTTTAAAGGGTTTACGGGTAAAGAAGCCATGGGCTATGGTGATTTTAAGCTACTGGCGCTGTTGGGTGCTTGGTTGGGTTGGAAAGCCCTGCCTGCGATTGTGTTAATTGCCTCCCTATGCGGTAGTCTAGTGGGGTTATTTTTGATTACTTTCTGTGGTCGCAATAAAAACGAACCCTTTCCCTTTGGCCCTTACTTAGCGATAGCGGGCTGGATAACCTTGAACTGGCAAGATCGATTGGTGACGTGGTGGCTACACCTGTTATCGTAGGACTGACAGGGGGTATTGCCTGTGGTAAATCTTCCGTTTCGGGGATACTGCGTGGATTGAATGTGCCTGTAATAGATGCTGACCTACTGGCACGAGAGCTGACTCAGATAGGTACCCCCGCTTATCGCGCGATTGTTGACTATTTTGGATCGCCATGCAAGCAAGCAGACGGCAATCTTGACCGCAACTATTTACGGCACCGTATTTTTTCCGATCCAAAGGCAAAAACATGGTTAGAAGGATTGTTGCATCCGCTCATTTTTGATGCTTGTCTTAAGGCTTTGTCAGCCCTTCCCCCTAAAACCGCGTATGCAGTACTGGACATTCCCTTACTCATCGAAAGTAAACTTGCCTATCCCATTCAGGCTATCTGGGTAGTTGATACAGAGCCAAGCATACAAGAAAGTAGACTGAAAAAGCGGGATAACCTAACTCAAAGCCAGATAAAGGCAATTATCGAGGCCCAAGCCTCCCGTGAAACACGCCTAAAAAAAGCGGATGTAATTATCCAAAATAACAAAACGCTTAAGGAATTACAGGCATCTGTCATTCAACTACATGAAAAAATGTTGCGAAAATCTGCATCATAGTGTAAGTTAGATAATAAGCAAATTAGGCGATTGTCTGTGGTAAACAAAGCAGTAATTTGCCAAAAATCCAGAGTCAGTGTCAAAATAAAGACAGAGCGTCCGTTTTTTAATTGAGCAGGGTACTGAAAATCATTGTGTCTGATACTATTTTGTATGAACATCCCCTAAATGAACGCACGCGTAACCTGTTGCGCCTAGAATCTTTTTTTTTACAAATGCAATATTTTTTGGAAGGACGCTGTTTTTGGGACAGTCAATCTTGTGTGACGGCTTTAGTTGAGCTACTAAACTACTTAGATCGGCACGACTTGCGTTCAGACTTGTTAAAAGAGCTGGAAAAACATTTTGTCACGTTTTCTCGCTTAACCGAAACGCCTGCCATTCATCATGAAAGATTACAAGCAACCCTAGAGGCACTTAAGAATACCATTAAGCAATTAAAACCGGTCTCTTTGAAAATTACGCAAGACTTACGCGCACACGAACTACTGAATATTATCCGACAACGCATCACTTTATTGGGAACCAGTTGTAGTTTTGATGTGCCAGCCTATCATCAATGGCTGAATCAACCGAAAGCCAAACGCGTACATGGCCTAGAAAAATGGCTAAAAGGATTACAGCCACTTTACGCCGGGATAGAATTATTGTTGCGTATTATTCGAAATAGCGGTACATTTGAAGAAAAATGCGCTGAGTCGGGCTTTTACCAATGTAATCTGGACCCGCAGGCACATTGTCACCTGGTACGTGTTCGCCTGCCTGCCAATGCCTTACCTTATCCGGAAGTGAGTGGTAGTCGGCACCGTGTGACGATTCGCTTTCTGGCATTTCCAGAATCGGGACGTCCTAAACAAACCGGTGATACCATCGATTTTGACGTCTCTTTTTGTATTCTATAAATAAAAACGGACTCAATTAAAAATAGGTTGTTAAAAAAGTGTTGTTGAAGGTCCAGTATGTCGTACAATATAGCCAATCTCCCGCCTTATGAACCCCAAACCATTGAAGCAGAAGCACAAGCTTACTGGAATGAAAACCGCAGTTTTGAGGTAGATGAATCCTCCGACCGACCTAAATTTTACTGTTTATCTATGTTCCCATATCCCAGTGGGAGTCTGCATGTCGGACATGTGCGTAACTACACCATTGGTGATGTGATCAGCCGTTATCAGCGGATGTTAGGTAAAAATGTATTGCAACCCATTGGCTGGGATGCTTTTGGCTTACCTGCAGAAAATGCCGCGATTGCGCATCAAATTCCTCCAGCAGTGTGGACAGATAAAAATATCGCACAAATGAAGCAACAGCTTACCTCACTTGGCTTGGGCTACGATTGGTCTCGAGAATTGCGCACTTGCGATCCGGATTACTATCGTTGGGAACAATGGTTATTTTTACAGTTGTATAAAAAAGGCTTGGCCTATCGAAAAGAAGCCATTGTAAACTGGGATCCGATTGATCAAACCGTATTGGCAAATGAACAAGTGGTCAATGGTTGCGGGTGGCGCTCTGGTGCGCCCGTTGAACGCAGGGCCATTACGCAATGGTTTTTAAAGATCACCGCCTATGCCGATGAATTATTAAACGACTTAGATAAATTGAGTGGCTGGCCTGATCAAGTACGTACAATGCAACGTAACTGGATTGGACGCTCAGAAGGCGTGTCTGTTTTATTTGCATTGCAAGACAATCCAGGGGAAAAGATAGAGGTATTTACCAGCCGAGCAGATACTTTATTTGGTGTTACTTACTTGGCTATTGCCCCAGAGCACCCCTTGGCCAAACAAGCCGCAAGTAATAATCCTGCACTCCAGGCCTTTATTGAAGAGACGCAGCACAGCTCGGTCTCTGAAGCCGTACGGGCAACCACAGAGAAAAAAGGCATGGCAACCGGTTTATACGCCATCAACCCATTAAGTGGGCGTAGTGTGCCAGTATGGGTTGCCAACTATGTTTTGATGTCTTACGGCACTGGGGCAGTGATGGCAGTGCCTGCACACGATACGCGTGATTTTGAATTTGCAACACAGTACCATCTGCCAATAGATTGGGTGATTCAGCCGGAGGCTACAGACACAATCACAACAAACACTGCCTTTACAGAAAAAGGTATCTTAGTCAACTCTGGTGATTTTTCTGGGCTAACTTCCGATAATGCGATTGCGCAAATAACAGAAGCATTAGACAGCACAGCACAGGGAAAACGGTGTTTACAATATCGTCTACGTGATTGGGGCATATCAAGACAACGATATTGGGGCACACCGATTCCCATGATTCACTGCAAAGACTGTGGCATGGTTCCTGTACCCGAGGCAGACTTACCCGTTATATTGCCCGAAGCCGTTGATTTTCAGGGCATTCAGTCCCCCTTAAAACAAGATCTGACTTTTTTACAGGTGACTTGTCCAAACTGTCAACAACCAGCCCAACGCGAAACAGACACATTTGATACGTTTATGGAATCTTCTTGGTACTATGCGCGCTTTGCGTCTCCAGATAGCCATACGCGTATGTTAGACGATCGAGCAGATTACTGGACGCCGGTAGATCAATATATTGGGGGTATTGAGCACGCTGTATTGCATCTTTTATATGCACGATTTTTACATAAAGTATTACGGGATGAAAATTTAGTCTCAAGCGATGAGCCTTTTACTGCCTTATTGACACAGGGCATGGTGCTGAAAGATGGCAGCAAAATGTCTAAATCAAAAGGCAATACGGTAAATCCTCAAGCGCTCATCAACCAATATGGCGCAGACACCGTGCGCTTGTTTGTGATGTTTGCCGCACCCCCAGAACAATCCTTAGAATGGTCTGATGCCGGTGTTGAAGGCGCTTATCGATTTTTAAAACGGGTATGGCAAGCAGTAACCACTCATGTGGCATCCCTTGCGCACTATCCAAACTGGCAGACATTTTTGCATCAAGCGCACACTGAAAAACAAAAAGCACTGCGCTATCAACTACACCATACCATTCAAAAGGTCACACAAGACATTGGAGAACGTAAGACCTTTAATACAGCGATTGCAACGATTATGGAATTACTGAATCATTGGTATAAATTTACCACGGAAACACCGCAAGATTATGCGCTATCTCAAGAAGTATTAAGCGCCGTTGTCTTGATGCTGTCTCCGATTGTGCCCCACATCACACACGCTTTGTGGTTGCAACTGGGGCACACCAATGCCATTATCGATACGCCTTGGCCCAGTGTCGATTCAGAAGCATTAAAACAAGATGCTTTACAATGGGTCATACAAATTAACGGTAAGTATCGGGGACGCATGACACTGCCCGCGCAAATCACTGAAGATGAGATTAAACAGGCCGTGCTACAAGAAGCCTCGTTACAACAGCACATACGCAATAAAACGATTCGACAGTGGATCTTTGTGCCAAATAAGCTAATCAATCTTGTCATCACTCCATAACATGAGAAAGAATACCGTGAATAACCGTTTTATATCGCTTATCTCTGCTGTATGTTTAGGACTTTTGGTGTGCGTATTCAGCGGCTGTGGCTTTCACTTAAATCACGCTTCATATCTGTCATCCGATCTGTCTTCAACGCAAATACAATTGCAAAAACCCCTTAATTACGGTCATTTTTACCAAAGCTTTTATAGCCTTATCAAACAATCTGGCATTATCCTTGTTCCTCGTGATGTCGAATCGACAAGATTATCGCCCGAGACACAATTACTTTGGCTATCAGAACCCACTTTTCATGAACGCCCATTAAGTTATAGCAGTGATGGCCAAGCCAATTATGTCATGATAGAACTCACACTGCCCTATGAAGTACGTGACGTGCACCACAAACCACTGTCCACGGGTCCCATTGTCTTGGCTCGCCCCATGAGTATTACACCAAATGCTTTGTTAAATAATGACAGTCAGCGCAATCTCGTGAAAGAGGCTTTAATTCAAAAAGCCTGTACACAATTGTTACAGCGATTAAGCGCAAATAACAACGACATATACGCTTCACATTAATATGCCACTGTATTGGATTTTAGGACAAGAACCACTACAAAGAAGCGATCATCGTGCATACATTTTTGCGCAACTTGCTACCCAGCATCCCAATTACCGACGTCATGTTTTTGTTTTAAAGTCTGCTAACGATTGGCAAGATCTAAAATCGGCATCCTTAGAATGGTCTGATTTATTTTCTGAACATCATGTGATTGAATGTACTGTTCAAGCAAAAATTCCTAAAGAAGGCCTTCTTTTTCTGCAAAGCTTTGTACAAGCATCTTCGATAGACAACAGTTTGTTGTTGTTTATTGACAAACCCGAATGGGTAAAAGCATCTGATTACCAACCCTTGTTAAAATCGGGTACCACGTATTGGGCAAAAACAATTTTACCAAAAGATTTTTTGCATTGGCTAAAAGGTTATGCCAAAAAAAAAGGGTTAAAACTGGCACAAGATGCGATGCTTTGTTTGGCACGTTATACTGAAGGCAATCTATTGGCCGCAAACCAAGTGATGGAGAAGTTGCGACTACTAAAACAGGGCATTATCACCGAAGATGATATTGTTCACTATCTAACTTTTCAAACACAGGCCTCTGTTTTCGACCTCACTGAAGCCATGATTGCGGGTAAGACCGAGAAAACTTTTAGAATATTGGCTACACTTCATAGTGAAGGTGTTGAATCTCACTTAATTTTGTGGGCAATTACACGGGAGGTGCGAACGATTATTCATCTCGCAACCGCAGTTCAATCGGGCACGCCACTCGCCTTAGCCTGTGAGTCGGTCGGCGTATGGCAGTCACGAGCATCGCTCTATGGCCAGGCGCTTAATTTGGTTCCTCTTCATCGTTTTTATCTCTTACTTAGCCAAGCGCATCTTATCGATCGTATTATCAAGGGACTCGATCCCGGCAACCCTTATGAGGCCATCGGTCAATTACTGTTGACGTTAGACAAATGGCTTAACAAAGACCGGTGTTTTGTGGCATGATGTTATCCAGTTTTACAACCAAATCAGACCAGATTGTTCAACCCGCCTGTAAGGAGGCCCCAAGACGCATGAGTAAGCTAAAAAACATTGTGATCAGCGCATTGGCCGATCTCAAAGCCGAGGACATACAAGTACTCGATGTGACCGCTCTCACTCTGGTTACCGATCATATGATTATCGCAACCGGGAATTCACATCGGCACACTCAAGCAATCGCCAAACACGTCTTGCTTGAGGTAAGTAAACAACGGTACACAACCATTGGTGTTGAGGGAGAACAAGCCGGCGAGTGGATTCTACTCGATTTGGGCGATGTTATTGTACACATCATGTTGGCAAGCACGCGAGAATTTTATCGCTTAGACAAATTATGGACACCACTGCCTGTAGCGCAAACCAAGCTTGCAGTGGCTGTTTAACCCCCTAAAACAGAGTATGGCCCCAATGATTGGGGCCTTTTTATTCCGCACATGAAAATACAAATTATTGCTGTTGGTACCAAAATGCCTATCTGGGTAAACGCGGGGGTTGAGGCTTATCTACCCCGCTTTCCTCGAGAATATACGCTACAGATACTAGAAATTCCTCTAGAAAAAAACACCACATTAACAAATGCCAGCGTAGAACAAGCAATTCACCCTAAAAGTTGGGTTGTGGCTTTAGATGTTTTGGGGAAATCTTGGACAACGCCGATGCTGGCACAAAAATTAGAATACTGGCGCGGATTGGGGAAACCTTTATGTTTTTTAATCGGCGGACCAGAAGGCTTATCTGAACAATGTCTTAAGCGCGCTAATGAGCGTTGGTCGCTGTCTCCCCTGACTTTTCCACATCCTTTGGTCCGAATTATTTTGGTTGAACAGCTTTACCGTGCCCAATCTTTATTAAACAACCACCCCTATCATCGAGAATAGGGATGGTTGCGCCATTTGCAATTACAGATCTTTTTCATGTTTGCTTAAATATTTGGCTACGCCAGCGCTCGTGGCTTCCATGCCTTCATCTCCCTTACCCCAACCAGCCGGGCACACTTCACCATGCTCTTTGTGGTGTTTTAAGGCATCAACCAAGCGTAAAATTTCGTCCACATTGCGTCCAATTGGCAAATCATTGATCATTTGTACGCGTATGATACCTGCTTCATCAATAATAAACGTTGCTCTGTACGCAACCCCCATTTCTGCATGTTGCACGCCATAAGCACGACAAATCGCATGCGTAATGTCAGCAACCAAAGGATAACTTAAGGGACCTACCCCCCCCTTCGTCATCGGTGTGCACTGCCAAGCATGATGCGTAAACTGTGAATCGATTGAAATACCAATCACTTCCACATTTCTGTCATGAAATTCTTGAATACGTTTGTTTAAGGCAATCAACTCTGAAGGACAAACAAAGGTAAAATCTAAGGGATAAAAAAACAATACAGCGTATTTGTATTTAATTGAACGATGTAAAGAATATTGCCCCAATTCCCCAGAGGACAATACAGCAGGGGCGTCAAAGTCCGGTGCGAATTTACCCATCAATAAGGGACTGCCTTGTGGATGTGAATTATTTTGTTGGTCATGGCTACTCATATTAATACTCCAAAACGGCTTAAAAAAATGTTCAAAAAATGTCAGTAAATCAAGAAATAAATGGCATTTTTTAGTTGATTTAAGGTAGACACCTCTGAATATACATGCGGTTCAGTCTACCATATCCCCCTTCATTTGGGCAGTCTCTCCCTCAGCGAAACACCGCCGTATCTCTGCTTCAGAAATCACGCGGTTAGCTTGAGTAGACTGACAAGGCCCTAAATGTCGGCGCAACTGGGTGGCTAAATTGGTGATGCGTTGATGCGCACGCGTTTGATTCACTGCCATGTGCACGGCTTTTGTTTCACCCAGTAATACCATCAATTTTTTGGCCCGCGTGACCCCTGTGTACAGTAAATTACGCTCCAACAGCGTATAATGTTGCGTTGATAATGGCATGACCACAGCAGGGTATTCAGAGCCTTGTGCTTTATGAATGCTGGTTGCGTAAGCCAGATTCACTTCATCTAAATCATCCAATTCATACACCACGGTTTTCAGATCGAATTGAATAGAAACCAAGCCTTCTTCCTGTTGAATCGCGGTGATAAAACCAATATCTCCGTTAAAAACTTCTTTATCATAGTTATTTACCGTCTGAATCACTTTATCTCCAATACCAAACCGTTGCCCAAAACGGGTAACCTGTTTCTCTGGATTTGGATTTAAGGCTGTTTGCAATAATGCATTCAGATGCCGAACCCCCAAAGTGCCTCTATTCATTGGCGTCAATATTTGGATCTCCTGAATAGGATTCAGTCCAAATCGTTTTGGGATCCGTTCTGTCACAACCGCAAGTAATTTTTGTAAAATGGCTTCTGCATTTTCACAGGGCATATAATAAAAATCGGACAATACTTCTTTAGGCGGTAATTGGCTTGGCATTTTACCCATGTTAATGCGATGGGCATTTTGCACAATGGCTGACGTGGCAGCTTGTCTGAAAATTTCCGTTAATTTTACTGTCGCCAACTGCCCTGAATCGATCAAATTCGCCAGTACCGCACCTGCGCTCACAGAAGGTAATTGATCGACATCCCCAACCAATAAAATGCCTGCCGTCATTGGCACTGCTTTTAGTAAATGGTGCATCAATAAAACATCAATCATTGAGACTTCATCGATAATAATCCAATCTGCTGGTAAGGGATTGTCTTTATTCCGTTTAAATTGTGCATTTTTTGGATCGAATTCTAGCAAACGGTGCAAGGTCTTGGCCTCATGACCAGTGGATTCGGATAAACGTTTGGCTGCACGCCCAGTGGGGGCACCCAGCATCACTTTTCCTGTTTGCGATCGCAATATCGTTAAAATACTGTTCACCAGGGTTGTTTTACCCACACCAGGACCACCGGTTAAAATGGTTACTTTGTTATTCAACGCGACGGCCAAGGCTTTTTTTTGGCTCACCGATAATACTATGGCATTTTTTTCTTCTACCCAGGGTATCGCACGCGTCATATCCAATGGTTCTTTAAACGGCAAAGGGTGATCGCTCAAGTCCTTTAATTGTCGCGCAATGGCAATTTCTGCGCGATGATAATGTTGCAGAAAAATACAAGGGTTATTCTCAATATAATCAAACACAATCCGCTTTTCTTTTAAGGCTTCGATCACGGCTTGCTCAACAATTGGCTTCGGAATATCTAATAAGCTGGCCGTTTTTTCAACGAGCGTCAGGGCTGGCATGGCACAATCCCCACCACTGGCCATTTCTTGTAACAAATAACTGAGTCCAGCTTGTGCACGAGGCAAGGCATGTTTATCTATGCCCAAACGGGTGGCCAATGCATCGGCTATTTTAAATCCGATACCATGAATGTCTTGTGCCAATCGATAGGGATTTTCTTTTACCATCGCAATGGCATTTTGCCCATAGGTTTTATAAATACGCACAGCACGGGCAGTACCCACACCGTGCGATTGTAAAAAAACCATGATCTCTCGGACAAATTTTTGATCTACCCAGGACCGAACGATGCTTTCCCGACGCGATTTCCCTAAACCAGGTACTTGTTGTAGTCGCTCGGGGGTATATTCAATCACATCAAAAATATCGGTGCCAAATTCATCGACCAAACGCTTGGCATATCCCGGGCCTATGCCTTTAATAAATCCTGAGCTTAAAAATTTTTCTATCCCAGCCAAGGTATCCGGTAAAATGGTTTTAATGGATGCGGCACGAAATTGTCTGCCATACTCCCCAGATTGTACCCAGGTACCTGTGCAGTCAATGTATTCCCCTGCCGTGGGGCTAGGAGAGGCGCCCACAACAGTGGTTAAGTCCTTTTGCTTGGGCAGTTTTACCTGTAAAACACAGAAACCATTGTCGGCGTTATGATAAGTAACCCGCTCAATGGTGCCGTGTAGTTTGACAATATCGTCTTTCTCTGTCTTCAATGGCTTTGAGTCGCTCTCTTAATTTAGGTTCCGCACTGCCACGATAACCACGCCGTAATATCTGTTGGATATCTGCTTTTTGTGTGCGGGCGTGTTCGCAACGATTGGCACGCCACAAAGCTTGCCTGCGTTCTCGTTGTTTTAGGGATTGTGCCCGTTGTATCGCACGATGTTGCCGACACAAGAGCGCTTCTTGTTTTGCTGATTTCATCCTATCATCGGATTTTCCAGCAGATACATACTTTTTGTGTGATTTTATTGTTTTAGGGGGGGTATGATGCGTTGGATACTGGGTTGCACAATCAATGTCTTGATAGGTGACTGCCCCTGCGCTCGAAATACATTTGTATATGGTTGCCTCAGCATTTGTTATGCATATGCTGCTACAAGCCACCAAAATGAAAAGCCATCTTTTTTTCACGCAGGCAATCCTACTCGACGCACCCTCATTTTCGCTGTGGTTAATCCTTCGGGTTCTGGTAACCGCCAATCAATGGGTTTTTGACCCCATTTTTCTAGACAAGTATTGGCTTGTGAAAAATGGCGACAATTTAAAAATCCCCTATATGCGGATAACGGAGAGGGATGCGCTGAGCGCAACACAAGGTGACGACCAGCGTCAATAAATTTTCCTTTATTTTGGGCATAGCTTCCCCACAACATAAAAACCACAGGGCTTTTTCGTTCATTTAAAGCCGAGACCACTCTGTCTGTAAAGATTTCCCAGCCCTTGCCTTGATGCGAAGCAGCCAAGCCATGTTCTACGGTCAATACACTGTTCAGTAACAAAACCCCCTGACGTCCCCAATATTCAAGGCAACCATGACGAGGCGGATTGATATTCAAATCATACTTAATGGCTTTAAATATATTTTGTAGCGAAGGCGGTGGCGCAACACCCGTCGGGACAGAAAAAGACAAACCATGTGCTTGATTGGGTCCATGATAGGGATCTTGTCCCACGATCACCACTTTGGTGTGATGAAAAGGCGTCAGTTCGAAAGCCTTAAAAATATCTTCACTTTTGGGATAGATAATTTTTTTTTGTTGTTTTTCTGCCCTCAAAAAATGACGTAAGGCATTCATATAAGGTTTATCGAATTCGTCTAATAACTTGATTTTCCAACTGGGCTCGAGTCTAATCTGGGGTGTTTTGATCGATTTCATACTATATGCTAGCTAACTCAGTGAAAATAAAGAAAAAATCTTGATGCTGACTATAGCCTATCTGGAAAGAAAAACTCAAGTATGCAAGCCGTCTGCTTAGCCCGTGAGTCTGAGAATGATTCGATAATTTACCGCGCTTTTACCAGCCGTAATTTTTGTGGAGAGGGTGACAAGAAAATCAGTTTACTGAGATTGCCAATATACAAACGCACATTGTCGGTAATTTCCCCCAAGGGTCGATGACACATGGCCATGCTATCGTGATGCGGACGATTTAGCACGCGCACACCCACTTCTCCTAATGCCTGTGTCAAGAGATCAATCATGCGACGATTGTCTAAACGCGGATTCACGCGAATATGGTTTAACTCAAAAAGCATGCCCTCCAGCGCTTGACTTGGGTGCGGAATTGGCGTCACAATCCCTTGTTTCATGGATTCAATTTTTATACACTCAAGAACAGTTAAGTCGGCATTTAAGATAAACTCATAGCCACTCCCCAAGGTATTGTGGGTGACCTGTGTTGCATTGAGTAATATTTCTGTGGCTTCTCTCATATTGAGCTTATCGACTGAATCAAACAATAACTTTACTCAGATAAATACTGGGATTTAACATGACGGTAAAACCTAAAATGGCCTATTCGTGTACCGCTTGTGGTGCCATGCAAGGCAAATGGGCAGGCCAATGTGGAGATTGTGAAGCTTGGAATACCCTCACAGAAATAGTTGTGAGTAGTTCAGCTAAATCTACCAGCGCCAATCTAGGGGCTCGTCGCGCTGGGTATGCCGCTGTCGATGACAATGTGATTTACTCGCTAGATGATGTCACGCTCTCCCAAGAAATACGTACCCCAACAGGGTTATCAGAACTAGACAGGGTCTTAGGAGGCGGATTGGTCGCCGGTGCAGTCGTACTGATTGGGGGAGATCCGGGAATTGGTAAATCGACCCTATTACTGCAAACCTTGGCTACAGTAAGCCAGCACAGCCCTACCCTGTACGTTACCGGTGAAGAATCGTTGAATCAAGTCAAATGGCGCGCCGAACGCCTACAGCTACCTACCGCCAAACTTCGCCTCTTAACCGAAACCCGCGTCGAAAGTATTCTCTATTTGGCCAGCCAAGAAAAACCCAGTGTCATGGTGATCGATTCGATCCAAACAATTTACACCGAGCTTCTTTCTTCTGCCCCAGGTTCCGTCTCTCAAGTCAGAGAAAGTGCTGCGCAATTGGTGCGCTTTGCCAAACAAACCGGTACCACCATTTTTTTAGTAGGACATGTCACTAAAGAAGGCGCTCTGGCAGGCCCACGCGTTTTAGAGCACATGGTTGATACCGTATTGTATTTTGAAGGAGAATCAGACCAGCGATTTCGAGTGATTCGTGCGGTAAAAAATCGTTTTGGTGCGGTAAACGAACTGGGTATTTTTGCCATGAACGAACTGGGGCTGAAAGAAGTGAGTAACCCTTCTGCTATCTTCTTATCCCGCTATCATCAAGCCACACCAGGCAGTGTCGTCATGGTCAGCTGGGAAGGCTCTCGGCCCATGTTGGTAGAAGTACAAGCCTTAGTGGACGACAGCCATTTAGCAAGCCCAAGACGCGTCACCGTTGGCTTAGATCAAAGTCGCTTGGCCTTAGGGCTGGCTGTGCTCAGTCGTCATGCAGGCATAGCAACTTACAATCAAGACATTTTTGTGAATATCGTCGGCGGTGTACGCGTCAGTGAAACCGCTGCCGATTTAGCCATGTTGATGGCAGTGCTCTCTAGTTTTAAAGCAAAAGTATTCCCTCGAGACTGCATTGTCTTTGGAGAAGTGGGCCTGGCAGGAGAAATTCGACCAGTGCAGAGTGGTCAAGAACGATTAAGAGAGGCCATTAAGCATGGGTTTAAAAAAGCGATTATTCCGGCCATGAACCAATCCAAACAAACGCTACCCGGCATTGAATTACTCCCCGTACAAACATTGGCGCAAGCGGTTGAATGCATGTTTCAGCAATAACACCAACAGGAGAACAATAACATGGCAGGTTTTGATAAAGTCGTTCCGAATTATGAAAGCGCCTTAGCAGGCTTTACCGATGGAATGACCGTCATGGTCGGGGGGTTTGGGCTATGTGGTATTCCTGAAGGCTTAATTCAGCAAGTCTATAAAATGGGTACAACAGGCTTAACCTGCATTTCTAATAATGCAGGCGTAGATGATTTTGGACTGGGTTTTTGGTTAAAAAAGAGACAAATCAAAACAATGATTGGCTCTTATGTGGGTGAAAATCGTTTGTTCGAATCTTTGTTTTTAAGTGGCGAAATGCAAGTCATACTCACTCCCCAAGGGACACTGGCTGAAAAAATTCGCGCAGGCGGCGCCGGTATTCCAGCTTTTTATACCGCAACGGGATATGGTACCCCTGTTGCAGAAGGAAAAGAAACGAGAGAATTTAATGGACGACACTATGTACTAGAAACCGCGCTTAAAGCCGATTTTGCTTTAATAAAAGCCTGGAAAGCGGACACCTCGGGTAACTTAATTTATCGGAAAACAGCCCGCAATTTTAATCCCATGATGGCAACTGCAGGGAAAATCACCGTAGCAGAAGTAGAGGAAATTGTACCAACCGGAGCCCTCGATCCGGATGCCATTCATACCCCAGGTATTTACGTTGACCGCATTATTGTCGGTACTTTCGAAAAGCGTATCGAACAACGCACCCTAACGGAAAAAGGATAAACACGCCATGCCATTGTCTCGAGAACAAATCGCACAACGTATTGCCCGTGAAATTAAAGATGGATATTACGTCAATTTGGGTATTGGTATACCCACCTTAGTCGCCAACTATATTCCACCGGATGTTGCCGTAATGCTACAATCTGAAAATGGACTCTTAGGCATCGGTGCTTTTCCGACACCAGATGCAGTTGACCCAGACTTAATTAACGCCGGAAAACAAACCATCACAACAACCAAAGGCGCCGCCTTTTTCTCTTCCGCAGACAGCTTTGGTATGATTCGAGGGGGACATATTGACTTAACCGTTTTAGGTGCCTTTGAAGTCGATCAACAAGGCAATATTGCCTCTTGGATGGTACCAGGTAAACTGGTTAAAGGCATGGGAGGCGCGATGGATTTGGTGGCTGGTGCAACCAATATTATTGTGGCAATGGCGCATGCCAATAAAGAAGGCGAATCTAAACTCTTAACACAATGCACCCTACCACTCACAGGCGTCGCTTGCATTCATCACGTGGTAACCGATTTGGCTTTTCTATCCATTAAAAACGGGGCTTTTCACCTAAAAGAGCGCGCACCAGGTGTCAGTATCGATTATATTCGAGCACATACGGCAGGAAACTTAGTGGTAACGGGAGATGTGCCTGAAATGAGGCTGTCATAGACAACAAACGGCGGTGAGAAGGTTTATTTTTCGATTGTCGGATCGGATGATTTTTCTTGCAACATAGCAACATCCATTTTTTCAGCATGACTCAAATTTTGCATAAACACGCCCAATACATTATAGGCATTGCTATCATCGTATCGCCAGAATTGATTTTGGTAGGCATTCGATCGGATTTTATAAATCTCTTTTAAGCACAATTGTACGGCTTTAACGGTTTTCAGCCTATCTCTCTCTATTCCACCGCTTTGAATAATTTTCCAGGCCAAACCCAACTGCTTGATGACATTTTCTTCTATTTTGAACGCTTCAGCATTTTTGTTTTTTATTTTGTTCAACCTGCGTTGTGATGCGCCAATTTCTTGGACAAAATAATTTCTCATTTCAACCAATTCAATTTCTCTAAAATAAGACTTAGCATCCTCTGTCAAAATATAATCTACATGTCCTTCCACACCATATTTCCATCGCTCATAAGCACGATACATTGATCCAGTTAAGTCAAAAACATGATTACTTAACTTCGCAGCGGCCCAATAAAAAGCGAGCACAACCGGAACTTTTGCAACATGCTGTTCGTAAAAAAGAGAGTCTTGTGGAGAAAAAAATACAAAAGCGATTAATCCTAAAAATAACCCCAAGAATACCGTTGCGACAACGCTCAATCGAAACCACTTTTCCCCTTCCGAGGATTGACTGAAATACAGTTGCTTTACATTAAAAGACAATTCATGAAACGGCATTGACAATATTTTGATATTTTTTATCATACTAGAAATCATCCCAGCAAAAAAAGCTTTATTTTCCACGGTTAAATTCTTAACAGATTCACTTTCTTTTTTATCAGATTCTGTATTAAAGAGTGGCAAACTTTCTTCTAAAAAGAAGCTAGACTCTTCTACATTTTTAGACGACACAAGAAATTGACTTAATAATTTTTTTTGCTCTAAATAAAATTTCT
Source organism: Pseudomonadota bacterium (assembly GCA_041161475.1). Taxonomy (GTDB): domain Bacteria; phylum Pseudomonadota; class Gammaproteobacteria; order UBA6186; family Azoamicaceae; genus JBEAUL01. Next base: position 1,537 of record JBEAUL010000006.1, on the reverse strand, counting down.
TAACCAAATCACGCTCAGAAAAGCTCAATGACTCGTTTTTAGACATTAATTCCAAATGCTTTATTCTATTCACCTTTTCTACGATAGAGGACAAAAAACTCATTTTTTCATCAAAACTTTTTGAAAAGAACCCTTTTGCATTCACCAGCCCATTGGCAACATGACTGATGTTTTTATTGATTCTTAAAATCTCCATTAACACATGAAAATACGTTTCTGCATTTTTTTTAGATAAATTAATGGAATCAGCTATTTCTTTGTAATATTCATTTTTGTATCCGGCATTCGAATCATTGATCATTTCTAAACATTTTTCTTTTTTAATGCCATCTTCCAGTGTTTTGATTAAGCAATAAATTAATCGTGATTCATTACTGATGATATACATCCATTCACTGCCATATATTTTTTCAAACATGTCTATTTGTTTTTTTAGTTCACGATTAACGACATGTTTCATTTTTTCTTCTATTTTATCAATCATTTTTTTCGTATATTCTTTCTTGATGTCGTTAATTTCATTAATTTTTGTATTTGTAGATAAATTTTCTAACTCTGATAAGTTGATATACTCAGAAAATCCTAATTTTCTCATTTCTACATATTTGCTGATAACCGTATTTTTAACCCTCAAAGTCTCTTCTTCGTTGGTACCAACATCTTGTAGCAGATCGTAAAATTCACGACGAAAATAATCTTCACCTTGACGTTTAAAGGTTTCCTCTTGCGCTAAATGATTGTGCTCTTCTGACATATTTAACACCGATTTTTTGAAAATACTTACGCTATTATCGGTATTATGTTGAAAATGCTTGAGTTTTTTTATTAAGAATGATGCTAAAAACCGAAAGAAGGGGTAGGTATTAGGTCACACCTGTTTTAATAATCCCATTTAAGGGGCCGCTTCATCCAATCCATAATGATTATAGATTTTTTTAATGGCTCCAGAGTCCAGTAATTTTTTAATGGCTTCGTTAAAGCGAGGAATAGCACTGGCTTTATCTGGGTGGACTCTTAGCATAATATCTTGTGTTTCAATGGGCTTACTAATAAGATACCGATCGGCTGATTTTTTATCTGTTGAGTGAATAAAGAAATCCATTACCAAGGATTGAATCACAATTTGATCGACTTTTTTTTGTTTTAATAAGGCAATTAAAGCCAACTCATTGTCCGCAAAAACGGGTATCCAGGCTCCTTCTGAAAAATAAGTCGATAAACTTGGGTAAGGATACCCTCTGACAAGACCTATCTTCAATTTTTTTTCTTTTTTTGGTGTCGCAATCTTCTGTTGTTTGTTTTTTTCCCCGGAAGGCTTCAAGCCAACCAAAACAGTGGTCGCTTTTGCAAAGGGAATACTATAGAGTCCGGATACTTTTTCTGCGTGTCGCCAAACGGGGTTAATACCCGGCTCTATGTCTAGCTTACCTTCATTAAATTGTTTTATACAATGCGCTGCCGACCCATAATCAAACTCAAAGGTATCTGAGGTCATTTTACTGATTTCAATAAAAATTTCTTTATAGATACCCAATAG
>JBEAUL010000001.1:0-20245 GCA_041161475.1 Pseudomonadota bacterium | reverse complement strand
GATGCCTGTGTTCCAGTAGCGGTTGCTGATAAAGTATAGCCAGAAGTGGTTGTGGTGGCGCTAAAGGTATAAAAATTAGAGCTGGGTGGCGTTCCCAAGCTTAGAATGCTATAAGCTCCCGTAATATTGACTGTTGGATAGACGTTATTATTTTCGACATAATACCGTTCGTAGGCGGATTGTATCTGAGTTAAGATCCGTTTTGCATCCATGCGGTTGGCTTTTTGCACTTGGGCTGTGTAAGCAGGAAAGGCAATCGCAGCCATCACAGACAAAATACCGATAACCACCAGTAGCTCAATTAAGGTGACGCCCTTTATACAGCGTTCTCGTTTGTTCATCCTGATCTCCGTAAACTCAGCCAAGCAGTGCATGTTCTACACAGTATAGTGTATTTTGGTTCGATGACTGAACGCTAAGGCACCGTCCAAAAGTATTTACAAGACCCATTGGTAGTAAACGTCCGGTCTGTTTCACAGGCATTGCTACCGATGAGATTTCGAAAAAGACGACATTGGAAATCGGTTCCTGCACCCGTTCCCGTATAAGGGTAATTGTTATCGGGTGGTGAGCCAACTCTCGCACAGCACCTATCACCAGACTGCAACAATTGTTGTGAATAGCCATTATTGGCATTGCCATCGATGGATTGGGTACGAATGCCACCCATTTTAATCACATATCCGTTTGCATTAATGCCTATACCCGTGTTTTTGCCACCATAAGGTGTGTAGGTATTGGTGCCCACACAATGGCGTTCGTAGTCTACGCCGTTGGTATAGTTGTAAGGGGTGGATCTACCGTTATATGTCCCGGAATATCTTTTTACTGCAGGATAAGGATATACATTGGGTTCGTTGATAATTTTGCCACTGGGGGCAGCTCCATCGTCAGTAGGCTTGGCGTAATCCCGATGGGTAAAACTGGTTAAAGGGATGGTAAACACAAATACTTCTCGAAGGTATTTGTCCGCAGCGCTGGGTGTATAGGTTAAGGCATTTCCATTAGAGCCTCGCATTAAAAAAAGCGTGGGTTGCGTTGCCTTGGATAAGATGGGTTTTGTGCTTCGGATGACTAAGGCGATTCGAATCGCGACAACATTTGTCCAGTCAATCGAAAAATTGCCCGGATCTGTCCAGCGAGAAGGGGAGGTGGCTTTTGAGCCGTATAAGTCTCTTTCGCCGAAATCATCTTCTCCAATTAAAATTTTCATGTATTCAACGCCCTCGACAATGGGTAAGGTATTGCCCGAGGTGGTGCCTGTGGCAGAGATATTAGCCAGTTGTGGTTTACATTGTAAATTCGGTAAACAGGTATCAGAGAGTGGGCTACACGTTGCGTCACTGGCAGCCGTATTATTCCATAGACCCACGGCAAAGGTGCTGTAAGCCAATTGTCCTAAATCGGTTCCAGTGGCAGAGGGAATGGTCCCATTGGTACAATTGTTCATGCTTGCACCACTTTTATTCGAAAAAGCAATGGTCAGGGTATCGCTGTTTTGTAATCCGTTGGTTGTACCAGATCCGGACGCGGTTCCTGTAAAGCTTGCGCTGGGGGGTTGTATATGGGGAATCACGCGCTCATAGATCCAGGCGGCATGCAGACCATTTCCGGTATCGCCAGAGAAGTTCCCTTCGGAGCCACCACAATTGTAGGTTTGGGTGCCCCCAAGCAGACTGCTACAGTTTATGGATGTAGAGCCGGTTCGACAGCAGGCAGAAGCTTGAGTTCCAGAAGGTTGATAGCCATATCCGTTTGTGCAATCTGTTCTGTTATATGAGCTATTCGCTATAAAAATACTTCGTTGCATACCCAAGGCGCCGACGACTTGGGGTACATATACAATATAACCAAAGCTATTTGTAGCTATGTAGAAAAAACGTATGCCTGGCGTAGCCCCATAAACAGAGGGAAAATAGCTGCTGCTATAGGCCGCAAAATCAGGCCTGCCAGCAAATTGGGAACCGCTACTTGTAAAATCACCGAAGGTGGTTGTGAACGGTGGACTATTCGAAAAGGGAGAAGCCCAAGAAGCGGTACTGCCTCGACAACCAATCGATTGATAGCCTGGAATATACATGCCGAATGTCCCATAGTTTCCGGTTGCATAAGGAAAGCTGCCGGGGATAGGTGAGCCCGCATTTGGCCAAACACCACCCGTGCCACTGGAGGAATAAAAATTTTGTCCTGCAAGACTGATTTGATTGGTGAGGTAGTTAATCGCATAGCGCGCATTGTCGTATAAGCGGGCAACCTCTACATTACTGTTATAGCTTTGTCGTGATACGGCAATCAGTTGGCTCATGCTGAGTAAGAGAAAAACCCCAATCCCAGCGCTAATCATGACAGCGACAAGGGAAAACCCTTTTTGTTGCATGTATTGCCGAAGCATTTTCATAGAGGCTAAATTCCTATTCATATTTTTTTAAGGGATTGCCGCTAACACAACGCGTTTTTTTACCCCATCTGGGCCAGTCCAATGCACTTTAACGGCATATTGTGCAATAGAAGGTGGGCCTACGCTATTTGGGCAAGAATAATCGGTAGCTGAACCACCGTTGAGATTATCTGTACAACAGACAACACCCACGCCACCAGGTAAGCCTTGTGTAATGGTAAAGGTGCCTGTTGCATCTGTTGTGCCTGCAACTAAGTTTTTCCAATCTCTGATGTCTTGTTGTGCGACTTCTATTGGCGTACATTTCCCCCAGTTAAGCCCATAACATTTTGTTTTGTCTGCTTCCAGTGAAGCACCATTTGCGCCTAATACATGATAATCACTTAGGGTGCAGGCACGGGAGTTTGCGCTATTGGCTAAAATGCGCCCAACCATGTCTTGCGCTAAGATAAGGGCTTGTGTTCTTAATCCATTGTCCGTGGTGGTACGTTGAGAAATCAGAATCATTCTTGTCATGCCAATCAGGGCGACAGACATAATGGTAAACGTGATCAACACTTCTACCAGCCCGAATCCCTTATAACGGTTGTTGAGAGATGTTATATGTCGAGAGAAAAAAAAGATTGGTATATGCATGATGGCTTGACTACACACTTTGCTTAAGGGGATTGTATTTAAAAATCTATTTTAAAAGATAGTGTAGCTTCCCTGACCTGGCAAGCAGAGAAAAACAGTTGAATAAATAAAAAAACGCTATACTTTTCTATATGTTAGCTTACTTTCGATGTATGTTCAGATTTTTAACAACAGGAGTACTTGCTCATGCGCGCTTCCAATATTCGTAAAATTCGTCGGTTGAATAATCGCCAACACAAAGGGAGTGCGGTGTTTTTAGCGACCACAGCCATTATTGTCGTGGGAACAGGGCTTGTTATGGCTCAGCTTGCTTCAAGCAAGTTTGATACCAAGTCAACGGTCTCAGCACAAGTCAACTCGACAGGGGCCCTTCAAGGCGCTACATTGGCTGCCGCTGCAGGTGTCTCTGTTGTTAACAATCTATCTTCGTCGGGTACTTGTGCTGCCAGTTCGGGATGCAGCACGGGTATTTACGGGGTTGGCGTGTTGTCGGGAGGCGCAGCCAAACAAAGCAGTAGCTGGTGGAGCAATTCAAGTAATGTTCGCAGTTACACTTATCCTGGTTTTGCGGGCACCATTTCTTACGTGATAGAACAGCTCAGCTGTGATACTTCTTCTGGTTTAACGGTTTATCGTGTTACTGCTCGTGCAGCCACAACGTCAACAAAAACGGGTTTACAAGGTAAGAACATCGTCTGGTACTCTGCCACTGCCAACAAGACTTGGGCGCCTACCACCAACACGGTAACGTTTTACGATTACTCTTGTGATGCGACTAGCTATGGTTATTCGCCTTACTCTGTTTCCTTCGTTACGGCAGCTGGCGGTAACTTAAGCCCCTACAATAGCAATCGGCCTTATGCGGCCTTTTCTTCTGGGTCGGCTAATATCACGCAGGTAGAGGCCGGTATTGGGAATTGGTCTCAATCGACTAACTTGCAAATCACCATCAGTGTTAATGGATCTCAAGTCTACACAGGTACCTTGTCTTCTGGACCGATGAGCAATAGAGGGTACAGCAAATGTTCTTCTGGTAATAACATGTCGGTGTTTGTATTGCCATCACCTATCGCTGTGACACCAGGTCAAACGGTTGGGATAAGTTTTGGTAGTGGTTCTGGTGCCATCCATCGTAATACAACGGGTAAAAGCCCTGGTAACAACAACAGCTCGCAAATGCGCTATCGTATTATCGGTACGCAATCTGTCAATAACTGCCCAGTAGCCTCTTAAGGACAAGTGGCGTTGGCGATGATGACTCGACCCGCAGCGGTGAGGTAAACGGTTCTACCGTAGTTACCTGTACACCCTGTGGGTTTGATGCTAACGCTGATTTGTTTGTTTGCGATAGGAATACCATTGGTGCCAAAACTTGCGTAAGAGGCAAATGCACCGCTGATTGTGGAAGTCATGTTGCTGTTTTTTCCTTGCATGGGAAAGACCTGCAAAATGGTATCTGTTCCACCCGTTGTATTAATCACGCCGTCGTTGTTGTAGTCTGTAAAGACAATCCAGCCATTGCTCCATGCGGTTGTACTGGTCGAACACGCGTTAAGCGCTGTACTGGATGCAGGGCAAACGCTGACGCCAGCGCCTAAGTAGATGGCTTGGCTACGAGCATAACGTAAGGCTGCGGACAGCTGTGTTGCCAGCTGTTGTCCCAATTGGTTTTGGTTTGAAGAAGTAAAAGTATACCCACTGCTGATCATAATAATGGATGCAATGGTGATAATCACCATGAGTTCGAGGAGCGTTACGCCTCGTAGAAAACGAGGTAGTGTGCGATGGGGGATTCGATCTTGGGTCTTGTTTAACAGTAAGTTCATTGCTCCCCTCAATGCCTTAACAGGCCGCTGTTCTGTTCTTGATAGCTGCGTAATCCATTATTGACTCGTATCATTGTCTCATGCCATTTTTCTGCATCAACATAGCGATAAGTGAAGGTGCCGTTGTTATATGTTAGCCCATTTGGCTGTATGATCAACATCTGTGTGGGTGTTTTGGTTGTTTGACCAAAAGCTTTAAAGTTTAGGGTGTGCTGTTTTGGAATAGACCATAGGTGCAATAAGCGTTTGACTTGATATGGCTTTTTTTGTGCATTATTGGGGTCATATTCTGCAAGTAACCAGTATTGCAAGGGTTTATCTGCATCGGCACTGCAGGTCTGCCCATCGGTGCTGCCACAAAGAACCATAGGACGTTGTAAGCTTAAAGCCTCATTTTTACCCAGTTGGATGGATTGTTCCAGTTGTTCGATAAATTGTTGAGCCCTGTGTGCCTGGGTAATAGAAGAAAGTCCTGGCATCAGCCAACAACATAAAGCACCCAGACAAGCGACGACAATACAGGATTCGAGTAAGAGGCTTGACCCCCGTTGGTAACGGCCAGATGCGATAAACATCTTGCAAATTTACCACAATTTGGTATGATCGAGGCCTTGTATGTATTATTTTACGGTAATTGGAGAGTATAACGGTGGCAAATACACCTCAATCTAAAAAAAGAGCACGTCAAGCGGTAAAAAGCCGTGCAAGAAATGCTGCGCAACGCTCAACCATGCGAACCTATGTTAAACGTGTAATTAAAGCAATTGCATCTAGCAACAAAGCCTTGGCATCCGCAGAGTTTCAGTTGGCTACCAGCAGCTTAGATCGGTTGGCTTCTAAAGGCCTTATCCATAAAAACAAAGCAGCACGCCATAAGCAACGCTTAAGTGCACAAATCAAGGCCTTAGTTGGTTAATCCAACCTAATCTCCCCTTTATTTATTAAAAGGGGAGTTTTTCCTTGTAGATAATCAAAAAATTACTATTTTTGAACTGTCACCTTTGCTTAAAGAAGGTTCTTTTCATGAGTAGCAAAAATCCTGTTGCAATTATTATCCAGAAGGGCGGTATGCTGTTAATCGCCTCGATTGCCATTATTATCAGGTAACTACTTCGCCCACACCCATTCCTGTGAGTTATGGGGATACAGTATCTTTCTCGGTTTCTTGTGGTGGTTGTAAAATGGCGACCAAAAGTACTTTTGCTACGGGGTTTGTAAGTTCAATGACCTGTCCGTAAGTAAAGGAAACTTGCTTGTACCTACGCCAACGTGTCCTTAGCGTCGGTTTCTGGGTCTTCTTGTACAGCTTGTAGCTGTTGTACAACGGCATAGCACAGGGCTTCTGTGCCTGTTTTTGTTGCGCCTGAAATAAAGAAATAGGGTGCATTCCATTTAAGGGCATCGAGTACTTGTTTCGCTCTGTGCTCGACTTCCTTTGTATCGAGTAAATCAATTTTGTTAAAGACAAGCCAGCGAGGTTTTTGTACCATCTCAGGGCTGTATTTTTCTAGTTCTTTTACAATGGTGATGGCGTTTTCGGTTGGATCCGATGCATCTGAAGGGCACAAGTCGATGATATGTAATAACAGGCGTGTGCGACTTAAATGTTTTAAGAAACGAATACCTAGTCCTGCGCCATCGGCAGCGCCCTCAATAAGTCCCGGTAAATCTGCCATCACAAAACTTTGGGAAGGGCCCATGCGTACAACACCAAGGCTAGGGTGTAATGTGGTAAAAGGATAGTCGGCTACGCGAGGGGTAGCGGCAGATACGGCGCGAATAAGGGTAGATTTCCCTGCATTGGGTAGACCGAGCAACCCAACATCCGCCAATAGTTTGAGTTCCAAACGCAATATCCGTTCTTCACCAGGTTTGCCTTTGGTGGTTTTACGAGGGGCTTGGTTTCTGCTGCTTTTAAAATGAACATTGCCTAAGCCATGCCAGCCACCTTTGGCCACCAAAAGCAGTTGATCGGCTTTGACTAAGTCGCCAATCAGTTCGTTGGTTTCTTTGTTCCAGACCAAAGTGCCTACTGGGACAGGGATAATCAAATCTTCCCCGGCACGCCCGGTACATTCGGTACCCATGCCATGTTGGCCATTTTTGGCACGAAAATGCTTTTGAAAACGAAAATCGACCAGGGTATTTAAGCCAGGAGTCGCTTTTAGATAAATGCTACCGCCATTTCCGCCGTCGCCCCCATTAGGGCCCCCGTATTGAATAAATTTTTCGCGACGAAAACTCAAGCAACCGTTTCCACCATTGCCAGCTTTTACAAGAATAGAGGCTTCATCGACAAATTTCATGTGAGGGTACTACAAAAAGAAGATATGTTGAGTGCAGTGCATCAGGTATGACGCACTGCTTTTTTTATAATAGTATGTTACGAAGCTTCGCTAACAGGGTGTGGAATAACACTGACAGTGTGGCGTTTTAAAGGGCCACGGACAGAAAATACCACAACACCAGCAGCGGTTGCGAACAAGGTATCGTCTTTGCCGCGTTTTACGTTGGTACCGGGATGCAAACGAGTGCCACGTTGTCTGATTAAAATGTTACCAGCCAAAACAGATTGTCCACCGTATTTTTTTACGCCCAATCGTTTGGAATGAGAGTCGCGGCCGTTACGTGTACTACCGCCTGCTTTTTTGTGTGCCATGTTAAGGGTCCCCGTGTCTTATTTTTGAATATCGGTAATCTTAATTTCGGTATAATCTTGACGATGCCCTTGCCTTTTCAGGTGGTGCTTACGACGTCTAAATTTAATGATTTTTACTTTGTCGTGACGACCGTGAGAAACAACGGTAGCGCTGACTGTGACGTTGTTCAGGTAAGGGGCACCAATTTCAACGGTATCGCCTTCACCAGCCATTAAAACTTTATCGATTGCAACTGTATCACCTACTGCTAAGGCTAATTTGGCTACTTTGAGTGAGGCACCGGCTTTAACTCGATACTGCTTACCACCCGTCATGATGACCGCATACATATTAGGTACTCCGTTCATTTTGTTCTTAAAATCGCTAAAAAGGAAGGCCTCATGGTACAGTACCTAAGGGGTTCTGTCAACGCGCCGGCGTACAAAGAGGCCTCTTTAAGAGTCAATGAACAGGAAACAGGAGTAAATATGAAAGTTAGATTACTTTTTTTTGCGTTATTGTTTGGTCTTTTCGGTTGCGCAGATTCGCCTGAAAGGCATTTAAAACGTGTGCATCAGCAACAGCTAAAACACAGCACGCCTTCTTATGCGCAAGGATACAAGGATGGATGTAGTAGCGCCTATTACTTGGTTGGCTATAAAACCTATACTTTTCAAAAAAATGCATTGAGAACACAGCAAGACACTTTATATTCCAAGGGTTGGAGAGAGGGTCACCAAAGGTGTTTAAGTGAAGCAAAGGATAAAAAAATCTCCAAAGAACGCTTGCACAACCGCTTGTATCACGGGCGCGCTAAGTGGCATGAGGATGTTTCAGACAATGATGCATATCCACGTCAAGGCGGGTATGTTCCACGAACAGCAGAAGAGCAAGAAATTTGGGAAAGCCTGAAAAAGTAATAACAGCTTCACAGGGCTACAAAAAAAAGCTATGATCCGTACATCACGCCACAAGGGAAGACTAAAAAACAAGAGCATAGTGTTTCTTTGTGGCGTTTGCGAGAAACGATGACATTAATTTAAACGACGGAGATTGTTTATGCCAATTTATGAATATTGTTGTGAGCAGTGTGGTCATTCAGTCGATATTTTACAGAAAATGTCTGATGCGCCTGTGACACTCTGTCCCAGTTGTCAGCAACACAGCTTGACCAAACTGGTGTCGGCTGCTGGATTTCGTTTGAGTGGCACGGGTTGGTATGAAACCGATATAAAAGGCGCTACAGATAAAAAACGCAATTTAACCGAATCTACCGCCAATACAAGTACTCCATCCAGTTCAGAAAAAACAGCGACAACCACAACCACCAGTACAAGCGACAAAACAGCCAGCGCAATATAAATAACGATTGTAAGCCATATCAGTAATACAGGAACAACCATAGGAACGCGACACCATGAGAACACACCATTGCGGAGAAATAACAAAAAATGAAAACGGTAAAACCATCACCGTTTGTGGGTGGGTGCATCATCGTCGTGATTTGGGCGGGCTTATTTTTATTGAGTGTCGCGATCGCACTGGTTTGTTGCAAGTGGTGTTTGATCCGGCTGAGCCCGAGGTCTTTACTTTGGCAGAAAAAATTCGTAAAGAATATGTGTTGCAAATTACTGGAACGGTGCAAGCCCGTCCTGCTGGAACAGAAAATACAGCGCTTAAAACAGGCTTACTTGAATTAAAAGCCACTGCACTCACGGTCTTAAATACAGCAGAAGAATTGCCGTTTTATCCCGCAGATTATCAAATGGTGGGAGAAGAATCTCGCCTTAAGTATCGTTACCTGGATTTACGCCGTTTAGAGATGTTTAAAAAACTTCAGATGCGTGCAAAACTGGTAAAAGCCCTAAGAGATTACTTAGATGCACAAGGGTTTATCGATGTTGAAACACCTATTTTAACAAAAGCAACTCCAGAAGGTGCGCGAGATTATCTGGTACCCAGTCGTACACATCACGGATCTTTTTTTGCCTTACCCCAATCCCCACAATTGTTTAAACAATTGCTGATGATGGGGGGAATAGAGCGTTACTATCAAATTGCACGTTGTTTTAGAGATGAAGATTTACGGGCAGACAGGCAACCAGAATTTACCCAGCTGGATATTGAAACCAGCTTTTTAGATCAAGCAGGCATTATGCAGTTGATTGAAGACATGATTTGCCATATGTTCAAAACGGTACTGGATGTTACCTTACCCCAGCCTTTTTTAAGAATGCCTTATGCTGAGGCGATAAGGCGTTTTGGTGTGGATAAACCGGATTTACGTAATCCGCTAGAGTTAGTAGATGTCGCAGATATCGTGAAAGACTGTGATTTTGCAGTATTCTCAGGTCCTGCCAGTCGTAAAGAAGGACGGGTTGCTTTAATTCGCGTACCCCAAGGTGGCGAAAAATTAACGCGCAAAGAAATAGATGACTACACGAAATATGTAAGCCAGTTTGGGGCAAAAGGGCTGGCTTATATCAAGGTGAATGCAACCGATCAAGGTAAGGCTGGATTGCAATCGCCGATTGTCAAATTTTTAAGCGATGAAGCCATTGAGGCGATTTTAAGCCGATCGAAAGCGACCGCTGGTGATTTACTCTTCTTTGGTGCGGACAATGAACACGTGGTCAATGATGCCCTAGGCGCTTTACGCTTAAAGCTAGGACAAGACTTAGGTTTGGTTGATGAAGAGGCCAAAAAATTCTTATGGGTGGTCGATTTCCCGTTATTAGAAAAAGCACCGGGAGATACCCGTTGGTACGCCAAACATCATCCTTTTACTTCGCCCAATATAACCGATGTTGAGGCATTTAACGCAGCAGAACCAGAAGCTTTGTTAAGTAAAGCCTACGATATCGTTTTAAATGGTGTTGAGTTGGGCGGTGGTTCTGTGCGTATTTCTGACCCAGCATTACAGCAAGCAGCCTTTGAGCGTTTGGGTATTGATAAAGCCCAGGCCCAAGAAAAATTTGGCTTTTTACTTGAGGCCTTGCGCTTTGGGTGTCCGCCACATGGTGGCTTGGCCATTGGTATCGATAGACTGGTGATGTTGATTACCCAATCACAGTCTATTAGAGAAGTGATTGCCTTCCCAAAAACACAGACAGCCAGTTGTCCACTCACAGCGGCACCTTCAACGGTTGACCCTAAGCAACTGAAAGAACTGAACATCAAGGTTTGTTAAGAAAATCAATCATCATTCAGAGGACAGTAGTCAATGGCAGGGCATAGTAAGTGGGCAAATATCCGTTTTCGCAAAATGGGACAAGACGCAAAACGCGGTAAGCTTTTTACAAAATTTATCAGAGAAATTACCGTCAGTGCCAGAGCGGGCGGTGGAGATGTCAGTACAAATCCGCGCTTAAGAGCCGTTATCGATAAGTCACTGGCTGCGAATATGACGCGAGATACCATTGACAGGGCCATTAAAAGAGGCACGGGCGAACAAGAAGGACAACAGTTAGAAGAAATTCGTTACGAAGGGTATGGTCCTGGCGGTGTTGCGGTTATGGTGGATTGTTTGAGTGACAATCGAAATCGTACCGTATCAGAAGTGCGTCATGCGTTTACCAAACATGGGGGTAATTTGGGTACAGATGGATCGGTCGCATACTTGTTTCAACACAAGGGATTTATTACCTTTCCTAACACCGTGGATGAAGCCATGTTGTTTGAGGCTGCAATTGATGTGGGTGCAGATGATGTGACAACAGAGTCGGATGGTACCTTTGTGGTGCAAACCAGTTTTGAGTCTTTTTATGCCATTCAACAAGCCTTAGAAGCCAAACAGTTAATACCGATGCGCTCCGAAACCACGATGGTGCCAGATGTAATGGTGCCAATGGAAGCAGAGCAAGCACAAAAATTCATGAAAATGGTGGATGTGCTCGAAGACTTAGATGATGTGCAGGCGGTTCACAGCAATGCCGATATTCCGGATAATTTGTTAGACGCTTAATCGCTAAAAAAGGAAAAAAGTATCAGGATGATGGCAGTGTGCGCATACTAGGTATCGATCCGGGTTCAGTGGTGACTGGCTATGGTTTAATAGAACAACAACGCCGTCAATCTATTTATGTGACCAGTGGTTGTATTCGAGTGGGCAAAAAAGCCTTTGCAGAGCGTTTGAGCGTTATTTTCGAAGATTTATCTGCGCTAATCAAAGCGTATGAACCAACGATTGTGGCTATTGAACGCGTATTTGTGCACAAAAATGTGGCTTCTGCTTTAAAATTGGGACAAGCGCGTGGAGCGGCTATTGTGGCTGCGGCACAGCAAGGCTTATTGGTTGCTGAATATGCGCCGCGTGAAATAAAGAAGGCAGTTGTTGGGTACGGTGGGGCTGAAAAAAGTCAGATCCAACAGATGATTCAGATGCTATTGGGGTTAAGTGGATTGCCGCAAGCCGATGCGGCAGATGCGCTGGCAGTAGCGGTTTGTCATGCGCATCAACAGCAGTGGAAAATGGAATAAATACGAGGGCTTTTTCAATGATAGGCAGATTATCCGGCATACTGATTGCAAAAAAAAATGCACAGATACTGATTGATGTTCAAGGTGTTGGCTACGAGTGCCAATTGCCTTTTTCTGATACGTTAATGTTGGGTGAGATAGGTTCAAAGTTGGTTGTCTGGACCCATCTTCAAGTCAAAGAAGATGCCCATGAATTGTATGGTTTTTTAAGCCAGGTTGCGCGTCAATTTTTTCGGTTATTAATCAAAATCTCAGGGGTTGGCCCCAAAATGGCGCTCACTATTTTATCTGGTGTTGATTTGCCTCATTTTGTACAATCCATTGAGCGACAAGATGCTACGGTGTTGACGGCTTTGCCTGGGATTGGTCAAAAAACCGCTGAGCGCTTAATGTTAGAATTGCGGGATAAAGTGAAGAAAAATCCCACGGAATGGCAACAGTTGGCCAGTCATAGCCTGCAAGTGCCCTCTGTAACCACTGCGCCACCCAATCATGAAGAATTGGTGCTGTCTGCAACAGAAGCAATGCCTGCTAAACAGTCAAAAACCCTGCAAGCAGATACAGAATTACAAACAAAGGCTGCCATGCTTGATGCGGTGAGTGCTTTGGTCAATTTAGGCTATAAACCCAGTGATGCACATCAAGCCGTTTCGCGGGTTTTTCAGCAATGGAGTCAAAGCAATAAGGGAATTGCTTGTTCGAGCGAGGCCTTAATCCGCGACGCATTGCAAGGCCTTGCTCGTGCTTAGTGTTGGTCTTAACGCTTAGTTAATGCCGTACTAAAGGCTAAAAATCCACGCACAGTTGCGGCGAGTCTGTCTGCCATGGCCGGATCTTTTAATTCCCCTTTATCGTTAAAGGCCTCGTGTGCGCTGGCCAGTGAAAACATATCAGGGAAAACAAAAACGTTTGTTGATTCAAAAGGAACCCGCAAGTGCCATAATCCGCGATTACCGCCCACTAAAGAAGGGGATGCTGACAGCAATAACATGGGTTTGTTGAGCCAAGGCATTGGGCGATAGCGAGACAGCCAATCCAGCATATTTTTAAAAAATCCTGGGTAGGAAAAATTATATTCAGGTGAAGACAGTATTAATCCATCCGCTACTTTGATTTTTTCTGCCAAGGCTTCGCTTGTTTTTGGAAAACCTTGGTTCATTTGAATATCTGCATTGTACGCTGGCATAAGATAATCATTCAGATCAATCAATTCGCTTTTGCTTTGTTTTTCTGCTTTGATAATATTTTGTACAATGTGAATTAAACGGGTATTAAAGGAATCTTTTCGTAAAGATAAGCTCATGCACAAGTAATTTAACATACCTATTTCCCTGTAAAAATAACCAAAAGATAGGCGTTATTGTAGCCTAAATCAGCGGTGTATCACCATCCCAGGAAAGGAAAGAAAATGCATATCCGCCTCATGTGTCGAATCATCTTACTGTTGTTGCCAACAACCATACTACATGCTGAGTCTCTAAATGCGGTTAGCGTGTTTGTTCCGCCACCCCCGAATAATCAAAATGCCTGGAAGGGAGCATCTGGCGAAAATAGCCCTGGCCCTACAGAAACCGGTCCATCTAGAGCGGGACCACAAGGTCAGTTAACCCCAGGGGGAATTGCGGGCCCCGAAGGACAGCTGATTTCTGGTGGCAGAGGAGGACCTGAAGGAGATGTCACGCGTGGCGGCCCGGCAGGACCCAACGGAGACGTGATATCTGGTGGCAGAGGAGGTCCAGAAGGAGAATTGACGCAAGGGGGGCCCGGCGGACCAAATGGTGTTGTAACGCCAGGTGGCATCGGTGGCCCAAGTGGACGGGTGACACAAGGAGGACCTGCAGGCCCCGCTAGCAGCAGTGGTGGCGGTTTACCCCCAAGGCCTATCGCGGACCCTGCGCAATAGCGACTTGCCATGGGGAAGGTTTTTTGCGTATGCTGAGTTGCGTTTCTGTATTTGGTGACGCATGATTGTTGAAAAAAAGGTTGGCTATAGTGGCGATAGAAACAGATAGACTGGTGGCAGCAACCCCAAAAACGGAAGAACAAACCGTGGACAGGGCCATTCGGCCCAAGAAATTATCCGATTATATCGGTCAATCGGCTGTCAAAGCACAACTCAGCATATTTATCGATGCCGCGCGTCAACGAAAAGAAAGTCTTGACCATGTCTTAATTTTTGGTCCGCCTGGCTTAGGTAAAACCACACTGGCACACATTATCGCGGTTGAAATGGGTGGCAATTTACGCCAAACCTCGGGGCCTATTTTAGAAAAGGCCGGCGATTTGGCGGCCATCTTAACCAACTTACAAGAAGGGGATGTATTATTTATCGATGAAATTCATCGATTGAGCCCCGTGATTGAAGAAATTTTATATCCAGCGATGGAAGATCATGAGTTAGATTTAATGATAGGAGAAGGGCCACAAGCACGCTCTATTAAGTTGACCTTGCCTGCGTTTACCTTAGTGGGTGCAACAACGCGGGCAGGCTTACTGACCTCTCCTTTGCGCGACAGATTTGGTATCGTTGCGCGCCTTTCTTTTTATGAGGAAGCCGATTTATTAAAGATAGTGTCTCGTTCTGCCAGTATTTTAGCCACAGAAGCCACAGAAGAGGGGGCGAGACAAATTGCAAAGCGTTCTCGTGGCACACCGCGTATTGCCAATCGCTTGTTACGTCGCGTACGGGATTATGCGCAGTTAAAGTCGAAGGGAAAAATTACCGCTGAATTGGCCGAAGAAGCCTTGCGTTTACTCGAAGTCGATCACGCTGGTTTCGATCGGCTGGACTGCGGTTTTTTAAGGGCTTTAATCGAAAAATTTGAGGGTGGCCCAGTAGGGTTGGATACCTTAGCCGCTGTGATAGGAGAGGAGCGTGGTACCATCGAAGAGGTATTAGAACCCTACTTATTACAAGAAGGCTATATCATGCGCACGCCCCGTGGTCGTATAGCATTGCCAAAAGCGTATCAGCACTTTGGCCTAAAGCCAAAAACAATTGCGTTAGGTAATTGACTGCCGTTCGCAGAGTTCACAAAGCAGGCATAAATAGCATACAATATAATTTACGTAAATTCTCGATATGTATTAGGGAAGTCTATCGTGTCAGTCGACCAATCATTACTCAGTCTTTTTACGCAAGCCAGCCTTTTAGTGAAGTTGGTGATGTTACTTTTACTGTCTGCCTCTGTTGTTTCCTGGATGATTATTTTTCAGCGTCGTCGTGTCTTCTCCTTGGCAAACCACGCCAATCGGCACTTTGAAGATCAGTTCTGGTCAGGGGGTGATTTAAGCCGTTTGTATCAACGATTGGCACGGCACACAGCGAGTGAACACAAAGAGGAGCCAGGCACTCAGCAATTATTTTTGGCTGGATTTAGGGAATATTTGCGTTTGGTTAAGCAACCAGGAATGGCATCTGCGGCCGTGATGGAGGGTGTACAACGTGCCATGCGTATTGCGTATGCCAGAGAAATGGATCGCCTAGAAAAACACTTAACTTGGCTTGCCACCATTGGTTCAGTGAGTCCTTATGTGGGCTTATTTGGCACTGTGTGGGGTATTATGAATGCCTTTAGGGCCTTAGGAGTCGTGCAACAAGCAACCCTTAGCATGGTTGCACCGGGGATTTCAGAAGCACTGGTTGCCACTGCAATGGGCTTGTTTGCGGCTATTCCGGCGGTTGTGGCTTATAACCGCTATGCCAGTTTGGTACAGAAGAGTGCAAATCAGTACGCAACCTTTGTGGATGAATTAACCAGTGTCTTGCATCGTCAGGTACACAGTCATACCGCGACCATGCAAACCGAAGTAGAACAACAAAGACAAGATACCTCTGCTGAATATGGTGAGCCATTGTATCAACCCTAACAAACAAGAATAGGTAACCCTGTGCAAATCAATCGTTTTCATGCAAAAGGAAAACCAATGGCCGAGATCAATGTGGTGCCCTATATTGATGTCATGCTGGTTTTGTTGGTTATTTTTATGGTAACGGCCCCCTTATTAACACAGGGCGTTGAAGTACAGTTACCACAAGCGGCAGCAGAAGTGTTACCTCAACATGATCATCCCCCTTTGCTGGTGTCTGTCGATAAAAACGGTTTATTATATTTAAACGCAGAAGTAGAGCCATTATTACCGGAGCGTTTGGCAGTAAAAGTACAAGCCGCCTTACGATTACAACCCCAGCGTGCAGTGATCGTGCGAGGAGATAGAACAGTTATCTACGATAAGGTCTTACAAGTGATGGCGTTATTAAAACAGGCAGGTGTTCCTAAAGTGGGTCTCATGACTCAGGAAGCCATAGAATGAGAACGGTGAACTGATGGGAAAAAAAGGAATTGCAACGGAAGATTATACCGATTACTTTATCAGTGCCATGCAGTCTATGTTGGCGCATGCCGTTGTGTTTACTTTTTTATTGGTCACCACCGATATGTTATCGGGTGCTCGTCCCGCTCAAGTAAAAAACGCAAGCTCTGAAGTGAAGATTGTACAAGCGGTTACCATCGATGAAGCCGCCGTAGTGGAAGAGGTGCAACGCTTAGAAACCGTGGAGCTACAACATCAAAAAACCATTCGTGATGCCAAGCTAGCGCAGGAAGCATTGCAACAGCTAAAGCAAAAACAAGAAAAATTTGCTCAAGAAGAAAAGAGAAAATTAACGGCCTTAAAAGTGCAAGCCGAAAAAGAAAAAGAAGCTCTCCAAGCCTTGCAACAAAAAAAAGCCTTACAAGAAAAAGAATTGAAAGCACTCAGCGAAAAAAAATTACAAGAGCAACAAAGGTTGAAAAAATTAGAAGAACAAAAAATAGCGATAGAAAAAAAACGGCTTGAGGCCCAACAATTGGCAGAAAAAAAAGCAGCCGAACAAAAAGCAGCAGAACAAGAAAAGGCAACGCAAATGGCCAAGGCCGCAAAAGCAGCCAAAGAACAACAAGCCATATTGGCAGCGAAAAAACAATTAATAGACGATCATAGACAAAAATATCAGGCCTTAATGCGAGAAAAGGTCAATCAGGTGTGGATTTTACCAGGTGAAGATACGCAGGGATTGGTTTGTGAGCTAGAAATTAAATTATTACCGGATGGTACCGTACTAAGCTCTAAAGTGGTTCGTTCTAGTGGCAATTTTGCCTTTGATCGTTCGGCTGAAGCGGCCGTGAGTCGAGCATCACCCTTGCCGATACCAGAAGACAAGGAGTTAATGCCTGAATTTCGGAATTTTATTTTTACGTTTGATCCGTCAGCGACCTAATAAATACATAAAAAGTGAGTACACTGTGTTAAAGTTTTTAAAAAAATCAGTATTAAAAAAAGGGCTTGTATTAAGTCAAATACTCTTATGTTTTATACCCTTGGCAGTAGAGGCCAAAACCTTAATGAATATTGTGGTGGATGGTGGGCAATTTGGTGGATTACCGATTGCCGTTGTTCCTTTCTCCAGTGATGACAGGACACATCAAGAAATTGCTACGGTCATTCACCAGGATTTGCAAAACAGTGGCCAATTTAGAGTCACCCCAATGGGAAGGATAAACCAATTTCCCGATCAAATCAGTGCAGTCGATTATGGATATTGGAAAAATGTGGGTGCAGAAAGTTTGGTCCTAGGGCGTTTGCAAAAACAAGGTCAGGATGATTACACGGTGTATTTTGAGTTACTCGATGTATTTAAGGGCAAGACAGATGCTCGGCAATTACCCTTGTTATCCATGCGTTTCGATCATATTCACCCCAGTCAGTTTAGAGCCTTGGCTCATCACGTGGCCGATCTGGTTTTCGAAAAATTAATTGGCGTAAAAGGCATTTTTTCTACTCGAATTGCTTATATCTCTGTCGAGCGAGAAAATACGGTAGGGTTTGGTCAAGAGGAGCGATTCGCTCGTTCGACCAAAAAAAGGCATGCCATTAAAACAAAGCATACCTTGCAAATTGCGGATGCAGATGGGGCTAACCCTAAGATTTTGTATCGCTCTGATTATCCATTGATGTCCCCCGCCTGGTCTCCGGATGGAAAACAGTTGGCCTTTGTGTCATTTGAACATAATCGCTCACAAGTCAGTATTGTGGATGTTATTACGGGAAAAGTGGTGCGCTTAACCGCATTCCCGGGCATTAATGGTGCACCCGCTTGGTCTCCTGATGGTCGTCAATTGGCTGTGGTATTGTCTAAAGAAGGAACGCCTAAGATTTATGTCTTGGATATTGCCACGAAAAAATTATCCATGATGACTGATGGGATTGGCATTGATACAGAACCCTATTGGGATCCGAAAGGGCACTCTATCGTGTTTACTTCTAATCGCGGGGGTAGACCTCAAATTTATCGAGTGGATGTTTCTTCAAAAAAAGTTAGTAGATTAACATTTAATGGCGTCTATAATGCACGGCCCTCGATTACCGCAGATGGTAAAAAGTTAATTATGATGCATCAGGCTACCCCTGGCGGTGCTTTCGGGATTGCTGTCCAAAATCTCGAGACAAATGCCTTAAAAGTTTTGACCAAAGCCACCTTAGATGATTCACCCAGCGTTGCCCCAAATGGCATGATGGTACTGTATGGTTCACAGCGTGCTGGTCGCCAAATTTTGGGTGCGGTTTCTTTAGATGGTAAAGTAAAATTACAGTTGCCTGCACAAGAGGGCGATGTACAGGAGCCTGCCTGGTCACCGTTTGTTTTGTAGTTTTCACGAAGCATGGTAGCCTATTGGTTGAGGATACTTAGATCAAAGAAGCAAAGAGGACGGAACAATGACATCGAATAAACTCGTATTTGGCTTAAAACAGACAATGGTGTGCGCATGCATGATCTTGGCGGTTGGCTGTGCGTCCAAAAATGCGACACAAGGTGATGCGGATGCCTATTCAGCCAGAAAAGGTGTGGGAGATGTGACGCGCTTTTATGGTGAACATTTGTCTCCCGAAAGAGAAGCACAATTGGCTGCCCAAGATATTTATTATTTTGATTACGACATGTACGAAATTGGACCAGAAGATAAGCTCTCTATTTATACCCATGCAAAAAAAATGATTGAAAATCCTCGAATGATTGCCAGAATAGAAGGGCATACCGATGAACGAGGCAGTCGCGAATATAACGTGGCCTTAGGGGAACGTCGAGCAAAAGCAGTGGCCAATCTCTTAATGATGAAAGGTGTGCCACATCACCAAATTCGAACGGTGAGTTACGGTAAAGAAAAGCCTGTTGCCTTAGGTCATGATGAATCTTCATGGAAAGAAAATCGTCGCGCTATTATTGTGTACGAGGTTGAATAATGCAGAAGATTAGCCCTTATGTTTATGTTGGTCTATTGTTGATTGGTTCGGGGCAGGCAGTGTATGCATCGCCCCGAATAGAGTCTCGTGCCATTCCCCCTCAACCTGGGGCGATTATTCAATCTGAAGAAGGCAGTGTGGCGGTGGATGAATCCTTGCCAGCAGGCTTGTCTGAAGACGTCTTAGAACAAATATCCGCATTACAAAAGGAAGTCCAAACCTTACGTGGTCTGGTTGAAACCCAAGAACATGAATTACAGCGCGTTGAGAAGAGTCAGCAAACCTTGTTTTTGCATCTAGAAAAACAACTGTCGGATAACCGGGGTAAATCCACGGTCTCGGCGAATCTGCCTCAAATAAAGAAGGACAAGGCGTCTCAAGATGTGGTTGAACAGAAAGAGGGGCTCGAAGAAAAATCGGCACTACTACAAACAGAAAAGGATTTGATAAAAAGCGCAGAAAATTTTTTAAAGCAAAAAAAATATTCTGAAGCGGAAAAAAGCTATGAAAAGTATTTGATGTCTCATCCCACAGGGGAATTTGCACCAAGTGTTTACTATACCTTGGGTGAAATTTATTGGACAGAATGGCATGCTGAAAAGTCCAATACCCTTTTGCTAGAAAAAGCCATCCATGCTTTTTCTGATGTCGCTAATGGTTTTCCTGAGCATACAAAAGCCAAAGATGCTTTACTTAAAATCGGTTTGGTTGAAATTGAGAAAGGCAATTATCAAACGGCAGCACAGTATTTTAAAAAAGTCGTTGAAAAATACCCTCACTCACCCTCTGCTAAAATAGCAGAGTTACGTTTACAAAAATTAGTACAGGATGGCCGTATTTTGTGATAAAGAAAGGGACTGGGCGCTTTTTTCGCATAGGCATGTGTGTGTTTGGTTTGTTATGTACAATGGGACCTGCATTATCAGAGACCTTTAAGGTCGGTTTGTACGAAGCGCCACCCTTGGTTTTTACAAAAAAGAGTACCC
>JBEAUL010000094.1:0-31312 GCA_041161475.1 Pseudomonadota bacterium | reverse complement strand
CGTATTTTTAAGGGTAACAACCACTTGTGTGCCGGGTCGCAAGGGAAAATGCCACCCATAGCCCTCTCCCCCAAACGGGGTTGCAAATCGAACACGATTCGAGCCAGGGCCTGCCGAAATATCTCTGTTATCGAAAGGAAAACGTATAATGTAGGCGCCCATCTCATCAAGATGAGGAGAGGCTGTGTCGATATAAGCGGTTTTAAGCCCTGGATAAACGGGAGTAACAAGCTGGGGTGCGCTAAAACGGCTATTGCGTGGAATTAAGGTTAAGTCACAGCAGTAGTCTAATGTCGACTGTTGATCTGAAAAATTGCCTTGTATGTGTCGAGCAATCACCCAGTATTCGCCAGATAGCCAGTCATGTTCTGGTTCTGTAAACCGAATCGCTTGCCCTACTTGAATATCCGTTCTAAGGGTTTTTAAGACCAGAGAGGGTGTGTTATCCGATTGGAGGGTATAAGACCAGTCAACAGCAACATCGGTTTGTCGCCCCATTCCTTTAGGGGGACAATAGGTGATGTTGCTGGATGTTTGCCATGTACAGATAGAGGCGAGCTTATCTGTACTGGCAATATGTAAAATGGATTTTGATTCCGTGTGTTCAAAAACAAATGCTGTATCTTGTGTGGCCCATAGGCGTTGAAGAAAAGTAGCGTCATCCTCATTGAGTTGTAACAATAATGGCAGGCGTGTTGTAGAGCGATGATTAGAAGAAATATGCCAACGCCATTGATGGGGGGTAATATTATTTTCTTTAAAAATGCTTGTGGTAATTTCTTCAGGCGTTTTGTCAACAAAGACACGAGAATGTGCTTTTTTGTGCAATTGACTGAACCATGAGGCCACATCAATACGCACATGATAGCCGTTGGTATTACCGTGATGGCGTGTCTCATAATGCGTTACTTGTCCTTGTGCGATTAAAAGAGGCACTTTTTTTGTAAGACGAGGGCGCGTTGTTGATTCAGGATAGACACAGAGTTGTACAGGGAGCTGAATAAACGAATCAATATGGATATGTTTTGGTACGATTAATTCAATACAGTATTGATAACAACCACTTAGGCAATCATTTTCGCTGCTAATATGTATCACTTGAAACAGATCGGGTGGAAAATGCCCAAATCGACATTCAAATAAAAGGGTATTCGATTTCATGTAGAGCGGATTATAACACAGACTGGCAGGCTTCACTGTGACAGCGCTTCAGCGCTTCGCTTGGCAGGGCAATGTTGAGTTCTAAAATAGAGCAGTTGCCTTCGGTTTGCAGTTGCACAGTCATTTCAGCGGGATCGATGGGAGCATATTTTTGGATAACTGTCAAAATATCTTGACGCAATCTTGGTAAAAACTCAGGGGCTTCGCCATCCGGACTTTGATGAGAGAGGATAATTTTGAGTCGCTCTTTGGCGACAGTAGCCGATTTTTTACCGATCCCTTGAAAGCGAAATAAGTCCAATAAATTCATGCCGTTGTGCTCCTGAAAAAGGGTAGACCATTAAGCAAAGCACGCCATCCACTGGGGGTATGCTGTGTTTCACCTAGTAGATGAGATACCGCTGTTTGATACGCTTTTCGTGCCTGACTGGGGGTATCCAGCGTAATAGGTACACCATGATTTGAGGCATTTAAGATCGCAGATGATTCTGGGATAATGCCTAGCAATGGAACACCTAAAATTTCTTGAACGTCGTGGGCACTGAGCATTTCACCGCGACTTACTCGCTCTGGGGTGTATCGTGTGATCAGCAGATGTTTTTTCATTTCTTCATTATCGGAGGCACGCTTTGATCGGCTGTTTAAAACACCGATAATTCGATCGGAATCGCGTACCGAAGATATTTCTGGGTTGGTGACGATAATGGCCTCATCGGCGAAATACAGTGCCATCAGTGCGCCTTTTTCGATGCCTGCGGGAGAATCACAAATGATATATTCAAAGTTCTGACGTAATTCGTCTAAGACGGCAGCAACGCCCACTTCAGTCAACGCATCTTTGTCACGGGTTTGGGAGGCGGGTAAGATAAACAAATGCTCAATACGTTTATCGCGAATGAGGGCTTGAGACAAGTTTGCTTCACCATGTAACACGTTTACAAAATCAAAGACCACGCGCCGTTCGCATCCCATGATCAGATCTAAATTACGCAAACCAATATCAAAATCAACAATCACTGTTTTGTGTCCGCGTAAGGCCAGTTCAGCGCCAATAGCAGCACTGGTTGTTGTTTTGCCGACACCGCCTTTGCCTGAGGTAACCACGATAATCGTGCTGTTATGTTTTGCTAGGGTCATATTTTTTTCCGTTTAATAAAGCAATAAAATTATAGTTAAATGGCTTAAGGTTAAATGAGTCGAATGTCGAGCTGTCCGTTAATTAAAGCAATATCCACACTCACACGCCAAGCAATCTTTTCTATATCTTCGCTTAATTTGTAGTGTCCGGCAATAGAAATCAATTCAGCCTCTAAACTGTGACAAAAAATATGCGCAGATTTATTGCCATTAATGCCTGCTAAGGCTCTGCCTCGCAAGGGACCGTAAACATGAATATGGCCATCGGACAATAATTCGGCACCTTGGCTGATAGGGCCTAATACGATTAGATCGCACCCTTTGGCGTAGACTTGTTGCCCTGAGCGCACTTGGGTGGTGACGAGTTTGGCATAACTGGATAAGCTGAGTGCACTGGTTGGTGTTTGTGGCAGGCTATGAGGGGCATTGTTTGTAGCCACATGACTTGAATTACTTACAGGGTTGGTTTTTTTGACGCCCTCTTGTAAAATGGCAAACCCTGAGGCCACTGCATCTTTGTGTTGTTGTGCAGAACCATTTTTAACCCCTACGGGTATTAAACGGTGCTGGATTAAAATTTCCCGGATAGCATCAAAATGAACGGGCTCAGATTGAGTTTGTATTTTAACTAAATCTAGCACAATGGGCGCATTTTCAAAAAATTTAGGGGCCTGTTGAATTTTTTTTTGCAGTTGATCGTGAAAAATATGCAGGGTTGTGTCGAGTAAAACCAAAACCGTTAAGGGGTGTAAACCAGCCTTGAGTTCGAATGTCGTGTGTAAAGGTGCTGTAATTTCTTGGGACATATTTATAGGTTTCCTGATGCTAATCCCCTTATGTTATAGCCTTCTGTTACGATGAACGTCAACTGTAGAAAAAAACATGTTAAGGGTGCAACGTTGCTAGAGGCGTGCTTGGCTTCTGCGCTTATCATGGTGTCTGCTGCGGGTAGCTTAGCAACATTTCAGTTGGCATTGCAATTGCGAAAAACAACAGAGGCCAAAGGATGGGCCCTAATACAAATGGAAAGTTTGGCAGACATCCTTCGCTATGCGAAGGATAATCAAGATCGCTTAGCATTGCTAGAGGCCATGCAAGTAAAATTTGTAAGCTATCGTCCTGGTAGTGTTTTATCTTGGAAAATACAGTCAATAAAAAATAGAGAACAGATAAATCTTGTATGGAAATTGGGCAACGATCAGCAATTCGATTTTACCCTTTCAACGGTGGTTTTTCCCTTATTTCCTTGTTGATAGGTTTAGCGGTTGGATTGCTGGTTGTTGAGCTCGCGATGACGTGGTTTGATATCAGCCGTCGGCAATGGCATCAAACGGGACAGGGGTTATTGGCGGATAGAAACAATCGAAGTATTTTTTTATCGTTAAAACAAGATATGGATGCTTTCGTTTATCTTGGCGGTATTACAAGTCCTGCGGTTAATGGGAAAACAGTGGCCTTGGATAATACCGTTGAAGCATTATTACCTGGAAGCGATAGGCTGAACATTAGGGATATTCCAATGGCATTTTGTCCGGTGCAGGCCAACATGGGTCATGCATTTGTATCTGCCAAGGGTGCTTGTGAAAAAAAGTTAAGTTTTCACCCAGTGAAGTCAGGAAATCGTGCCTTGCTTATGGATGATACCGGTGGAGAGTGGGTGCGTATCGCTGAGATCAGGGATACAGGCTTTCAGTTGTCTTCGCCCATAGAGCGCGTTTATGGAGACAACGCGCACCTAATCCCTGTAGAAAAAGTGACCTACTTTGTATCGCTTGCACCGTATGGCACAACAAAAGCGTATACGCTTTTTCGACGCATAGAAGGGTATGATGCAATGGGATTGGTGGGAGGGATATTGGGTTTTAATGTCCAGTATGCACTTCAACAAAACGGCAGGTGTCATCCAGGTCATTATTTTTATGCGAATCAGGTCAAAGATTGGTCAGATGTTTGTCGTATGCGGGTGACGTGGCGTTTACAACACAGTCCTCGACCATTCCAGGTTGAGTTTGGGGTACGCAATGTTTTGCCATAGTTCATTTTATAAAGAAAATTTCAGGGGAATTGTGCTTCCTATTGCACTGTTTATCATGGGATTGTGTGCCTTAACCAGTTTACATGTGCTCTCGATGACACTGAAAGCCCATCAATCGGTGCATCGAGCATACAGCCAGTTTCAACAAAAACAGCAGTGCATTGCTTCAAATATCTTGGATTAAAGATAGTGTGGTAACTGCCTTATAATTATTTTTCATGCAGGAATAAAAAGAAGCGCACAGCGCACTATTCTTATTTTTTTCGAAAAAAATGCCTAGAATACCAGTAGAATCAAGACATTCAGACCCCAGATCAAAAAAAAAATGAATAAAATGTATGAGATAAATTTGACAAAGAAAAACAAACTACAGTAATTTAGGTGTATCGATGTGGAATTAATCTTAGACTTTTGCTACTATCAAGTCGATAGTACCCTGTTGAAGGTTTGAGATGTGGAGCGAGGCCTGACCAAACACCACGACCACAGGTTTTAAACGTTAAGCGTGTCTAATATTAGGAGCAAAGGTTCATGAAGAAACGTTCTAAGTTGCAGTGGGTTGGATTAACCCTCACAAGTTTGGGAATGGCACTGTCTGGCGGTTCAGCATTGGCTGAAGTCAGCGTCAAAACAAAAGGCGGACTCACCGTAGTCAATACGGACAATTCCAAGTACTGGTTTAAGATTGGTGGTCGCTTACATGTCGATCAAACCTTCTTTTCTGCAAATTCTGATGAAAAGAAAACAGATTTCCCAAGCAGTGCAAATATTCGTCGCGCATGGGTAAGCTTAAACGGTGGCGTTGGTGATTGCCTTGCTTACTTGTTAAACATGGATTTTCGTGGTTATGCTAACCGTTCCGTTGTTTTTCAAGATGCTTACTTAGCTTATAAATATAGAGGCTTTTCAACCTGCAGTGAAGAGCGCGATGCTTACAGTTCTGTGGCTATTGGTCAATTTGGCTTACCTTTCGGTTTAGAAAATTGGGGTGATACCAATGATTTGATGTTCTTAGAGCCCAGCTTAATGACAAGCACCTTCTCATGGATCCCAGAAGCCGGTTTGTATACTACTTCTGCTAATGCAGCAGTTGCTTCCCCTGCTATCGCTGCAACGACAGCGGCTTATTACGCTGTGCCACAAAGCGCTGGTGTAAGAGGATTGGGTATTTATGCTGATCTGCCTCTGTATGACATGTTCACGGTTGCTGCTTCCGTTACAGCACCACCTGCGAACAGCTTTACGACAGGTAATCCTAAAGCTTCTGACCGCATGACCGTATCTGCGCGTATTACCTTCTCCCCAGTACATCGTGAAGGCAGTGCGTATCACTTCGGGGTTGCTACACGTCAACAGTCCTTAAACCAGTTTGCTGGTGGTGCCAACATTGCGGATGGTATTTTGTCCACAACACCTGAAGCTGTTGGTCGTACGTTAAATGCTGGACAAAGCAACACGGCTTCCTTGGTGAATACAGGCTTTATGAACACCAGAAACATGAAGTTCTGGGGCTTAGAAGCTGCTGGTCTATGGGGTCCATTTATTGCGCAAGCAGAATGGAACAAAGCGCATGTCAACAGACAAGCTGCACAAAGTGTTAGCTTTAATGGTTGGCACATTCAAGCCGGCTACATGTTAACTGGTGAATCCCGTCATTATGATTGGAGAAAAGGAACCTTTAGCGCACCAAAACCTTGCTCCCCTTGTGGTGCTTGGGAAGTGGCTGCACGATACAGCTATGTTAACTTGAATGACAAAGACGTATTTGGTGGTTCTGAACACAACGCAACATTGGGCTTAAACTGGTTCTACAACAGAAATGTGACCGTGAAAGCCAACTACGTACGTGCTAGAATCAACCCAATTGGCGCTGTTGCTGGAAGAATTCCTGCTGCAACACCAGGCGTACGTCGCTTAGATATCTTCGCTTTACGCTTACAGGTGGCATTTTAATTAACCTGAGTAAAGCATACGATCTCAATTATTGAGATCAAGTACGAAAAAACCCTACCTGTTTTATTATAGGTAGGGTTTTTTTTTGGAAACATATCTCAATCAGTCATATAGTTTATAGATTAAGGGATAAAAAAAGAGGTATTGTGTTGTGAAGCTGCCAATCATATCCACCAGACATTTGCCAATATCAGGTATTTTGTGCCTTTTATTCCTCGGTCTTTCTGCTTGTTCGACCACAAATAAACAAGATCCACTAGAGCCCCTCAACCGGGGAATCTTTGCAGTGAATAAAAAACTGGATAAATTCATGGTCAAACCATTGGCCATTGCATACGATAAATCTGTTCCACCCCCATTAAAGCGTGGCCTAATACACTTTTTTGATAATATCTGGACCATTCCTACGATTGCCAATGATTTGCTTCAATTCGAATTTAAACAGGCTGGTGTAGCCAGTATGCGATTCCTGATTAACAGCACCATTGGTATCGGTGGGCTTTTTGATGTGGCCAGTAAGTGGACGCAGTTGCCACCCCATAAACAAGATTTTGGACATACCCTGGAGCGATGGGGATACCACAATTCTGCCTATCTGGTATTGCCTATTTTTGGTCCTAGTACCATTCGAGATGGTGTGGGTCGAGTCGCAACAGTATATATGACGCCTTATCCCTATATTCATTCCGTTCCGACGCGTAATTGGTTAATGGGCATTAACTTCTTTAGTGACAGGGCCGATTTGCTGAAAGTCGAGACCATTATTGAAACTGCGGCTGTCGATGAATATGTCTTTATGCGAGATGCTTATCTGCAAAAGCGTGAAAGCGATATGGCGAAAGGGACATTTACCATCGGAAAAGAATCAGGGGTATCCGAAACCTTTTCAGGAGGGGACGCAACCACGGCCTCTAAAGGGAGGGGCGCTTTAGAACAGTTACAAGGGCCTCCAGAATAGATAACACACAGTAATGCAAAAGGAATATTGGCGTGTCGAATAATGTGGCTCCTTTAAAGATTTTAAGCATTGACGACGAGTATATGATTCGTCGAACCATTATCGCTTATCTAGAAGACAGTGGTTTTACCATGTTTGAAGCCGAAAATGGACGCATTGGGCTAGAGGTCTTTAGAAAAGAAAAGCCTGATTTGGTGCTCACCGATCTACAGATGCCTGAAATGGGCGGGTTGGAAGTACTAAAAAATATTACAAAGGAATCTCCCGAAACCCCGGTTGTCGTGATTTCGGGTGCAGGGGGAATGAATGATGTGATTGAAGCCTTACGCTTGGGTGCCTGGGATTATTTAACTAAGCCAATTACAGACTTGGCGGTATTGGAGCATACGGTACACAAATGTTTAGAGCGCGCCCGATTAATCGCTGAAAATGTGGCGTATCGGGGAGAGTTAGAACGTGCAAATGATGCCCTAAAGAAAAACTTGGCGATTTTAGAAGAAGATCAGGAAGCTGGACGCAGCGTTCAACTGCGCTTATTACCAGAAGCCAAAATGCAGTTTGGGGATTTTCATTTTGAGCATTCCGTTGTCCCCTCATTGTATTTAAGTGGTGATTTTATTGATTATTTTGTGATTGAACCCGATATTTATGGCTTCTATCTTGCAGATGTTTCAGGTCATGGCGCTTCTTCGGCGTTTATTACTATTTTGTTAAAAAGTTTGGTGAGTCGATGGTTAAGCCAACACCAAGTAGGACACGATAAAACAATCTTAGAGCCGGCACAGTTACTTAAAAAATTAAGTGAAGAAATTTATCTTGCAAAATTGGGTAAATATTTAACGATGTTTTATGGTGTATTGGACGATCGAGAAAAAACCATGGTCTATAGTATCGCTGGCCACTATCCTAATCCAATATTGATTAATGGAGGTAAAGCCTCTTTTTTAAAGGGGAAAGGATTTCCAGTTGGTATTATGAAACAAGTGACGTATGAGCAAGAGCGCTTATCTTTAACCGCACCTTGTAGTCTAGTGTGTTTTTCTGATGGCGTAATGGAAGTGTTAAGTGAAGCAACCACCGATGAAAAAGAAAAGAAACTATTGTCATTGGTTGAAACAGAAGAACTGTCTGTTCCCTATTTTAATAAAGTATTCTCTTTAGAGGAAAAGAAAGCACGTCCAGATGATGTCACTTGTTTAATGTGGCGCATGCCCACCAGCTCTTCATAGAAGGAGGCCAGCGTGAAAAGGAAATCTCAGATAACGCATTGGCTGTTGGTGCTCATCTTTGGTATAGGGACATATTTGAGTGTAGGCATGGTGCATGCAAAATCCCCTGCGGTGGTATCACGCAAGATTGAATCCCGACAAAGTCCATCAACGCAAAAAGCCTTGTCTGAAAAAGTAGAGGCGATTGTTCAAAAAATATTACCCAGCGCACCCGTGGGTATTATCGTACAAGATGCCAAAACCGGAAAAGTCTTGTACGAACGCAATAGCGCTGAGCGATTTGTGCCAGCCAGTACAGCAAAAGTGTTAACCGCATCTGCTGCCTTAATTGCTTTGGGTCCAGATTTTACGTTTGAAACCGCCTTAAAAGCCCTGCCTGCTACCCGGCGGGGTTCAGTGATTAAAGGGGATGTTTTTGTTACTTTCAGCGGCGATCCGTCTTTAAAATCAACAGATTTACAAGCACTGATTCAGCGTCTTGCGGCCAGTGGCATTAATACCATTTATGGGGATGTCATCATTGATAACACCCGTTTCCAGGGACCAAATTATGCACCCGGTTGGACCTGGGATTCTATTCATTGGCATTATTCTGCGCCGATTACTTCGGTGATTATCAATCAAAATCGCGTAGGGCTTACCTTGCGTCCTGGTACTGTTCCGGGTGGGGTGGTACAAGCCAATATCGTGAGCGATTATCGGCAAGCTTTTTCTATTTATTCTGCTGTTCGTGCAGCAACAGAATTTCAGTCTAATACGGGTTGTCAGTTGCTGTTAAGCATGGATAATCATAATCAAGTAATGTTAGGGGGCTGTTGGCCAGTCAGTAAAAATCCAGTAGGCTTAAGACTTGCGGTAAATAATCCCGACCTGGTGGCCCGACAAATTATTCTGAATGCACTCAAGTCGGCTAATATTCATCTACATGGCAATATTAAGATGGGTATGCCAACGCCTCAAAACAGTGTTATATTGGTTAAGCACCAGTCAAAACCCCTTAGTCTCTTGCTAAAAAATGTATTAAAAGACTCAAACAATATTTATGCAGAAAGCTTAACCAAAACATTGGGATTTCGATATTTTCAACAAGGGACATTTAAAGCAGGGACTCGGGCCATTAAAAAAATCTTATCAAAGCCTGCTCAAATGAATGTAAAAAGAATGAAATTGTTGGATGGTTCAGGCCAATCTCGGTATAATTTATTGAGCCCAAAGCACTTGAATCAAGTGCTGTATATGATGTATCACCATTCTTTTTATCCACAGTTTAAAGAGGGGCTGGCTATTTCTGGAAAAAGTGGCACACTCAAATGGCGCATGGGACAAAATGGGATGCTTGGTAATGTGGTGGCAAAAACAGGCACTTTAGAAGGTGTGTCTACCTTGTCAGGCTATCTTACCCTTAAAAACCAGCGCACCATGGTTTTTACGATTATGACAGACAGAGTGGTCGAAAGTACCCGACACAGTAAACTCCTGGAAGCCCAGCTGTGTCAGTTGTTTATGAATTACTTTTCAGCACATCCCCCAGCTTAAACGTTAAACCTAAAATGCATGACATCACCGTCTTGTACAATGTATTCTTTCCCTTCTAAGCGCCATTTGCCAGCCTCTTTTGCTCCAGCCTCGCCTTTATAGGTGATAAAGTCATTAAAACTGATCACCTCAGCGCGAATAAAGCCTTTTTCAAAATCGGTATGAATACATCCCGCGGCTTGTGGTGCAGTCGCACCAATTTTCACGGTCCAGGCACGCACTTCTTTTTCTCCAGCGGTAAAATACGTGTGTAAATCCAATGCTTGATAGCCAGCCCGAATAACGCGATTTAACCCTGGCTCAGTTAAGTTCATGTCTGCTAAAAAAACTTCCCGTTCAGAGGAGTCTAGCGCTTGAATTTCTGCTTCTAGGGCCGCACAAATGGGTACAACAACGGCGTTTTCTTTGCTGGCCAGTGTTTGCACTTGTTGAAGATAGGGATTATCGTTAAAACCATTTTCATCAACATTGGCCACATAAATCATTGGTTTTGCTGTTAGGAGATTTAGGGCACGCAAAAAAGCTTGGGTCTCTAAATCCATAGAGGCTATCGAAAAAGTACGAGCCAAGAGGCCTTGATCTAAGTGTGCCTTGAGTTGCTCAAGCAAGGCTTTTTCTTGTAGTAAATTTTTTTGACCGCTTTTGGCATTTTTAGTGCTTTTTAACAATGCACGTTCTACTGTTTCTAAATCTGCCAATAAGAGTTCAGTATTAATGGTCTCAATGTCTGATAATGGATCGATACTGTTGTTTACGTGAATAATATCGGGATTATTAAAACAGCGCACCACATGCAAGATGGCATCGGTTTCTCTGATATTAGCCAAAAATTTATTCCCTAAGCCTTCTCCTTTAGAGGCACCTTTAACGAGCCCAGCAATATCAACAAATTCTTGTGTGGTCGCTAAAACACGTTGTGGTTTAACAATCGCAGCCAGTGCATCTAACCGGAGGTCGGGTACAGGTACAATCCCAACATTTGGCTCAATGGTACAAAATGGATAATTTTGTGCTTCGGCGATTTGTGCTTGTGTTAGTGCATTGAAAAGTGTTGATTTGCCTACGTTGGGTAAGCCAACAATACCACATTTACATCCCATGAGTTCACCTATTATTGATATATTATTTTGTATGCAATTGCTTGACGGCTTTATGCCAATCACCTGCAATCATGTCAGCCATATAGGGCAGTGTTGCCTCTATTGCACGATCTATTTCTATTTTTTCATTTAGACTTGGTTTTGCCAAGACAAAGTCAGCTACCGCATGGCCTGGATGGGCTGGTCGTCCAATGCCGATCCTTAAACGAGCAAATTGAGATTGTCCGCCAAGTTGTTGAATAATATCGCGTAGTCCATTATGTCCACCGTGTCCGCCACCTTGTTTGGCCCGGACAGTGCCATTGGGCAGATCCAGTTCGTCATGTACGATAAGGCAGTGTTCAGGAGAAATTTTATAGTACTGTAAGAAAGCCTTTACTACCTGCCCACTTTGATTCATAAAAACATTAGGGATTAGGAGGTGAACCGTATAAGAACCAAATGTTGCCTGACCACAGTAAGCGCGTAGGCGTGTGTTTAAGGAAAGCTGGGTGTTTGTGATATGACATAAGGCTTTGATAAACCATACGCCCGCATTATGGCGGGTTTCTGCATACGTGGGGCCTGGGTTACCCAGACCCACGATGCATTGCAATGTTGAAGGCTCATGCATTGCAGTAGACACAGAGGCTTAGTGCTTGTCTTTTTTGTCGTGTTTGCCGTCTGTTTTTTCTTCAGTTGTTGCGTCAGGAGCCGTTTGTGTATCTGTTGCTTCAACAGGGGCTTCTGTTTCTACCACTGGTTCAATGTCTTCTGCGACAACGCGAGGTAAGTGAACACTCACAACGCTCATGTCATTACCGTGTGCTAAAGCCACGAGTTCCACAGATGGGTCAACGTGCAACTGAGACAAATGAATGCTTTCGTCCAAACCCAGGTTTGACAAATCTACTTCGATAAATTCAGGCAGTTTGTTCGCTTGGCAACGAATGTCGACATCAACTGCTTGGTGGTTAATGACCCCGCCCTCTTTGGCGCCAGGGCAATTCTCTGCATTGATAAAGTGCAGTGGAATACGAATATGTACTTTGTCTGTGGCGCTTACACGCATAAAATCAGCATGTAAGATGGATTTTTTATAGTGATGACGTTGCAATGCCTTTAATATAACATTTTGTTTTTTGCCTTCAACGCTCAGGGTCAAAATATGAGAGTAGAAGCCTTCATGAGACAGGGCATGTAGCATCTTTTTTTGATCGAGCTGAATTTGCATTGGTTTTTGGCTACCGCCATAAATAATGGCAGGAAATTGATCTTGCTGGCGACGTAGGCGGCGGCTCGCACCTTTCCCCTTATCGTCACGAAGCGTGGCTTCTAATTCATAAATAGCATGGGTTGCCATGGGTTTCTCCCGTTATCCGGTTTTATCCGGTTGTAAAAATAATCGTCCCACTCCCCTCCGCGACCAGAAGGGAATCCATATTGCGTTTGGGTAGGGCAGGTGTTGGGGTTTAGAAGGAGGCTTAAAACCGGAACTGGCTGGGGTGCTAGGATTCGAACCTAGGTATGCAGGGATCAAAACCCTGTGCCTTACCGCTTGGCGACACCCCAGTAGACTGCATTACCTGTGCAATGCGGTAGATAATGCCTTTTTTTGAAATAAATGTCAATATCTATCTTCATTTATCTGCGTATAGGACTTTGTCGGTCGAGACTTAGATATCAGGGGCTGGGCTGTTAATATATTTGGGGTATTTTGATGCAATGCAATATGTTAATCAGTTAACTAATTTATGGGATAGTACACATTGTCCTATACAGCAGGTCTTCTTAGTAAGTTAGCAATGAATTGTTCCGAATTTTGTAAGGATCTTAGATGCTTACAGCTTTCTATTTGATCGGGATCGGACATCGGTGCTAAAACGACTGTTTTTTCCGGCTGAGATTCACGTAAACCCAGATAGGGTTTGATTGATGAGATAAAGGACTGTAGCGTTGGCTCGTCTGAAGATATTTTTTTAAATAACTGCACATTGGTTTCAATATTTGTCATAAACGATTTTAATTTGTAATTGCGTTCATCTGCTGTATGGGGTGTACTATTATATTCACTGGACCATGTTGCATATATTTTGGACAAGTAATAATTAAGATCTGTCGCCTGAGTTACGCTGCCGTTTCGGATTTTTTCCCAGCAGAGTACTAAGTTATCGTGTACTGCTTTTAGTTTTGTGAGTCTGGGGTCATTGGGTCTCATGGCTTCTAATCTGAGTTCAGAATCATTGATTTCTGTTAAAAAGAATTTTTGTAGCGCATAAAGCTCTGTCTCATTGTATTTTGATTTGACTTCGTCAGCGATTAAAAATCTTTCATGATTTTTTGCACCATAAATCAGTCGTTCGAATTGATTTCTTATTTTTATTTTATTATCCTGGATAAAGTGAATTAATTTTGACGTTCCAAGAAAAGTCCCTGAAGCCATTGCTGCAATAAAAAATATGCCACCAAAAACAGCTAACGCAGACTTGGCAACGAAGATAATTAACATTGCTTGCGTAATAAAATAAATAATAGCTGCAACTAAACAAGCAGAAATACCGATAACCAAGGTAGCAAAAAACCATTTAAATACAAGTTGTAGGGCTGTATCAGTATCTTTTTTACCTAGCATATAGTTTATTCTATCGATGAGGCTAGATGCAGGCTGAGCAATTTTTAGCGCTGTTCTGATATTTTCTGGAAGTTGGCGATCTGTCTGATTAGCAATGTTGACGAATCGATTGGCGATTGCATTATTCAAAGGATTGTTAATGCCATGATAAATTGACTTGCTGATTTCCTTCATGCTTGCGTAGCCTTGTTGTGCTAAACTCAGTTTAAAGGAGTTTGTTGAAGTTGAGCTTGAAAGATCATCCAACAGTTTAGTGAGTTCTATTTTTTTGAAATTCAGTTGTTCTTCACAATCTTCTAAGTTGTTTGCTAATTTATTTTCTAATTCCTTTGTTTCCATTGTTAACGTTGTGAGTTTCTTAATGGATTTTAGTTGTTCTTTTTTGTCCATTCTTTTAAAGGAAATTTCTGTTCCGAATCTCTTTTTGTTTTCGATATTTATATTTTCTAATTCCATTAATATGTGAATGGAAAGAATGCATTCTTCTGTAGAAGGAAAAAAGGTTTGCTCTGATAGTAATAGATTAAGGGATGGGATGTTTTCTAATTTTTCATCTTTGATTTTTTCTTGAATGAATCTATTTCTCTGGAGTATTCTCATGTCTTCTGTTAAATCATAGAACAGGTTAACTTCATGAAAATTTTTTATATCTTTTTGGTAAAATTCAACTAAATTTTTTATGATCGCAGAAGATTCTTTGTTTGCTGAGTCATGGATTCGTTTAGATCGTGGTTTATCTTCCAGAGCTTCTTCAATGCGTTTTTTTGTCTCATCTAAAGTTTGTTGTTTTATATGCGCTGTGTAATCTTTAAGTTCTGCGATTGAGTATTCATAAAATTTTTCATAGAAATCCCCTATAGATTCTTTAAAAAACAATTTATATTGTTCTATGTATTGTTTCTCTAACTCTTTTGGAATTTTTTTTACTTGGATTAGTTGGTATACTTCTGGAATACCTGATAGCAGTTGTGTTTGGTAGAGCCATTCATTTTCTAATGCTTGCAGTTCTTTTGTAAGGGTTTCTTTTTGATTAGCATTCACTTGAGGGTCTGCTATCTTACTCAAATCATCAAAAAAAAGTTGTTTGAACATATTTAACAAATCACTATTAGCCGATATTATATCGTTAACGAGTTTTAGGTCTCTTTTTTTTTCTTCAATACGAAAAAATAACCCAATTTGCGTCTCAAACATATCGATTAGCCAATCAGGACAAGTCTCTGGCTCGACAAAAAGCGCATAGTCTCCACTTTCAAAGGGTGCAATCATTTCTTTTATAGCATCGAGAATGCTTTTAGGGAGTTCAGCAACGTTGGCGTTGTCTTGCTTTTGCCCATAAACATCAAGAAGATGTTTTTCGATGGATTTAGAAAATGTACTCATGTGTTACCTTTGACCTATTATGCTTATTAATAGGGGTTACACGCACTTAATTTTGATATTAGATTACTCAAGACTTACCCCAAACGCTATTATAGCTCTTATCGCTTTTTCATGGAAAGTGGGTAGGTGGTTAATTGAACGTTATTTTTTTTCGTGCCTCTAAAATAGCCCTGGCGTCTTCGTCCGAGATAATTTTGTGTAGGTACTCGAACTGAATTGCTGCGATATTAGGGTCAAAATGCTTCACCTTATGGTCTAAATAAGTATATCGAAACCCAATAAAATGGATACCGCGAGCGACTAAACTGGCTTTAACGCGTTCAAGGTGTTCAGCCCTATCATCAACAAATACAACGCGTGTTGGTGTATATTCTAGATGATCAAGGTACTCTAGCAAGCAATCTCCCTTGTGGGCCCCGGCCGTCAAGACAATACCAGCATGGGCATTGCCACCGTGTTTGGCACTTTGCAAGGGATAGTAATAATCGTGATCGTTCCAAGGGGACTCAAAAGAAAGCCCAACTGAGGCCAATTGTCGTACTGTCGGTTCTCTTAAGCTCGCCCCTCGGCTGGTAAGTCCGAGTATTTTGATGTCTTTGTCTCTCAGTTGTTTAAACAGTGTGTTGACCTTGGGATCGACCAACCTGACCTCTGAGCGATGTTGTACCGCATTATAGTCGTTGACTGCTTTGCTTAAGCCAAGAGACTTGTCTGTTCCGAATTGCTGCTTTGTTTGGGTAACATGGTGGTTAAACCATTGATCGCTACCTAAGGTTTGATGGGGCTCTATCAAGGTATTGTCTAAATCAAATACCAACAAAGTGTCTTTGTCTACATGATGTAAAATATCTTCGATATGCTGTATTTCTAAAATAGTATGTGTGGTTTGCGCATATAGCGCAGTGGTAAACAGAAATCCGCACAGGCATACCTTTAGGCAGTAACGATACAAAGATTGTCTAGACATATCGAAAAATCCTTTTGATTGGACTAATTTTCAGATCGATAAATTGTGGGGTAATGCTCCAAAAGGTATTGTCTTAGCTGACGCATAGGATAGGCGTTGATAATACTGCGTTCAATACCCCTGATTTGCTTAAACATTCTGGGCAATATTGTGTAGTAACCGTTATTTTGGGCCAAGGGCTTGTCATTACGGCGATGGTGCCAAAAAATATAATGGTTATACAGGTCGTAGACTTCAATGAGATGTTTTCCTTCAGGTTCTTTTGCATGGAGTACAGACAGAAGGGTTTCATCATGCAGTTGATGAGAAAAGCTGGGATAGGGGGGGCGATTGTCAGGGGCATTCCCTAGCAGCAGTTTGGGTATTTTTGCATACGTTAACCAGCGTTTAACAAAGGCTCGGCTATTTGGGGTATTACGTAAAATCATAAACCCTGCCCACAGATGAGGGCTTTGGCGACATGCTTTGGTGTCACATTTCATGTATTCTAGCGTTTTGCGACTGGCATGGGTTTCAAGGGATTTGTTGTCTATTGATTTTTTTTGGTCAAAATAACTTAAAATAATATCGTGTTTATCGCTTAACGCAATTAACGGTGCGACAGAATTACGAAAGACAAGGCCACTGTCAGCATAAATCAAGACGGCATCTTCTGGAATGCTTTGTAATGTTTTTAAAATAATCCAAGGTTTCCACAACCAAACCCCCTTTCCTTGAGGTTGATTTAAGATATATGCATTTTGTTGCAAGAAATTGGGATCTAAATGGGACCGACGATAGTTGAAAATAAAATCAACCCCTTTATTTAAAGCAGATAAAGCGAGTGCATGTTGATTTTTAAAAAAGACTTCGTCTCCATCGACATAAGAAGCCAGATAGACACCTTTGCGATGTAAAGGTTGATTGGGATGTAAGTCTGGATTGCTTGCAGGATGAATGGGTTCTACAGAAATATCATTAAAGATCAGTATTTTAGCTTGGCTAAAACTAAAAATACATAATAAAACAATCAGAATGTTTTTAAACATTTAAGGCATTCCATCCGTATGAATACTTGCTTTGGGCATTAAATCTTGTTTACTTAAACCCAATTTTAATGCAAGGGCACCCGCAATACAGATAGAGGAGTACGTGCCGATAATAATTCCTAAAAGAAAAGCGAAAGAAAAGCCAAACAGGGATTTTCCACCAAAACACAGTAAGGCAATAATGACCAGTAAAGTCAGTAGAGAAGTCATGACCGTACGAGACAGCGTTTGGTTAATAGAGATATTCATGATATCGCTTGGTGTGCCACGACGTATTTTACGAAAATTTTCTCTCAGGCGGTCGAACACGACAATCTTATCGTTTAAAGAGTAACCGATAACGGCCAAAATAGAGGCAAGCGTGGGTAAGTCAAATTCTATTCTAAAAAAGGAAAAAATCCCCAATACGATCAGGGTGTCGTGACAAAGAGAAAGGGCGGCGCTCACGGCCAAACGAAATTCAAAACGAACCGCAATATAGAGCATAATTGCTAGAATCGCTACAAAAACGGCCAGGCATCCTTGGTCAACCAGTTGTTGTCCCACCTCGGACCCAACAAACTCTGTGCGTTTAATGGTAATGCTATCGTCGTGTTGTTGTAGAATCTGACGGATGTGACTACTGACTTGTCTACCTGTGGTTTCTGTTGCCGTTAAATCTGCTGATGCAAGCACCGCCTGTTTATTGGGTTGTTCACTGTTACTTAAGCGAATCAACAGATCTTCAGGCTGACCATATTGTTGTACCTTGGCATCGGTAAACCCTGCTTGCTCAAGTATCACGCGAATGGATTCTGGGGCAATGGCTTTGCTAGAAGAAAGCTCTATCTGTGTACCACCAGTAAAATCTAATCCAAATTTTAGCCCGTACGCTGTTAAGCTAAACAGGGATAATAAACAAAGAAAGGCAGAAAACACAAAGGTTATCTTGCGCATTTTTACAAAATCAATATGAGTTGTTTTTTTAAAAAATTCCACGATGGTCGCCCTTATATGCCGATAGATAACTTTTTAATCGGTTTAGGTTTGTTAAATACAAAAGACAGTATCAGTTGACTACCCGTTACAGCAGTGTACAGGGAGGTTAATATGCCGATGCACAAGGTAACTGCAAAGCCTTTCACGGGACCGCTGCCAATAAAAAATAATACCAGACCGGCGATAAGGGTCGTTAAATTTGAATCAATAATGGTGTTAAACGCCCCATGAAATCCTTTTTGGATGCTAGAGAGTGGTGGAACGCCTAAACGTAACTCTTCTCTGATACGCTCAAAAATAAGTACGTTTGCATCAACTGCCATGCCTAAGGTTAATACAATACCTGCGATACCTGGTAAGGTTAATGTCGCGCCAATAATAGACATAATCGCCAATAATAAGACGAGATTGGCAACCAAGGCGATGTTTGCAATTAAGCCAAAGCCGCGATAGTAAAGTGTCATAAAGCCTAAGACAAGCGCTAAACCAACGGTAACAGACAGCATGCCCATTTGAATGTTTTCTTGCCCCATACTTGGACCAACAATGCGTTCTTCGACAAAATCTACGGGCGCAGGTAAAGCCCCAGAGCGCAGCAGTAAAGCCAAATCACGGGATTCACTTTGGGTCAGCCCAGTGATTTGAAATTGGCTGCCTAAGGCGCTTTGAATGGTTGCAAGGCTGATAACGGTTTCTGTGGTTCGATTGTCCTTGGTTTCGATGTACAATACGGCCATACGACGGCCGATATTTTTTTGGGTAATATCTGAAAAGCGGGCAACTTGTGGGCCACCTAAACGAATATTAACGGCAGGGGTATCCATACGGTTGTCGTTGCCGGTACTTGCCCCAATAATCGCATCCCCTGTTAATACGGTTTGTTTTTTCAGTAAAACAGGTTTTCCGCCACGGTAAGTGACCCATTTACTCCCAATGGGAACCGGACCTGGCGTTTTACGCAAAGTGGCTTCATTTTCCTCATCGTGCATTAAAAATTCAAGTGTAGCCGTTTTACCTAAAATCTTTTTTGCATAGGCGGTGTCTTGAATACCCGGTAATTCTACAACGATGTGTTCGGCACCTTGGCGTTGTACAACAGATTCAGAGACCCCCAGCTCGTTAATCCGATTGCGTAGTGTGGTAATGGTTTGTTCCATGGCATCGTTTTTGAGGCCTTGTAAACTGATTAAGGAAAAACCAAAGGCCAGATCTTGTGATTCGCCGGTTTTGTTTTCAGAGAAATCAGGAACCAAATCGGGTGCTATTTTTTTTGCGATGGTGATTGCTTTTTCACGAAAGCGTGGCTCAGAAAATTGATATAGAAGTGCACCTGAGTCTGGGGATGCTTGGTTGTTCGATAAGGGTGTGCGCAGAGAAGATTGTTGATAATAAATGCCCGCTTGACGAAAAGCCTTGCTTAATTCTTGCTGATAGCCTTCTAGACGACGTTTGATGAGCAAAGACAAGTCTACTTTCATTAAAAAGTGTACGCCTCCCCGTAAATCGAGCCCTAATTTCATGGGCTTGGCGCCTATCCATTGTAGCCAAATAGGTGTGCTGGGTGCTAGGTGTAGGGCGACGCTGTAGGGTGCTGGAAACAGCGTCGCCAAAAAGGGTTTTGCTTTGAGTTGTGTATCGGCGTCGAAAAAACGGACGGTTAGCACATTGCCTTCTGCGTCAATCGATTTAACAGGAAGTTTTTGTTGTTTGAGTGCGGTGTTCACCCTAGATTGTTCCGCCAGCAGTTTATCATGCTGTTCGACAGTATCCTCGTTGGCCACAATCTGTACGGCGGGGTCGTCTCCGAAGAGTGTGGGAATGGCATACAGGGAGGCCAGTAAAATAGAGAGTATAAAACCCCATTTTTTCCATCGAGAAAAGGCAAACGGCATGATAAAAACTCGCTTTACTATCGAAAATTAAACAGACTTGAAAGTACCCTTTGGCATTACATGGGCCACGGCTTGCTTTTGAACGCGAATTTCAACGCCTTCGGCCACCATTAACAACAAAAAATCGTCCGCCACGCGGGTTACTTTACCTAAAATGCCCCCATTGGTTGTGACTTCATCTCCTTTGGACAACTGTGCTAGTAAATCGCGGTGCGCTTTGGCGCGTTTGTTTTGGGGGCGTAAAATAAAAAAGTAAAAAATAGCAAAAAATCCGCCCAATAATACTAACTGACTCATTGCGCCAGACATACCATTCGGCCCAGCGGTATCTGCAAAGACTGTGGAAGAAGAGAGTAGGAGGCCAGAGACGGCTACCCATAGGTGTTTATGTTGCATGGTGGTTACCTCTTTTGTTTATCGTTGGCTAAGCACTAAGGGGTATATTAACACAACTGCAAGAGATAGAAAAAACGACATTAGTTAAGGCCGGGTGTGTATGCATTGATTTAGTTGAACTACTTGCTCGGAGGGTATTTTTTTAGTAAAATAGCCCAAACTAAAAACAATGAAAAGAAACAGAGAATGAGTGTCCAATGATAAATAATACCGAACTAACAACGCCAGAGACAGTAAAGCATGCAGACATGCCTAAAAAATCAATTCTCGAACAAACCCTTGCCTTTGGCCGGTGGTTGCTTTCTCCCTTTGTATGGTTGGGTCAGGCAGTTGTTGCTTTGTTTAAAGGGTGCTTTACAAAAAAACGACCAAGGCAGTCGCCTGAAGTAGGAAAGCCCGTTATCATTGAGGAAATGAATGTAACACCTTTTGACTCGGTAAAAGAATACCTGTTTAACCCAAGAAAAAATGCAACAAAAGAGACACAAAATTCTTCTGTTTTGGGCACATTTTCTTCTTGTATGTCATTTTTGTTCAGTAAACCAAGCAATGATATAATAGCCAGACCCTTAGGTGATACCACGACATCAGCATGGCACGCGTTTGACAACATGGGTATCCTTACAAAGGCTGAAAAAAAATTAATAAACAGTAACAAACATTCCTAAACAAACCAAGATTACCAAATCAATGCCCAGCCAGAGAATAATTAAATGCCGTTGTGTTTGCATGAGTTTTTTTTCTGAGGTGTTTGACAGAATAAAATGTGCTTCTTTATCTCCTAAAGCAAGGCTTAAGGTATGAATGGGTACCTGTGTTGAGGTGATAGGTTGCCATGTCATGGGCGTTTGCTGAACCTTTATCGTATTTAACAAGCCTTTGAATGCGCTTAATTCCGCTTCATGATAACTTTTAAAAAAACCCAGCGCATACAGCGGGTCGTTTGCTTGCATGATTTTTTCAATATGGCGATAGGGTTTATTTCTTGAATAAGCGCTGAGTGTGCCTAAAGTAATAATATTCACGGTATGCCATAGAAAATTCAGTAAAGTGGGTAGTGGTCTATTTGCGGGGTAAAGCTTATTCCAGGGGACGCCAGTATCATCATAGTGCATAAATATATTTTGCGTGTTAACCGTTGCTTGGCTTGGAAATACCCAGCATTCTCCTGTCTTGTCTCGTAACAAAATAGGTGTGTCAGA
This sequence comes from Pseudomonadota bacterium, assembly GCA_041161475.1. Lineage (GTDB taxonomy): Bacteria > Pseudomonadota > Gammaproteobacteria > UBA6186 > Azoamicaceae > JBEAUL01. The sequence continues at coordinate 9,746 of JBEAUL010000094.1, read as the reverse complement.
CGTCTGTTGGTAAATGGTTTGCCAGGTAACACGTTGTTGGGTATCGATCTCTTTTTTTTGAATGACGTAGTCATACCAGGTACAAGCGGTCAATGTCAGTGGACTTTTTAAGGGGGAAACCAAAGAACTGTGTTGTATGCCATTCAGCTCTACTTGACCTTGGGCAGCAGAGCGGATTAAAGAGGTGGGTATGCTTTTAATGGCACGATAAGCGCTCAATGTTTTAAAAACCGTTCTTGTAGCGAGTAAACAAAATACGATTAAAATACCGACGATACTGTAAAAGCTCTCTGGAGCCGTGTCTTTGAGTCTTTGACCAGTAAATGCCTGCACTTGTTGTGCCGTATACAAAGAGCGTTCATTACTTTGCACGAATGTTTACCGATTAAACAGTTGTTTCACGTCTACATCACGCGTTTCTTCTGTTGAAAATTCGAGTAAATCCGCAGAGGAAAAATGAAAAAAACGCGCAAGTAAGTTGCTTGGAAATTGTTCTATGGTAATATTGTTAATGTTAACGCTTTCGTTATACAATTCTCGTCTATCTGCAATACTGCTTTCTAGATCGCTGATGCGATTTTGCAGTTGTAAAAAAGATTGACTGGTTTTTAAATCGGGATAATTTTCTGCCAGCGCAAACAGTTTGGTTAAACCGCTTCTAATCGCGCCCTCTGCAATGCCTAATTCAGCCATATTGGCGTTCGCTTGAGCCGTTTGTGCATTGTTTCTGGCCATTACAATGGCCTCTAAGGTACTGCGCTCAAAGTCCCTATATTGTTTGCATGTTTCTATCAGTTTGTGTAATTCATCGTTTCGTTGTTTGAGTAATACATCAATATTTGACCAGCTTTTAGAGACACGATTTTTAACACTGACCAAATAATTGTACAAAGAAATAAAGTACAAAAGGCCTAAAACGAATAGACCGCTTAAGATCCAAATAGACAATGAAGAGCTAGGTTGTGCCATGAGATATTATCCTCGCTTATCAATTGGTATATAGTGTCGTTCAGGAAGTCCTGTATACAGTTGCCTTGGTCGGTTAATTTTAAAGTCAGGAGAGCTGAGCATTTCATTCCAATGAGACACCCAGCCTACCGTCCGTGATACGGCAAAAATAACGGTAAACATATTGGTTGGAATACCCAATGCCCGTAAAATAATGCCAGAATAAAAATCCACATTTGGATATAATTTTTTCTCGATAAAATACGGATCTTTTAAGGCAATTTCTTCCAGCTTTAATGCAATCTCAAACAGGGGATCTTTATGCACTTGTAAGGCTTCCAGTACTTCATAACAGGTTGTTCGCATGACTTTTGCGCGTGGGTCGAAATTTTTATATACTCGATGCCCAAATCCCATTAAACGAAAGGGATCATTTTTATCTTTGGCTTTGTCAATGTATTTTTGGATATGATTAACGTCGCCGATTTCGGTGAGCATGTTTACCACGGCCTCGTTTGCACCCCCATGTGCAGGACCCCACAGCGCAGCAATCCCAGATGAAATACAGGCGTAAGGATTTGCGCCAGAAGAACCCGCAAGTCGTACGGTAGAGGTTGAAGCATTTTGTTCATGATCGGCATGTAAAATAAAAATACGATCTAAGGCTTTAGATAAAATGGGATTCACTTCCATTTCTTCTGCGGGAACAGAAAACATCATGTGTAAAAAATTTTCAGAAAAACCCAATTTGTTTTTAGGATAGATAAAGGGTTGACCGATAGAATATTTGTAAGCCATGGCGGCTAAGGTGGGCATTTTTGCGATTAATCGTAATGCCGCCAATTCTCGGTGTTTGGGTTCTTGAATGCGCAAACAATCATGATAAAAAGCGGATAAGGCGGCCACAACACCGCACATAATTGCCATAGGGTGTGCATCTCGTGGAAAGCCATTAAAAAAATTACGCAGTTGTTCGTGTACCAAGGTATGGTGTCTTATTTGAAAGGTAAAATCATTTTTTTGTGCAATGGTGGGCAGCTCCCCATAATACAGTAGGTAACAGACTTCTAAAAAATCCGATTGCACGGCCAATTCAGCGATAGGATACCCTCGGTGTAGCAAGATACCTTGGTCGCCATCAATATAAGTAATCTGTGATTCGCAGGCTGCAGTGGACAAAAAGCCTGGATCAAAGGTAAACAGCCCATGCTTTCCGAGTTGAGAGACATCAATGACCTGGGGCCCTAACTGACCATTGCGGATGGGCAGGGTAAAAGGGGCTTTTCCAGGAATACCCAGTGTTGCGAAAAGGTTATTTGTGTTGTTGGGCGTATCACTCATATCGTGTCCTTCTAATGATGCTGAAACTAAGGATAGCTCAGGTAGCGCCTTGAAGAATAGGTGTGTGCGTGCTAGATTCGAGAGTGTAATATCTCCAATCTGAGGTTGAGGCCGGTGAAAAAAAGACCTATCAACTTAAACCTGTTTGTCATATATTTTCCTATCACGGCTATCATTTCTATTCTACACCGATTGTCGGGTGTTTTTTTATTTTTAATGATTCCAATACTGCTCTTCTGTTTACAATCTTCCTTGGAGGCCACCGCCTCAAGAGAGTGGGACAGCATACTAAACGGGCATCTCGGTAAAGGGCTTATCTGGCTTACCTTATCGGCTTTATTCTATCATCTTATCGCAGGCTTGCGACATCTTATCATGGACATCGGATGGGGTGAATCTTTGTGGGTGGCTAGAATCAGCGCAAAAACAATATTACTGTTGGGTATCGTTTACAGCATTTTACTTGGGGGTTGGCTATGGTATTAATGGCAACGGGCCTTGGTAGAACAGGGTTACAAGACTGGTTGATTCAGCGAGTAACCGCGGTTATTTTGATACTGTACATCGTGATGCTATCGCTGATTGTATTTAGACATCAGCCTTTTAATTTGGCTGTTTGGCAATCCTTATTTCAACAACCGTTTATGCGATATGCCACTTTATGCGCCATTGTGAGTATATGCCTCCATGCGTGGGTAGGTATATGGACTGTACTCACTGATTATGTAAAGCCTTTATGCTTACGTTTGTCCTTACAAGTTTGCGTCATTTTATCTCTGTTAGGCCAATGCTTGTGGAGCATTTACATTTTATGGGGCAGGTAACTTAATGACGATGGTGTATACAGAAAGACATTTTGACGTGGTCATTGTTGGGGCGGGTGGTGCTGGTATGCGTGCTGCTTTGCAATTGGCTGAGGCAGGCAAGCGCGTTGCGGTGGTCTCAAAGGTGTTCCCCACACGTTCCCATACAGTTTCTGCACAGGGTGGCATAACAGCAGCCTTAGGCAATGTAGATGAAGACCGATGGCAGTGGCATATGTTTGATACGGTTAAAGGCTCTGATTACTTAGGAGATCAAGATTGTATTGAATACATGTGTCAGGCAGGTCCTGAAGCCGTCATTGAATTGGAACATATGGGTCTACCCTTTTCTAGATTACCAAATGGGCGTATTTACCAAAGACCCTTTGGCGGACAGTCCAAACATTTTGGCACGGGTGGGCAAGCAACGCGTACATCAGCCGCCGCAGACAGAACAGGGCATGCTTTATTACATACCCTGTATCAAAATAATCTGAAAGCAAAAACCACCTTTTTTAATGAATGGTATGCCATTGATTTGGTGGTGTCTCAAGCTGGCACCGTCTCAGGCGTTGTTGCCTTATCTATCGAAACCGGGGAAACACTGTTTATTCGAGGAAAAGCAGTTATTCTAGCCACTGGTGGTGCTGGACGTGTTTATGCCTCTACAACCAATGCGCATATCAATACGGGTGATGGATTGGGCATGGCCTTGCGTATGGGTTTACCTTTGCAAGACATGGAAATGTGGCAATTTCATCCCACAGGTGTTTATGGAGCTGGCGTATTGATTACGGAGGGAGCACGAGGAGAGGGCGGTTACCTGTTAAACAGCAAAGGGGAGCGATTTATGGAGCGCTATGCCCCTCATGCAAAAGATCTGGCTTCTCGTGATGTTGTTTCTCGTGCATCTGCCATTGAGATTCGAGAAGGGCGTGGCTGTGGAAAAGAAGGCGCCTATGTTTTGTTAAAAATCGATCACTTGGGAGAAGAAGTCTTACAAAAACGCTTACCTGGTATCTGTGAATTGGCAGAAACATTTGGCAATGTCGATCCAAGAGTCGAACCGATTCCTGTTGTACCAACCTGTCATTATATGATGGGTGGTATTCCCACCAATCGTTTTGGGCAAGTGATGAATAGCAATGGAAAAGGCGAAGATACGCCGGTTCCAGGATTGTATGCCGTGGGTGAGTGCGCTTGTGTGTCTGTGCATGGTGCGAATAGATTGGGTGGGAATTCTTTGCTCGATCTCGTGGTTTTTGGTCGTGCGGCTGGAATACACATTGTAGAGGCCTTAAATCAAGGACATTATGGGCACGAAAATGTGAAAGAAGGGGCGATTGAAAAAGCCTATGCGCGTTTGCATCGTTGGGATAAGCGCAGTGGTGGAGAGCGGGTTGCAGATATTCGTTTGGCCTTACAAAAAATCATGCAAGCTGATTTTGGTGTCTTTAGAACAGCTAAATACATGGAAAAAGGCATTCAGGCCTTAATGGACTTGCGGGAACGCTTGCAAGCGGTCACGCTGACCGATCAAAGCAAGGTATTTAACGTGGCTAGAATAGAAGCCTTTGAATTGGATAATCTGATGGATGTTGCTTTAGCAACGGCTATTTCCGCCAATGCACGAGAAGAGAGTCGAGGGGCCCATGCACGAGAAGATTTTCCAGAAAGAGATGACGAAAAATGGTTGAAACATACCTTGTATTTTTCAGATGATACCGTCGGGTATAGAGCCGTTAATATGTCACCCTTAACGGTTGATGCTTTCCCACCTAAGGCCAGAACTTACTAAACTGTCTATATAGTCTTTGAACATAAGGGGTTACAAGCCATGCGATTTTCCATTTATCGTTTTAATCCAGAAATCGATGAAAAACCCTATATGCACGATTATGAGCTGGATTTAAACGAACACAAAGCGGTGATGGTTTTAGACGCCTTAAAATTGTTAAAGGGGCAAGATGAAACATTGAGTTTTCGACGATCTTGTGGGGAAGGGGTATGTGGTTCTTGTGGTACGAATATCGATGGTAAAAATCGATTGGCGTGTATCACGCCCTTGAAGTCTCTAGGTAAGCATGAAGTTATTGTGCGTCCTCTGCCCGGTATGCCTGTGATTAGGGACTTGGTTGTTGATATGTCAAATTTTTATCATCAATATGAAAAAGTAGAACCTTATCTTCAAAATCGACAAGCCGCAGAACCTGCCAAAGAGCGACTACAGAGTATCCCAGACAGAGAAAAATTAGATGGCTTGTATGAATGTATTTTATGTGGCTGTTGCTCGAGTGCCTGTCCCTCTTATTGGTGGAATCCCGATAAATTTTTGGGGCCAGCAGCTGCATTGCAAGCGGCGCGTTTTATTTTAGACAGTCGTGACGATCACACACAAGCGCGTTTAGACAAATTAGAAGATGCCTATTCTATTTTTCGGTGCAGAAGTATCATGAGTTGTGCAGATGTTTGCCCCAAAGGCTTAAGTCCATCTAAGGCAATCAGCCAAATTCGTCATCGATTGTTGGATGAAGGCACATAAATCACCAAAATGCCGAGTGACCAACCAGCACCAGCGTCTTCAAATAGAACGCACAGCCACCAAATCATTGCGCACGATTCAAGCACAGCGGCTGTTGCGTTCGACGAAAAAGTGTTCACCCAAGTGATCCTGTAAGCGACCGCTTTGATAAATCTGTTCAAAAGCCAGGCGATGCATAGGCTTACTTATAGCAAATCCATCGCTACTCCAGTCTTCTCCTAAAGCAATCGCCTGCTCTTGATTATCTAGGGTGGCCAAATAAGACACACAATTGTCTTTAAAAGCCCCTTGCAGAGAACGACAAGCAGTGCTGGTCAAATCAATACTGGGTAACGCGTCTACTAGGAGCTTGAGAATGTTTTCCTTTAAGGCCGGATTTGATAACCGAAAGAAATGTGCAAACTCCTCGTCATTGATTGCAGCATGAATTTTATCTTTCAGCGTACCTTCCCAAATCTCCAGATGCGTTGGATTCGACAAATCAAAAGAATCAAAAATACATTCTGTCACAAATACTTGAAGATTCAAATCTGAATGCTCTTGGACAAACTGCAGCCATGATTGAGCAAAGACAGCCCTCAATTTATCTAAGACCAATTCGGTATTCACAACCCGCACTTGCACATCAGGATGTATGCCATTTAATACATACAACAGACGATTAAAGGAACCACCATCGCAAGATGGAGAATGAATTTTACGAATGGCATAATGATTAGATGCTACTGTTGGGTTTCCTGTTGGATCTAAGGTAGCTTGATAATCAGGATCATTTGCTAGATTATCGTATGCTCTTTGAATGGATGATTTAATTTCAGGTCGAATTAAAGTGGCCAATTGACCATTGTCTGCGGTGTATTCTCTTAGGCATTGCAACAATACTTCCATGATACTTATGGCGACATTCTTCTGATAGCTTATTTGTGCTTGGACATCCTCTTGATCAGCTTGAAAAGAGAGATAGTTTTGCGTATCTAAAAAAGCCGACACAACAGCATGCAGCGTCTCTTTCATGTTTAAACGAGAACGCGCCTCGACAAAGGCCGTGCTTAAAAGAAACTTAAGACTGTCCCGTGTTAAACGCAATAAATATTCTTTATGAGGCATCAAATGTTCGTAATCAGGGGTTTCAAAGGCAGAGGATACTGTTGCTATATATTGATTTAGATTTTCTCTGAATTCCTGCTTTGCAGATTCTGTCAATGGATATCTTTGTACCAAGCGCAAAGCAGATTCAGCAGCATCTTGATGCGCTAGTGCGGCGTGCACATCTACCTTCGCTGGCGTTACCCCCAGCAATGCCTGCAACGCTCTAATACAGGCGTTATAGAAAACCAGATGCGTCTGTACCGTAGGATCTTGAAGAGACTGACGACATGCCCTAAGGGTATTAGCCATAATAGGTCCCCAAAAATTTTGAAACGTTTGCGCATCAGCACCCGTCACATAATGCCAGTTACCCAATCTTAAATTATAAGGCAAGCGATTCAAAAATTCTTCTTGAAATCTAGGGCTTTCAAATACACCTGCAATCCTAGGGTCTCTTAAGCTATGTAAAAACTGATGAAATATATCAGCCATATTTGGATCTGTATAGGTTCCCCATTTATGTTTTATGAATAATATCAGATATTTGTTGGGCTCATGCGCATCTCCCAACCCCATGTCCCCGAAATAATCCCTCACGCAAGACTTTAGGATCTTGATCACCAGCGATAAATATTTACAATACTGATCGGCGCTCTGCAATTGATTTCCAATCTGCAAAATTCTACACAACCACTCTCCAACGCTTTTTTTGTCTTGCAGCCTGTCTATGGGCACCGAAGTCATGAGTAATAATATTTCGTAAAAAGCCGACAGGGCTGGGCCTCTCAAGGCTTGTTGCTTCCAAAAAACTCCCGTATCAAAGTGCTTTTGAAGCACTCCCATCAAACCAGATAAACCCTTGTGCACGTAGGTGCACAAAAGATTGAGCATGGATATGCTAAGATCGGGATAATCTAAGATCAAAGCGACAACTGTCCGAAGCGGAGGAGCCACTGGTCTTCCCAAGGCTTTCAGCTTTTCCGCAAACAATTTTAAATTCCAAAAATCATATGTATAGGCACGCTCTTGCGCCAACAAAGCCAAGCCAAGTTGCTCGGCCACTTGCCCTGGGGCACACTCAAAAGACCAGGGCTGTTGATCGGGCATCACATCCGCAGTAACACCTTTCTTCATCAGGAACGTCATCAAAGGCAAAAGTCCAGGCTTGCTTAAATAACGCTCTAATGTCGGTAACAATTTCTGAAACAGTTCGACATCTTCTTCGGTATTCTCTAATAATAAGTGTGAGAACATGAGATCTTGTTTTTGTACAGTTGCGAGGCTTTCATTTACCCTAATCAACTCTGCCTGATCAAAGGCGCTGGTTACTGAGGCCAAGCGTTGACAAGCACCTGTTTCAAACCATGTTTTTAATTGTTCTAGGACCACTATCACGTGGGAATCATCCGGTTTTGCTTTGTAACCCAAAGGATTCTTACTTACCGCATCCCAAAAGCTGAAAGCATACGTCATATGTCGGCAATAATCCTCGGCCATAAAATTTTCTTGGCCCTTTAACTGCATCAGCCACAAAAAAGGAGCCAGTGGTATCCAAACTCGATCGTTGACACGCTCCTCTAAATCACCATAAAACGATGTAAAGTAGTTCTTCAATATGACATCAGATACCCCTAATCGTTCCGCTTCTAGCGCTAAAAAATCACTCAAAAAAGACAGATTAACCATAAGTTGATGATGAACTGGGGAAAAGCCACTCAATAAATCGTATTCTATGGCAGACAAAACCCAATCCCGATGATTTGCAGAAGCTGGACTAAAGTCTATGGATGTAACAAAGCGATTATAATTCTCCAGGATTTGTGAAAAATGTTTTTCCTTTATGGTTGATGATGACTCCAGGGCCATGGACAAATTCCAGATTATACGAATAAAAGCTGCGTTATCTAAAATAGGCGAAATTTTTAATAAAAACTGCTGACATGCTGGCAATGTCCAAAATACATTTCTCGATAATAAATCTACGGCAGATGTCTCAAACTGAGGATTTTTAAGTCTGAGGTTCCATAAATTGAAAATAGCCTGTAATGGTATATTGCCGAAATTGCAGCTCAGCGCCATCCGCATCGGTTCTGCAGAAAACGGATAGTCGGCCAAGGTTGGTCTGAGAAAATTTAGCACTTTAGTCGGTCCTTTATTTGCAGTCCTGTTAGCTTTTCTCTCTAAAGCATAACCATGTAGGCTTTCAATAATCATTGAAAACTCTGAAGTAATTTTTCTAAATGGAGCCTCGAAGGGTATATTATTTCAAAAATATTTTTGAGTATTATCGGGCCGTGCGATTAAAAAGGGACCTGCAAAATCTTGTTCCGTTGCGCCAGTGAGGTTAGCAATCCATTCGCAGCGTGCTTTAGCATCGTTCACCACCTGTTGTCGTATTGTATTTAATCGCTCCATGTGCGTTGTAAGCTGTTCTGCTAGATACACACAACCCGCGTCAACCACTGCATAACTGGATTCTAAGTTTGTATCCAGGTTCCCTGATGCGTTTGCCGCCTGCCACTGTGTTTTAATGATTTGCAAAGCTTCTAATTGCTGGCGTAAGAAAACCGCATAAAGCAAATTTTTTTCTTGTGCAGCCTCTGCCTTTTGTGCCTTTAGAATGGCTTTTTCAGATTTTTTTTTCATGGATTGTCTCTCTTATTTTTGTGAGATATATCTTATTTTTGTATGCGTTAAACTTTTATCATTATTTAGTTGACTAGATTTTTTTGTATTTATGCGACCCTAAGCTAAGGATTATCGAATCATGGCCATGCTACTATAGGCTCAACATGATAAGCAAGCACTACTCTAAGGCAATTAGCTAGCCACATTCGTCATCGATTGTTGGATGAGGGCACATAAAATAATACAATTCGAGTATACTCTTTAAATGTTAATATGAAAGGATAGTAAATATGCTTAGCTTGATGCCGGTGATTGATGATTTAACCTTCTTGAATTTATCCAAGGTCGATCTGATGAATGATTTAAAAAAAACACATCAATAAAAAATATAAAGT
>JBEAUL010000092.1:0-6962 GCA_041161475.1 Pseudomonadota bacterium | reverse complement strand
CTAAAATACAATATTCCCAGACAATGTATACAAACAGGGGTACAAGACTACCCCAAAGGATAATCTGTTTTAGCAGAGGCACATCTCGCTTAAAATAAGCGTTTAAACTGGGAATGATAATTGCAAACCCGAAGGTGGTAAGCACTAAGGGCAATATTGCTTGGGCAGCCAACAAATTGGATTGTGTTAGTAATTGCGCAGGCTTGACATGAGGGGCAACCATCCATATCAATATGGCATAACAGGCAACCAATACAAGCATAAAATATCGATTGACTCTATCGATAACAGACATGCCACAGTAGAGTAACAGAGCTCCTCCTAACGCAATGACTGTCAATGCCTGATCAAATCCAAACCAAATAGGCTTGTGCATCTGTAGCCCCAACAGATCAGGTACAACCATCACAAACCAGCCTCCCAAGGCTGCCAAATAGGCACTGATTAGCCCATACAGTAATAACAAGTAACTCACCCAAGCAAAGGCTTGACCCCATTTGCCTAGTGTTGCATAGGACATGGAAATCAGATCTTTTTCACCAGGAAACCACTGGTTGACTTCAAGCAAGAGTAGCGCACCAATTGTCATAAACACCCAAGCACACAAAAAAATCAACAGGGTTGGGAAAAAACCTGGAATTGCAGTACTCGTGGGTAAAGCCAAGGTCCCTGCACCAATGGTTGTGCCACTGACTAAACCAATACCAGCTAAACACTTGATGAAGCGGTTTTTATACATCGATTTCGACCTGTTCTGTTTGGGCTTCTGTGGTTTTGAATAAAGCATCCACAAATTCAATCGACGAAAAAGGCTTTAGGTCCTCTATTTTTTCACCCACACCGATAAATCGAATGGGTAATTTGAGTGCAGAGGCTATTGCAAAAATAGCGCCCCCCTTGGCAGTACCATCTAATTTTGTAATAACCAATCCCGTCACACCAACAGCTTCGTGAAATTGTTGTGCTTGTCGAATGGCATTTTGCCCTGTGGTCGCATCTAAGACCAACAAAATTTCATGGGGAGCAGTGCTGTCTTTCTTTTTTAACACGCGAATGATTTTTTTGAGCTCTTCCATTAAATTTTGTTTGTTGTGTAGTCTTCCAGCAGTATCGGCGAACAATACGTCGCATTGACGTGCTTGGGCTGCCTGAAATGCATCAAAAATAACGGATGCACTGTCTGCTCCAGTTTCTTGGTGTATAACGGGAATCTGGTTACGCTCTCCCCATACTTTTAATTGCTCTACTGCTGCCGCACGAAACGTATCCCCAGCAGCTAACATCACTTTATGCCCATTCTGCTTGAACTGTTGCGCCATTTTACCAATGGTTGTGGTTTTTCCAGCACCATTGATTCCAATCATTAAAATAACAAAGGGTTTGGCATCTTGGGTATCGTGATACGGTACTTCGCAACCTTTTAGTATTTCTGCCAGCTGTTCTTTTAAGACTTTGATAAGTGCCTGTGGATTGGTGAGTGCTTGACGTGACACGGCTTGAGTCAAGCGAGACAATACCTGTTGGGTAACATCAAAACCCACATCAGCCGTTAATAAAATTTCTTCCAATTGTTTGAATAAAGCTTGATCAATGGTTTTTTTACCTAAAAACAATTGGCTGAGCTTATCGGTAAATTGTTCTCGGGTTTTTTGTAGACCTTGTTTTAGTTTTGAAAAAAACGAAGCCTTTGTTACATTAGATGCTTGGGTTTCAAGCAAGATATCTGCTTGGGGCTCCATGATTACTGGTGTTGGAGATGGTATGATATCCAATGCCTCAGCGCTGTTGGCTTCCGTTGATGGGCAGAGATCTGGCGTTGCAGAGACTGTTTTTTCTTGAATTTCGGGCTCAGCACTCGACTTGAAGAAGGTTTTTTTCAAAAATTTTAACATATGGGGCAATCAATTTTCTTATATGATAAACAAGATGATAATCAATTGATGTTATCATACAAGTGCGTTGGCTATCTAGGTTATGCGACTGTAGATTATTAAGTGCATATTCGCTAAATATGGAGAAATAGGCCCCCACATATGCTTAAAAACAGTATCCGAATTATTGGCGGCCAATGGCGTGGCCGTCAAATTGGGTTTAACGCACAGTCTGCGATTAGGCCAACACCTGACCGGGTTAGAGAAACCCTGTTCAACTGGCTAATGAATGATATTCATGGGGCACGTTGTCTGGATTTATTTGCCGGCAGTGGCATACTGGGACTTGAAGCCTTATCGCGAGGTGCGGGCTTTGTGCTAAGTATTGAGCGCGATAGAGAAACCGTTAAGCAGATGAAACAAGCCGCAACCCTCTTAGGCTTATCTGATGCACTGTGGTGCATTTCGCAACATGATGCTCTATCTTGGCTTGCGCATTCTTCAAATAATACAGCACAGGCCAAGCCTTTTGACCTAATTTTTCTCGATCCACCTTATCCAGCAAATCTGTGGAAACCCTGTCTTTTAGCCATTCAACAGCAGCATTTACTGAGAAGCGATGGCATAATTTATTTAGAGTCTGACCGATCGCTCACCGAAGAAATCAACGCCACCGGATATACTGTGCATCGAGAAAAAAAATCCGGTAGCGTATATGCCTACTTGGCAATTGCCAACACATAAGCATCATAAGATGTTGCCTATTTTTGCAAACCATACTCTACAAGTAAGGCATCGATAGAAGGTTTTCTGCCTTTGAACGCCTCATATAGCGTCATAAAATCACGAGAACCGCCTTTTGATAAAATGGTATCTCGGTATTTACCACCTGTTTCCGGATCTAGAATCCCTTTTTGCTGAAAGGAGGCAAAGGCATCACTCGCTAAGACCTCTGCCCACTGATAGCTATAGTACCCTGCAGAATATCCTCCGGCAAAGATATGCGAAAAACTGTGCTGAAAACGGTTTAAGGGTGAGGCAGGGATAAGGCTTGTTTTGACTCTCACCCTATCTAGCAGTGCTTGAATGTCTTCCGGTGTTTTAACAGCAGGCTCCACCTGAGTATGCAGATGCATATCAAACAACCCAAACTGCAACTGTCGAATACGATGCAATCCGGACTGAAAAAGCTTCGCGCGCTTTAAATTCGCAATCAAATCTGCAGGTAGGGACTCCCCTGTCTCGTGATGACGACTGATCAGTGGCAAGGTTTCTGTCTGCCATGCCCAATACTCTAGTAATTGGCTGGGTAACTCTATACCATCCCAGGGAACACCATTTCCCCCAGCAACACTTGGGTAAGGTACTGTTGTGATTAAATAATGCAAACAATGCCCAAACTCATGAAATAAGGTCACCACTTCATCGTGTGTTAGCAAAGAGGGCTTATTAACGACAGGTTTTGTAAAATTGGTTTGTAAAAACACAATCGGGTATTGTGTAGATCCGTGAGATTCAAAACGACTTACCCAGTCAGAGACCCAAGCTCCCCCCTGTTTATTGGGCCTGGCGTACAAATCTAAATAAAAATAACCATACAAGGTGCCATCTGGTTTGTGTACCGAAAGCAACTGAACACTCGGATCCCAAGTCGGTTTATCCTGTATCACTTTAAAATGTAAGCCAAATAATCGCTGAACTATTTCGAAAAGCCCTGATAACACGACTTTTTCAGGGAAATACGGTCTTAAAGCTTCTTGCGAAACAGTAAATTCTGCGTCATATAGTTTTTCACTGTAATAAGCGACATCCCATGGCTCAAGTTTCCCTACATGACCACTTTTTTTAGCAAATTCATTTAAGGTTACAAACTCTTCTTTGGCTTTAGGTAAACTTTTTTCCAGTAAATGCTCAAGAAAAGTAAATACCGTATCAGATGTTTTCGCCATTTTATCAAACAAGCTGTATTCCGCGTAATTTGGAAATCCCAAAAGTCTGGCCATCTGTTGTCTTAAAGCAAGAATCTCCACCATGAGCATCGAGTTATCAAAGGCTTTATCATGATACTGAGTAATGTCTGATGCACGAGAAATATAGGCCTCATGTACTGTTTTTCTCAGCGAACGATTGTCTGCATGTGTCATGACGGCATCATAACAAGGATAGTCCAAGGTCAATCGCCAACCGCTTTGTTGGTGTTCCTTGGCAGAAAGCGCTGCTTTTTCAAGCGCCTGTGCAGGAATACCAGCCAACTGGGTTTTATCAGTTACCAGCAATGACCATGCTTTTGTGGATTCCAGCAAATTTTGCTCAAAACGGTTTTGTAAGAGGCTGAGCTGTTCGCTCAACTGTTTAAAAACCGCTTTATCTTGGGAACTTAAATGAATCCCCGATAATTTGAAATCACGCAACCGATCGGAAATCAATTTTTGTTCAACGGTGTCGGGTAATACAAGGCTTTCTAAAAGCAAAAATTGCTGGTACAAGGATTCGCTATGACCCCACTTTGTATGATGGTTGCTCAGTAAGGGAAGTATTTTTTCATAGGATTCGGTTAGTTTTTCTGAATTACTAACGTGATTAAGGTGTGACAATACAGTGGCCGCCTTACTCAATGGTTGATGCGCAGCCTCATAATCAACCAGCCATGCTGACACACTATTATGATCGGTTGGTTTTTTTATGGATGGTTCAAGTAATGCCTCAATTCGTCTATCCGTCTCAAGTATCAATGCTTTGATATTTTCTTCTACTGTATTCAGATCTAATTCCGTAAAATATGCTTTTTCGAAAGAAATGTCTCGTAACTGAACGGCTTGATGACTACCGCTATTAGGGAAAGGCTTTGATTGACTCATATGTGCTCCGGTTGTAAATAATTTTTTTTCTTGTAATACAAGTGTGTACGCGCTTTTATTTAGTGTCTCAGAGGATTCAATAACAGCAGGATCAAATAACATCATTCATGCACCGTTAGATGTCTTATCTGTGTGATTGGCATAAAAACAGTGCCTTCTTCGTCTACTTGAGAAAAACAATCAAGCTCAGTCGCTTTTCTCCAGGCATGACCGTAAGCCAACTCTATTCTGAATGAGACTTCTTCAAAACAATCTCTGTCTAAAACCGGATCTTGATAGCCCAATTTTAATAACAGATCACCCAATATATTCATCGGAATTGACATCTGCGCGACAGTTAGCCCCATTGTCTCAGGACCTAAAGATGAAAATAGCAATAAGCCTTTTGGTGCTAATAAATGATGCAATAAATAAAACAACAATTCATAGGTAGACAATACATTATCGTTTAAATCATCTGGCAATAACAGACCCAGATCTATCCAATGCAAAACAATTAAATCGTAGCTCAGTTCTGTTAATGGATACTCTCGTAGCCCTTTTGCAAAAAAGTCAATAACCGCTGCTGGATACATTGCTTGTAATTTAGTACAAAGCTGAAACTCTAGATCTGGTTTACCAATCACCAATATTTTTTTTGGATATAACTTGATAAATGGTAATTTTTCAAGTAAATAAGGCAGGGTTTTTTGACAAAAATCCATTGAGATACGTATCCTAGCGTCTTTTTATAATGGATGAAAAATCGTTATCTTAAAGCAAATATCGAATAAATCAATGCCTGTGATACCCCTAATAACGGGCCTAAAACCACAGAAAGTGCTCCAGAAAACATCAGTAATAATAAAATAAAAAAGCCGTAAGGCTCTATGGCCTCGTAAGGTCTCACCCATTTATTGGGTAAAACACTCGATAACACACGACTGCCATCTAAGGGGGGAATAGGCAACAAGTTTAAGACCATTAACATACAGTTAATCGCAACACCTGCACCACCGGTATATACCAGAAACTGGGCATTTGGGCCCCAAGCAGGCAGTAGTATAAAGCCCAGCTTGGCGATGCCTCCCCATATTAAGGCCATTAAAAGATTGGAAACGGGCCCAGCGGCTGCAACCAGCGCACTGTCGCGCTTAAAATTCTTCAAATTATACGGATTGACGGGAACGGGTTTTGCCCAACCAAAAATAAAATTGCCAAAAGTAAGGCACAGAAGCGGAATGACCAATGTACCCATCAAATCGATATGCGAAACAGGGTTTAGCGTCAATCGGCCTAAGCGCTTTGCCGTATTGTCTCCACATTTACTGGCAACCCATCCATGTGCCACCTCATGTACTGTAACCGCAAACAAAACCGGTAATGCCCAAACAAGGGCTTTTTGTAGTAAATTTAAATTGTTCATCACCCTGAATTTTAAAGCCAATATAGCCAGAACGCAACAAAATATCACAGTAAAACAATTACTTTAGTTAAAAGCTTAACTTTTTATGATGCCAGTAGCCCTTTATTCTCAGTATTCTCTTGTTCTACGTTTCATTAATTCGGTTAAACGCTCTTCTTGTTCCTGTGCATATCCTTGGTATTCTAACGCTTCCATTAGATTGGGAGCACAACTCGCTAATCCCGCATACGCCATATACAACACTTGTGCATCGTAACATTCTGATTCAAGATTTAACCAAGGGGTATCTGAAACTTGATAGGCGGGTTGTTCAAACGCTTGTGTATAGGTAGGCTTTATTACCTCTACATCCTGCTGAGACTTCTTTGCACATTCTACCTCCATCAGCATGGCGTCTACTCTCGCCAATAGTGAACATATTTCGGTTTCTTGCTTTTGGTAAAAAGGTACACCTGATAATAGTAACATCACTGTATCTGCGCGTTGATCGCGCAATAAAAACTGTT
This sequence comes from Pseudomonadota bacterium, assembly GCA_041161475.1. Classification (GTDB taxonomy): domain Bacteria; phylum Pseudomonadota; class Gammaproteobacteria; order UBA6186; family Azoamicaceae; genus JBEAUL01. The sequence continues at coordinate 322 of JBEAUL010000092.1, read as the reverse complement.
GTGCCTGATATAACCCTGATATCCATGCTTCATCGTCATTAGCGCACAGCACTTCTGTTGCTTTTTTCATCTCTCTATCTGCCAATAATGCGGACACTGAAGCAATTGGATCGGACGTTAAATCGTATCGCAATATATTACCTCTGGTATACATAAAGGTACTTAAATCCATGTAAAATGCCTCAATTCTTTTTTCCAAATCTTTACTTAAATACATCACTGATTCCTTTCGTATTTTCAGTATTTTTCTAATCCATAGATCAATACTATACTGCAATTACAATTTTACTGACTATCCGATAAATTGTTAAACATATGATGG
>JBEAUL010000091.1:0-27674 GCA_041161475.1 Pseudomonadota bacterium | reverse complement strand
CTTGTGATCTCTGTATTGAATCTTGAGATAAAGTACATTCTGTTAAAGTTTATAATTAAATCAATGATTGCGATTGATTTAAGATGGTTTAACATGGAATAATAATTTTTTAATGTTTCCCAAACTTTTCTTGAGTCTATGTTCGGATTTTCTGAAATAGATTTCCAAAATATTGAGGATTCAGTTTCCTTTTTATATTGTGAAAAGGATATTTCTTTGTTGCACAAGTATGTTAAGGAAAAGTTGGCTTCATCAAATCTACTTTTACCTTTCACGAAAACCATTTTTTTTAAGGCCAGATGATCTTTTGGATTTAATGTAATGATTTCGCCAGATATTTGTAGCAGCGTATCGTAATGTTTCTCTGAATTAGGGCATATTTGAAATATTTTAGCAGAAGCCATCTGATGTTTTTGTTGCTGTAATTCAGTCTTAATTTGAGTGAAGTTATCTTGTATGTAAGTTTTTGCTAGGAATAATTCTTTTAGAAAGTTCTTTTTAGGAAATGAAGTTAATACTATTTGTAAAGAAGGGTTATCGTTCATCCATTTTGCCCATAATTGACATTCATGAGGGGTTAATGGAATTCCGTTTCGTGCTATGTTGTTACTTGGCATATAGTAACCAATCTGTAACGAATCTCTCAGTATTAAGATAAATTCATCCACGTTTTTCACTATTTTAAAAACATACGATGATTCATCGTATGCTGTTTTATCATGCGCATACGCACTGTATAGCATTTTTGCTAAGCTATCGTACATTCCATCACGTTTTTTAGAAACTTCCTCTTCTGTAACAGCACCTTCAAAGTGGAATACTCCCTCGATAATATCGTTTAAGCATACAAAGTTAGCGTCTTCAGCTTTATATTTATCGAGAGACTCTTGCAGGTGTTTAAAAAAAAGTTCTGTGACCACATCAAGTTTAGCTTGATCGCAAGCTCGATTACTTACTTTAAACAAATCTTGGAGTCTTTTTGAAATATTTTTGTCGAAAAAATGCTTTACTGTTATGTTTAACATGGACTATTCTCACTGGTATTTCATTATTATGAATCTAAAAGCCCCCCCACCTAAGTAAGCGCTTTTTAAGTTAACTTACTGGCATTTTACTGTAGAAACAGATACAAAGCAAGCTTTTAATTTATTTTAAAATATTGAATAGTGATATAATGGGTGAAAATACAAGGTAAATGTTTTTATGACTGTGTCCCAGCCTATCGTATGTAATATCAATGACTTAGGTATTTTCCGAGGGGGTTCTTGGCTGATTTACCAGTTCAGTTGCACTATCGCTGAAGGAGAGTGTTGGTTGTTAACAGGCACAAATGGCTCAGGCAAAACTTCCTTACTCCGTGTAATAGGGGGGCTTTGTCTACCCGATAAAGGTAATATTGTCTATACACGTAATAAAAGTGACAATCCATTTTTGATGTATCTTGCTAGCCCACCGCCAAAGATTCTAGAACTCAGCGTCATTGATAATATTCGCTACCAGGCGCTTTTACGTATGGGGAAACAGTTTTCAGATGCAACACTCCATAAGGCCTTAGCGTATTGGGAAATGAGGGATCTGGCGAATCAACCGGTGTTTCAATTGTCTCAAGGACAACAACAATGTGTGGCATTGACTTTACTGTTGTTAGAGTCACCAAGATTGTGGCTGCTGGATGAGCCAACAACGGCCCTAGATGCCACTCGAGGCGATATGTTTTGGGCACTGTGTCGTGAACATCAGCAAAAGGGGGGTAGTCTCATGATTGCTACCCATCAAATGCCTACGGTTGAAATGTACAACATGAAGTATATGCAATTAGGCATACCTACTGCACATATTGATGCAGTAAGATAATGTTTAAACTATCTTACTGGCATTTTGCCTTACAGTTATTTTACCTGGAACTAAAACGTGTTGTGCATCGTCGAGTAGATTGGATTGTCGGTTGGTTATTTTTTTTGTTGGTAGTAAGTATCTTCGGGATATCAATGGGTGGGCAAGTAAGGCAATTATCGGCTGTTAATGCCGTGAGCATTATTTGGGTTGGTGTCATTTTATCTATCTTGCTTTCCTTGGACAAAGTGTTTTATTCAGATTTTAAACAAGGGATTTTAGATCAATATTTATCTAGTCCAATACCCTTGTCTTTATTGGTTTTACTAAAGATTACTGTTCATTGGTTAGCAACCGCTTTACCATTGCTTTTTCTGATACCCTTATTGGCTTTGTGTTTGGGTTTACCTTTTTACTTATTGCCCATGTTATTACTCACCGTTACCATTGGTACCCAAATATTAAGTGCCACAGGGTGTTTGGGTACTTTGTTAATCGTGGGATTACCTCGTGCAGGCATGTTATTAGGTGTGTTATTGTTACCCTTGTATGTTCCTACGCTTTTACTGGCAATAAGTACATTAATCGGGTGTATACAGGGCAATACCGTTATGGGCAGCATGACCTGGTTATGTGTACTCTGGATTTTCACGCAATTGTTTTCCCCCTTACTGGGTGCAAATATTTTAAAGGTTTGTTTAAAAAATGCGTAATATGCTCAAGCACTGCATCAAAACACTGATAAGCTTTGCTTCTCCCAAATACTTTTATGTCTTGGCTTCGCGCTTGTATCCGTGGATGCTGTGTTTTAGTTTCATTTGTTTGAGCATTGGTACCTATGCAGCGTTATATCTTGCGCCATCCGATTTTCAGCAAGGCGACGCCTTTCGTATATTATATGTTCATGTACCCAGTGCTTTCTTGTCTCTTGGAATTTATACCATTATCGCAATCTGCGCTTGTCTATATTTAGTCTGGAAGGTGAAAATTGCGGATATTATAGCCACTTGCAGTGCCTCTATCGGCGCTACCTTTACTTTATTGGCCTTAACAACCGGTGCAATATGGGGAAAACCCATGTGGGGTGCTTGGTGGGTATGGGATGCACGCTTAACTTCAGAACTTATTCTATTTTTTTTATATCTGGGTTACTTATGTTTACGATCGGCTGTTTCATCCCCGAGGTTATCAGCAAAGGTCTGTAGTATATTTGCTCTCATGGGATTAATCGATATTCCAATCATCCATTTTTCAGTAAAATGGTGGAATACCTTACATCAAGGTCCAACCATTTCTCGCTGGGCAAAACCTGCAATGCCTTGGTCTATGTTATGGCCTTTGTTGACTATGTTACTGGGTTTTGGGTTATTCTATATTTCTCTGGTGTTCATGCGATCGCGAACTGAATTGATCCGGCGAGAAAGACAAGCACAATGGGTAAGAGTGATACTAAAGGAGTCATCATCATGCAATATGCCGAATACATATGGGGTTGTTATTTCTTAACAGCCGGTTTTATGGGCTTACAGATTTGGTTAGCTTATTATGATCATCAACGCTTATTTCAAAGACATGATCAGTGAGTAGAATTTGTGACTAAACATCGTACACTAAGACTTATATTTGTCTTACTCGTATTACTGGGGACTGGCCTCAGCAGTTGGTTAATTATTCGGGCTTTAAAAGAAAACATCAGTTTTTACTATACCCCAACAGAAGCAATAACAGGAAAAGTCAGTCAAGGCGTGAGTACGCGTTTTGGGGGTATTGTTAAGCCACGTTCTTTAGATCGATTACATGGTTTAGAAATACGATTTATACTGACGGATAATCAGCATGATATTCCCGTCGTATACAGTGGTATCTTGCCTGATTTATTTAAGGAAGGGCAGGGTGTTGTTGTCACTGGATTTATCGATGAAAATGGCGTATTAAAAGCGACAGAATTATTGGCCAAACACGATGAAAATTATCTTCCGCCTAAAATAACACATGCACCCACTGCACAAACATCTGTCAGTCCCACTGTAGGCAAGCAATGATCCCAGAGCTCGGTCATTTCTGTCTTATTATCGCATTTATTTTAACAGTCATACCCATTATAGGTATTTTTTATCGCCCATTTTCAGTGATCACTCGCGGATCTATTCTTGGGCAAGCTTTTTTTATTCATCTTGGTGTGTTGGCTTTAATATATGCCTTTGTGCAGGATGACTTTACCGTATATTATGTTTCCCAACATTCTAATTCTGCTTTACCTATTGGGTATAAGATAGCCGCTTTATGGGGCGCTCATGAGGGTTCTGTCTTGTTATGGGTATGGATATTGAGTTGTTGGGCTTTAGCAATCTCTTGTCAATCAAAAATATTGCCCAAAATCTTTTTAAATCGATTATTGGGTGTGATGAGTGCCTTACAAATGGGATTTTTGCTTTTTTTACTCCATTTATCAAATCCATTTATTAGAAATTGGTTACCAAATATTGATGGACAAGATTTAAATCCTTTGCTTCAAGATATTGGTCTTATCTTACATCCGCCAATTTTGTATGCTGGCTTAATTGGTTTTTCGGTGCCATTCGCTTTTGTGATGGCTTTGCTGTTTAACGCTAACACACAAAAAATATTGTTCGCGTGGCTAAAGCCTTATGTATGCGTTGCTTGGTGTTTTTTAACCTTGGGCATTATATTGGGGAGTTGGTGGGCTTACTACGAGCTGGGGTGGGGTGGATGGTGGTTTTGGGATCCCGTTGAAAATGCCTCTTTTATGCCCTGGTTAACAGGTACTGCCTTGTTACATACCTTTGGTTTGGTAAAAAAGAGTAAAAAATACATTACTTGGTTTATCTGTCTTAGCATGGCAACATTTTTACTGAGTCTTTTGGGTGCATTTTTAGTTCGATCGGGTATTTTAAGTTCGGTACATGCCTTTGCTGTTTCACCAGAACGCGGGCAGTATATGCTCGTATTTCTTGGTATTACCTTGTCTATTTCTCTTACATGGCTGATATATCGATTACCCCATTTTGTTACCCAGAAATCGTCTGATAAAAGCCTCGCCTGGCACTCCGTGCTTGGGTTGTTGCTCATTCAAAACAGCTTGTTTTCTGTATTGTGTGCGACTGTTTTAATTGGTACTTTATTTCCAATTGGATATGAAATTGTTACACACCAAAAAATTTCTGTTGGTTTTCCTTACTTTAATCAGGTGTTTGTACCGCTCAGTATGCCTTTATTTGGATTAATGGGGTTACTTGCCATTCGGTTAAAAAAAGAGACTCCTAAAACAATTGCTGCCATAGGAATCACCAGTATATTAGTAGGATTTTGGGTATGCTTTATTTTCCCTCCCATTTATCCTAGCTGGGGTTCAAAAATAATCGTAGGGCTGGGTGTCTCTATCAGCACTTGGTTATTACTAACGACTTTAAAAATACTTTTCTCTTTTAACAAACGCTATCTACCGATGAGTATTGCACATATAGGGGTAGGGTTATGTATTTTGGGCGTAACAATCAATACGCAATACAGTATCGAAAAAGAACTAAAAATAAAACCAGGTGATTCGTTAGTGCTGGCTAAGAATAATATTCATTTTACCGAACTGAATTTTTTAGAAGGTCCAAATTATTTAACCTATGAAGCAACATTTGTCGTTAATAATACGATAATTAAGCCTGAGAAACGTTTATTTACCGCCCAATTTATACCCATGACAGAAACCGCTATGGATGTCACTGTATGGCGAGATATCTATATTGCTCTAGGAGAAAAATTAGACGCGGATTTCTGGTCAGCGCGTATTCAGTATAAACCGTTTGTTCGCTGGATTTGGGCTGGGGGCCTGCTAATAGCTTTAGGGGGTATTATGTCATTTTTTCTCCATCGCAAAGGACATTAAAGATGCGACTCATGCGTTTAATCTTACCAACCGTGATTGTAGTGATATTTTTGGGGTTTATTAAACAAGGATTGTTTTTAGAAAAAGGCTATTCTGTTCCACTAGAAATGCCTCAAGAAGTTTTAGGTTATAGCCTCTCTCAGGCATTGACAAAACAGCAAGCGGTTGATTACCAACTGTTGATTCAACAATTGAGATGTGTTGTGTGTTATAACCAAAATTTATCAGAATCTCAGGCACCTATGGCACAGGACATCAAAAAGATGTTACTTGAAAAAATTGCTTCAGGCACGACTAAGGCCGAGATTATACAATTGATGATCGATCGTTATGGTGAATTTATTGTCTACAATCCTCCCTTTCGATTTGGGACTGCTTTATTATGGATAGGTCCCCTATTATTACTGGGCTTTACGCTTTTTATATTGCAAAAACAATTTCATACGGATAAAAGAAAATGAATGCCTTATCCCTCTTTTTCGCATGCAGTGCCTTCTTATGTCTGTTAATGTTGCCTTTTTTATGGCCTATACAAAAAAAAATTGGTTTTTTGCCCTCCCTCATCTCTGTCATCATCGTATTCAGTGGTGTTTACCTTTTGTATGGCATATGGGGCAATATGGCGGGAATTGAATCTTACTATTCTAAAGAACAACAAGCGTATAGAGCCAAACAACACTCTATACGCCCTTTGTTGGTACAGTTTCGTAAGGCAGAACAACGCTATTTACTACGGGTTGAAAATAATCCAAAAGACAGAGAAGCTTGGCTAAATCTTGGTCAAATTTATTTGATCCAACAAGAAAAAGAACGTGCAGAGATGGCTTTTACAAAGGCTCGAGAGGCCTTATGAGGTCATATTTGATTTTTGAAAGAAATGTACATAAAATACTATTATGTACATAACAATATTTTAAAAAGAGAGTATATGCAATATTATAGCGCCAGTGAATTAAAGAACCAATTAGCAACCATCATAGACGTTGTGCAAAGAGAGCCCGTCATTGTTCAAAAAAAGGGACGAGATGTTGCCATCATTTTGTCACCAACAGAATATCAAGATTATCAACGTTATAAAAAGCACGCATTTGTTGAATTTTGTCAAAATGTGAGCGAGAAAGCCATTGCAAGAGGGCTAACTCCAGAAAAATTAGCTGAAATTCTTGCAGAAACTGAAAATGATCCTGAAATAAAAAACCAAAATATTAATCATAGTTCACATGATTAATATCAAGAATCGTTATTTAATCGATACAAATACATTAGAACCCGTCTTCATGAACTGAATTAATTATGGTATAAAGTATCCCAGGAGGATTAAGGATGGGATACCCTAGTGATTTAACCGACCAAGAATGGGCAATTATTGAGCACCATTTCGATGCAGGGAATTATGGAAATAGACGCAAGCACACTGTAAAAATCCTTGTAGATGCTATTTTTTATTTAACAAAAACTGGCTGTCAGTGGCGACAGCTGCCCAAAGATTTTCCACCATGGAAAACTGTGCATACATTTTATCGCCGCGCCAAAGAGCGAGGTATTTGGGAGAAAATGATGGGTGACTTGGTGGCAAAGAGTCGAAAAAAAAATCGGCAAAGATGAATTTCCAAGCTATTCATTAATTGATTCACAAAGCGTTAAGACAACTGGCTCTGCTCAATTTCGTGGCATTGACGGAAACAAAAAAATAAAAGGCCGAAAGCGGCATATCGTAACAGATACTCAAGGACATTTACTCCATGTAAAGGTGCATGCAGCTAATATTCATGACACTGTTTCTGGCCAGGTTGTTTTTTACGAAGCCTGTAAAAAATACCCTACTATTAAAGGTGTTTGTGCAGATGCAGGCTATAGAAAAACAATGGAAAAATTTGTCAAAAAAATCATGAAAAAAATAATCGATATTTCATCGAGGATTTCAAACGAATGGTATGTATTACCGAAGCGTTGGGTAGTTGAAAGAACTTTTGCTTGGCTGAACCATTACAGGCGTTTAGCGAAAGATTTTGAAATATCAGCTTCATCAGCTGAAAGTTACGTTATGATTGCGCACTCCATGTTGCTTATTAAACGATTGGGGAATTCATGAAGACGGGTTCTTAATTAGTAGCTTGCTTTTTCCAGATAGTTTTCCAGGTGCTTGCTTGAAATTTTGTATACAGCACGGTAGTCTCCTGACATCAAAAGATTGCTTATTAGAAATACAGACCGTCTTGTATAGAAAAAAATTTGATAAGTATTTAAAATTTGAGGAGCGACTCGAATTTTTTAAGCGTTATGTAGAAATTGCGCTTTTAATTCATCCCGTACAAATGATAAGGGCGTGTCGCGATCCAAAAGATGATATATTTTTATCCTTAGCAGTTGCTGGTATGGCTAAGGTGCTCATCACAGGGGATAATGACCTGAAAATATTAAATCCTTTTAAGGGTATTCCTATTATGGGAGCCGAGGAATTTATTCGTTGTCAAAAATAAAAAAGCCTGGACTGAAGCCCAGGCTTTTTTAGCGCTTGCCTTTGGTTTATTTACCAAAGACCCAGCACTTTCCACCATACAGATCCGAATACAGCCCAAATAACGATATTAAGAACGCTGAATAAAAACCCGACTTTCCACCATTGCTGTAACTTCATGTGACCTGTATCAAAGTAAACAGGGGCGGTTCCGGTACCATAATGCGTAAGACTTCCACATAAACTTGAGAAGGCTGACATCATTAATACGGTCAGTAGAACGGGTGCGCCTGCCGAAGTAGCCACAATTGCGAAGACACCAAATAGAGACGTAACGTGTGCAGTCATGCTGGCAAATAGATAATGGGTGTAGTAATAAAGCACAGCCACAATCACCAGGGTGAATATCCAGTCTAGATTACTGACCATGTCTTTGATATGCACACCGAACCAGTCCATCATACCTAAGGAATTTAAGCCTGAAGACATCATGAGCAAAATTGCTAACCAGATAAAGGTATTCCAGGCTTGATGCTCCTTAAGAATATCATTCCAAGAAAGAACGCGTGTCACCATTAAAATACTCAGGCCTACCAAAGCTGCTGTGGTTGGATCGATACCCAATTGTGTACCCATTGTCCACAAACACAGCAGTAAACCAAAAGTTGCCAACATAATCCATTCTTTGGATTTTAACGGCCCCATTTTATCTAACTGTTTTTTTGCAAAAATGGGTGCTTCCGGTGTTTTTTCTGCACCAGGCTTGTATACGAAATAGAAAACAGGAGGGATTAAAAGTAAATTGATAATCCCAGGAATAACCGCAGCTTTTGCCCAAAATAACCAGGTAATTTCAATGCCATAAGCTTGACGAATAATGTCAGAAATTAAAGGATTGGCGGCCATTGCAGTTAAAAACATGGCACTTGTGATGGTGTTGGCTTGAAAGCACAACTGCATCAGATAACCGCCTATTTTCTTGGTATTTAACTGTTCTTGATCTAACAAGGAATTAACAATAGGGAAAATGATACCAGCGCCACGTGCAGTATTGCTTGGGATGAATGGGGCCAGCAATAATTCTGCGGTGACCAAGGCATACGAGATCCCCAGCATACTTTTTCCAAAGAGGTATACGAAGTAGTAACCAATACGTGCACCTAATCCACTTTGAATAAATCCTCGGGCCAGCAAGCATGCGGCAAAGATGAGCCATACAACGTGGGAGGTAAATCCAGAGAGTACTGTGTGTAGGGGCAATGTTTTTGTGGCCGTACACAGCGTTAAACCGATAACTGCAATGGCGCCCATAGGCAGTAAATTGGCTACGATACTGGCGAGCGTCAGTACAAAGATAGTAAACAAGTGCCAGGCTTGCGTGGATAGCCCTTCGGGGGCATCCATATTCCAAAGCCATAGAAATACAGCCAAAAAGCTCAATATTGGAATAGCGCGACTGTTTTCAAGCCAGTGCCAATACTTGCGTGGCTTAGGTGTTGCGTATGCAGCGGTAACTTGCGACATAAATATTTTGTATCCTTAAAATGACCAATAATATCAATTTTGACATTGTGCCTTAATCTTTTGAAAATGCATAGTCTTTTGCATGCAAGTAAAGTTAGTCTTATAGCTCTTATTGAAAAGGTATCATATCTTTGTCTAAAAATCATGGCTTTTATCTAAGAGTCCTCCAAACCAATTGTTTCGATAGGCGTATATTCGGCAAAGGATTGTTCAAAATAACAGTTCGAGGTATGCTAGTTAGAATGAATGTGTGTATACATATGCCAAAAAGGTAGTTAAATAGCATGATGCGCCTCAAAAGAATCAAACTGTCTGGATTTAAATCATTCGTTGATCCCACAACCTTAGATTTGAATAGCGATTTGGTTGCCGTAGTGGGTCCTAATGGATGCGGTAAATCAAATGTTATCGATGCCGTTAGATGGGTTATGGGCGAAAGCTCTGCTCGACACCTGCGCGGTGAATCCATGACAGATGTGATTTTTAACGGTTCTACCGCACGCAAGCCTGTAGGACAAGCCAGTGTTGCCTTAGAATTCGACAATTCAGACGGCAGTTTAGGGGGAGAATATGCTAGCTACGCTGAAATTTCAGTTAGACGCACCGTCACTCGTGATGGAGAATCTCAGTATTATCTGAATGGTACGCGTTGCCGTCGTAAAGATGTCACCGAGGTTTTCTTAGGCACGGGTTTAGGACCACGCAGTTATGCCATTATAGAGCAAGGCATGATTTCCCGTGTTATTGAGGCCAAACCAGAAGAGCTCCGTCTTTTCTTAGAAGAGGCTGCGGGTATTTCTTTGTATAAAGAACGTCGTCGCGAAACCGAACGACGCATGTCGCATACGCGAGACAATCTAGCCAGGCTACAAGACTTAAACCAAGAACAAGAAAAACAGTTAGAACGCCTAAAACGTCAGTCTGAATCTGCCGCAAAATACCAAAGCTATCGACAAGAACAAATTGCAACAGATACCGCGTTGCATGCCCTGCGATGGCATGTCTTTACACAGCAAGTTGCGTCTTTGGAATCAGAAATACGCACATACTCTGTTCAGCTAGAGGAAAAGTTAGCCGAAAAGACCAAATTAGACACGCAATTGGAGGTTTTAAGGGTAGACAGAACTGAAAAGGAGGATGTATATCATGCCGTACAGGCGCAATATTACGAGATTGGTTCAGATATTGCGAAAACAGAGCAGCAGTTACAACATCATTCCTCTTTACAACAACAGATAAAATCTGATCTGGCCCAAATTGCGGAGACTTGGGGAAAAACCAATATACAGCAATCAGAAGATGAAGAAAAATTAACTGCTTTACGTCAGCAAGAAGCTGAACTGGCCCCCAAAGCACTTCATTTACAAGAAACACTTGAAAAAAATACGGCAGCACGTGAAATAGCAGATGTTGCAATGCAACATTGGAACCAAGAGTGGACTCAATTGCAACAAGCATCCATTGAACCAAAACAACTGGCTGAACGTGAAAAAACGAAAATTGAACAATTCGATAGGCAAGCGCGTGATGGACAGGCAAGGCTTGTTCGCCTGCAACAAGAAGTCACTCAAATCGCCCTAGACGATCTAAGAAAAGAAATTGATCAGCTGGAAATACGGTATAACGAGGAACAGCAACAAGAAGTAGCCTATCAAACCGCTATTGCAGATATTATTTCTGAAATACAAATACAAAAAACCAATAATCAAACACAAGCTGAAAAAGTCAATCAAACACAAACCGCCTTGCATCGCTTGCGTGGAGAAGAAAGCTCCCTGAAGGCTTTACAGCAAGCAGCTTTAGGTAAGGATAATACTGTACTGCAATCCTGGTTACAGCAACAAGGATTTTCAGATTGCGAACGTCTGGCTACCCAATTGCAAGTCGATAAAGGGTTTGAGCGTGCGGTCGAGGTTGTCTTACACAATCGACTTCAGGCCATTTGTGTTGATGGGGATACAGATATTCCTAACCATTTATCCCCACTGGCCTCTGGTGAGGTGACCTTGTTATCCACTGTCTCAGATAGCCAAGCATCAAACCCTAAAGAACATGCTTTACTCAGCAGTAAAGTAAGCACCTCTTTGCCTATTGGAGATTGGTTGAGCGGTATTTTTGTTGCGAATGATTGGTCAGAAGCATTTAAAGCACAATCTCAGTTAGCCCCACAAGAGTCTATCATCACGGCTGATGGACTCTGGGTTGGAAAAAATTGGATCAAAATTTATGGTCAAGAAGGGGACTTTAGCGGTGTCTTAGAACGCGAGTCCGCCCTTAAAAGCGTTCTACAGGACATTCAGTTTGCAGAAGAACAACTGACTGAGGCCAAGCAACAATTAAGTGATGGTCAAGTGGCTTTACAGGCCATCGAGCAAAAAAGAGAAAAAGCATATCAAGCACAGCAAGCCATTCGTGCGCAATTATCTGATATTAAATCGACCTTAAGCGGTAAAAAAGCCCGTTTAAGCGAAACTGAAAAACGCGAAGTACGTCTGCATCAAGAAATTAACGAGTTACAGACGCAAGCAAAGCAACTTGAAACCCTACAAACAGAAGCAAGAGAAAGATTGTCTGTGCATGTTGAAAAAATGGCAACGTTTGAGCAAACACGACAAACATTGCAATCAACACATCAAGGCTTAAAAGAAACGCTACAGTCTGCAATTACAGCCCATCAACATGTTAAAGATGCCCTGCACGGCTTGGCTTTGCAACGCCAGCAAATTGTTACCCAGATTGAAGCGACCCAAGCTGGAATAGACCGCTTACATAAACATAAGGAAAGCATCTCTCACAGAGAAGACGCTTTAAAAAAACGATTGGCTGAATGCGATGCTCCCATAGAGGCATTGGGTGTGCATTTAGAAAATAGTTTACAGAAACGCGTTACCGCTGAACAGGCTTTAAACGAGGCGCGTCAAGCCTTGGAATCTATCGATCAAGGCATGCGAACAATTGAAAAGCAACGTGTACATATTGAGCAAGAAACGCAAACGGTGCGTAATGCCTTAGATAAATATCGAATAGACTGGAGTGCCGCACAAGTGCACTCGGAGACGGTCATTAAAAAATTACAAGAACTGGGTTGTGAGACGCCTGAGACCATTTTGGCCACATTACCCCAGGAAGCCACTGTCGAAGACTATGAACAGCAATTTGCACAGATTAGTCAAAAAATTCAACGCTTGGGTGCCATTAATTTGGCAGCAATCGAAGAGTATCAAACCGAATTAGAACGAAAAACACATCTGGACGCCCAATTAAAGGACGTGAACGAGGCATTGGCCACTTTAGAAGCTGCAATTCAAAAAATTGATAAAGAGACACGCGCTAAATTTAAAGCCACTTTCGATCAAGTGGATGCGTCTTTCAGGAACCTGTTTCCTCGATTATTTGGGGGTGGAGAAGCGTATTTATCTCTTACTGGGGATGATTTATTAAGTACCGGTATGACAGTGATGGCAAGGCCACCGGGCAAAAAAAACAGTTCTATTCACTTATTATCGGGCGGTGAAAAGGCTTTAACGGCGGTGTCATTGGTATTTGCTATTTTTCAGCTAAACCCTGCCCCATTTTGTTTGCTTGATGAGGTTGATGCACCGTTAGATGATACCAATGTCGGTCGTTTTTGTGAATTGGTTAAATATATGTCGCAAACTGTACAATTTATTTATATTACCCACAATAAGTTGGCAATGGAAATGGCCGATCAGTTGGCGGGTGTTACCATGAAAGAACCAGGCGTATCTCGTTTGGTTGCAGTTGACGTTAAGGAAGCCGTTGCGTTAACCATGGAATAGCCAGATGGAATAATCAAGGAGGAAATAGGGTATGAATTGGGCACTGCAGGTTGTGTTTGTCTTGGTTGGGGTGCTGATCGTTGCTGGTATTATATGGGATTCCAGGCGACATCGTGCAAAAAATAAACGCTATGCTTCAAAAGAATCTGGACAGATGCGTCAGCGTACGCCACTTCCTGTTGAAGAGGAAGAAGCAGACTTATTTACCGGTGTTCACGATGCAAATTTGTTAGACAAATCGTTTGATGAAGTGGTGATTGTTAAAAAGAAACCAGCTACACCCAAACAGGTGAAGCAACCGGATGAAGATGTACCGGATGAGGTGATTGCCATTCACGTGATGGCCAGCCCCGATCAGCTATTTAAAGGACAAGATATTTATTCTGCAGCCCAAAATGTAAATCTAATCTATGGCGAACGCAATATTTTTCATTGCTATGAAAACATCGAAGGCACGGGTAGCAAACTGTTTAGTATGGCCTCGGCTGTGAATCCTGGAACCTTTGATCTACACGGATTAGATACCTTTACAACACCGGGGGTGACCTTTATCTTAATGCAGTCGGCTCCTGGAAAAGCCATGGTTGCCTTTGATTTAATGGTGAGGGCAGCGAAACAATTGGCTCAACATCTTGGTGGACACCTCCTAGATGAGCAATATCAGCCCCTTGCTGTGAGTGCTATTGAACAATACCGAGAAAGAATCAGCGCCGAGACCAAGCGTAGAATGCGTATGGTATAAGCAAAAATGGGATTGGTGTTATAATGGGGTTTTTTGATTGCTTAATCAATCGGTTAACCCCTTATGAACAAACAGAAAATTATTGAGACAATAGCCCATTTACGAGAAAAAATACGCCATTTAGACGAGGCCTATTACAACAACGATGCGCCACTTGTTACCGATGCAGAGTATGATGCATTATTTGAGCAATTAAAAACCTTAGAATCTGAATATCCCGATTTGATTACAGCGGATTCTCCGACACAACGTGTTGGCGGGACTCCTTCCCAATCTTTTGCATCTATCGTACACCCAACTCCCATGCTTTCCTTAGACAATGCCTTTGATGAGCACAGTGTTGAGGCTTTTGATAAACGAGCAAAAGAACGCTTGGGGCTTATCGATGGGGAAGCACTGAATTATTTTTGTGAACCCAAATTAGATGGTCTTGCCATATCCTTGGTATATGAACAGGGTCAATTGGTAACGGGGGCAACGCGTGGGGATGGCATGCGTGGTGAAAATGTGACCCAAAATATCCGTACCATTCATGATATTCCTTTGTCTATTAAAAGCAGTAATCCCCCCAAATATATCGAGGTTCGTGGAGAGATTTATTTGCCCAAAGCGCAGTTCGAAGCCATCAATCGTCGCGCAGAAGCCACGGGTGAAAAAATCTTTATGAATCCCAGAAATGCTGCAGCGGGTAGTTTAAGGCAACTAGATCCAAAAATAACCGCCAAACGTAAATTGCGGTTTTTTGCTTATCAATTGGTGGCCAACAATGATTTTGGAGATACGCATGAAAAGCAATTGGCACAGCTTGCGTCTTGGGGTTTTCAGGTATGTGCCTTAAATAGGCTTACCTTAGGTATACAGGGCTGTCTACAATTTTATAAAGAAATACTGGAGGAACGCGATAATTTACCTTTTGAGATTGATGGGGTTGTGTACAAAATAAATGACTTAGTGCTGCAAAAACGTTTGGGTTTTATTTCACGTGCCCCTAGATTTGCTTTGGCACATAAATTCCCAGCACAAGAAAAATCCACGACTGTTTTAGCGATTGAATTTCAGGTTGGCCGTACAGGCATTTTAACCCCAGTTGCTCGTCTTAATCCGGTGCTGGTTGGTGGCACGATGGTGTCTAATGCGACCCTACATAATGTACACGAAATGCGTCGTAAAGACATTCACATTGGAGACACGGTTGTTATTCGTCGAGCGGGGGATGTTATTCCAGAGGTTGTGATGGCACTAACAGCGCAACGTCCTGCGGGCGCTAAAATGATTAAGGCACCAACACACTGTCCTGTTTGTCATACGCCTGTTGTCTTTGAATCAGGAGATACAACAATTCGTTGCCCAAATGGATGGCGTTGCCAAGCGCAACTACAAGAGTCTATTGCCCATTTCGTGTCTCGTAAGGCGATGGATGTGCGCGGATTGGGGGGGCAGGTCATATTACAACTGATGGTTGCTGGTTTTTTAAAAACACCCATCGATTTATATACTTTAACAGAAGAACAGTTGCTTTCTATTGAACGCATGGGGAAAAAATCGGCACAAAATTTACTGAATGCGATTGAAAAAAGTAGAACGGTTTCTTTATCTAAATTAATTTATGCACTTGGCATTAGAGAGGTGGGGGAGACGACTGCTAAAGTATTGGCTGAGAGATATCCCGATGCCGATTTATCTGGATTGCAAGGGGCTTCTCTCGATGCACTGCAAGCCATTCCAGATATTGGGCCGGTGGTTGCAAAACACATTGTGTCCTATTTTTCCGATCCGCAACATAAGCGTATGGTGCATCAGCTACTCAACTATTGCGATGTTGTGGTGCCTAAAAAAACACAATTAACCCATACGTCACCTTGGACAGGAAAATCCTTTGTGATCACAGGTACATTGTCTGGATTTTCCCGAGAAGAGGCCAAGGAAGCCTTATTGCAGATGGGCGCGATTGTTCATAACAGTTTAACCAGTAAAACAGACTACTTATTGGTAGGCGATAAACCTGGTTCTAAGCTTGAAAAAGCCCGCGAAAAGGGTATTATGATTGTAGATGAAGTTGCCTTTCTGGATATGCTGAGTCATTCCACCTAAAATATGCGCATGAAATTGAACCATTATCACTTCCCTGTATTGCCATCAACGCAAAGATTTGCGCGACAGTACATGCATGGGTTAAGACCTGGGTATGCGGTAGATGAATGGTTTTTATTCTCTGCCGACAGCCAAACACAAGGGGAAGGTACGCATAAAAGACCCTGGTATTCGCCCCCAGGTAATCTGTGTGCCACATTTGCGTTTTGTTTGCCTAAAACCAACAAAGACATGCTTATTCACATCTCTCAGGTTAGCGTTGTCTCGGTTGCCGAAGCAGTAGAAGCCTTGGCGCACATTAAGCCTACTGTAAAATGGATAAACGATTTACTTATTCATCAAAAAAAGCTGGCAGGCATTCTCTGTGAAAGTTTTAGTGTACCCGTTTTTGCTGGATACTATGTAATACTCGTGGGAATTGGTTTAAATGTAAGCCTTTCACCTAAGGACTGTAAAAAAATAGACCAACCGGCCACTTCATTGGCCATAGAAACAGGAAAAACGCTGGCAATAGAGCCATTATTGTCTCAAATTCATATCAATCTACATCATAACATACATAGATTACGTGAAGAAGGATTTGATTACTTTTCAGATCGTTTAGCGTATTTTGAGCTTAAAATGCTTTCATAAAAATAAGTCAGCTATTGATTACTGGTTACGTAACGCTTATAGATTTTCATGGCATGAATTAGGGTACTTAACAAATGAGATTGTTTATCACTGCCTTGATATGAAAAAGTTTTTTTGAAAGAAATGATTGTTTAAGATTTTTCGGATAATTTTTCGTTATAGAATAATATTGGAGATATCTTGATCGCATAGTATCTCATCGGCCTGAGAGGTAAGGGTATCAAAAAAGATGTGATGACCTACTAATTGTCTTGGTAAAGCTATATACCTTTCCTACCGATAGCACATCAAAGTATCCAACTTTTGTTTAATGGGTGTATACGATGGCCAGAAGACTGTATCTGCTAATTTTAAGTGTTTCGTTCGGTTTGACGGGGTGTACGACCAGTACAGATTTTCCCTATAACCCCAACTCAGTGAAGTATTATGCGTCGGAACCCTTGGAGGAGCAGTTGATTGTTATTCCAGTAAGGCCTTATTACCGATACGATCATCAAAATCATTTTTATTATCATACCACGCCCATTAAACCCTAGCTTTTTATAGAGAATACGGTCATTACTTGGGGCTATGTAATTGTTGCATGGCCTTGTGTTATCATGCAGTAAGATAACACAAACTGAGTGATGCTACACATGCTTTCTGCCCAAAATCTTTCTGTGATTTTTACCGGAAAAACGGTATTCGAAGACGTTAATTTTGAATGCAAACCCAAAAGACGTTATGCAATTACGGGTCGTAATGGCGCAGGGAAATCGACTTTATTAAAAGTCTTGTCTGGTGAGTTGGTTCCTTCGAGTGGTGCCGTACATTACCCTGAAAAATACAAATTAGCCATCCTAAAACAAGATCACTTTGTGTATGAATCTTGGCGTATTATTGATGTTGTGATTGCTGGAAAACCTGCGTTGTGGGAAGCGCTGTCTAAAAAACAAGCACTGATAGAGAAAACGGAGATTACAGAAGCAGAGGGGCTATACCTCTCCGATCTGGAAGAAGTCATCATGCACTACAACGGCTATAGTGCAGAGAGTGTCGCACATCGTCTTTTATCGGGTTTAGGGATTGACCAGAGTAAGCATTTTCAGCCACTGTCTACCTTATCTGGGGGTTTTAAGCTGAGGGTTCTGTTGGCCCAAACCTTGTTTCACGAGCCAGATGTTTTATTACTCGATGAACCAACCAATCACTTAGACATTACTTCTATTCATTGGTTAGAGGAATACCTTAAAAATGAGTTTTTAGGTATTTTACTGTTTGTATCGCATGATAAACATTTTATTAACAGCACTGCTACCGATATTTTAGACGTTGATTACAACACGGTTAAAAAATATGTGGGTAATTATGATGATTTTGTCGCATTAAAGCAGGAATTGGCAGAGCAAAAAATCAAAGAACGTAAAAATCAAGAAAGTAAAATCAGTCAATTACAAGAATTTGTCGATCGATTTGGGGCAAAAGCAAGTAAGGCAACACAAGCTCGATCAAAGCAAAGACAAATCGATAAAATGGATCTGACCGATGTGCTTGTGTCAGACAGGCGTTCACCCCATTTTGTTTTTAATATTGTCCGTGAATCCGGTAAAATGGTCTTAGGTATTAACCATATTAGTAAGACATTTAATGCCGGTAATGAGAATGCCCAAACCGTATTAAATGATATTCTATTTGAATGTCATCGTGGCGAGCGTATTGCCATTATTGGCGCAAATGGTTTGGGTAAATCAACTTTGCTAAAAATCATTACAGGCCACTTAGCCCCCGACAGCGGTGATTTTACTTGGGGATATGAAGCGCAAGTGGGGTATTTTGCGCAAGATCACCATGAAGCCCTAAAGGATACCGATCAAACTGCATTATCCTGGCTAGAAGATCATGCGCCAGCGAGAAATCGCACGCGTGTGCGCAATGTGTTGGGTCAAATGCTGTTAAGTGGCGATGATGCACAAAAGAAAATTGGTAATTTATCCGGGGGAGAAGCGGGACGCCTATTGTTTGCACATATTATGCTACAAGAACCCAATGTATTGATTCTTGATGAGCCCACAAACCATTTAGATTTAGAAGCACTTGATGGCCTTATTCAGGCATTAATGCAATATCGCGGTACCCTGCTGTTTGTCAGCCATGATCGAGATTTTGTCCGTAGCTTAGCGACTCGTATTATTGTTTTGACGAAAGAAGGGTTAAAGGATATTACGGCGACCTACGATGAGTATTTGAACGCCAGTGGGCAAGATTTTTTAACCCGAGAAAAACAAAAGGGTGCTAAGAAAAAGTCGGTTCAAAAAATGGATCCCGTCTCAACAGCCCTTGATAAGGGGAAAAACCATCTTAAAGTTGATGAATCTAAGATACAAGCAGAAATAACCGCTTTAGAACAATCTTTGGACAAATTAATTGTTTCTATGGCTGCCCCTGATTTTTATCAAGTACATTCTCCTGAGGCAATCAAAACTTTGATGAGTGAAAAAAGTCGGCTTGAAAAACAAATAGAGGACCGTATGAAAGTATGGGAGAGCTTGTATTGACGAAGGCAGTTAACCCAGCATAAATAGGTATGCTGGGTTACTCTTTGATTGGCTTTTCAGATTATAGACTTATCTTTTGCGTGTTCTCTTTGTTAACCGATTCTGTTTCTTTTTTCTCTGATTGAAAGAAATCAACCGCGGCTTTTAAAAGCTTGCCAGCACCAAATGCATAAGCCAATAAAACACCAGACCCTAGGGCAGGGGCGTTTGCACTGTTAAAAGTAACGACTTTATTGCAACACAGGGATGCAGATAAATCGGTATAACTGTCCATGCTTGATTGGCAGTTTTCAACGGCTGTGGCATTGCTTAATTCAGGGCAATAATCATACTTGATGGTTTGCCAAGGTAATTGCAATAAGGCCGCTTGTTGTGCACTGTTTAAACTACTTTGTGACAATCCTGTGGATATCACTTTTGTTAAAAGATCAGCCGGTACGTTGTATGCAGACAATTTGGATTTTATGCCATTAAATTCACTGATTAATTCAGATTCACTGTTGGTACTAAGGGTAGTGTATGTGATTTCTGAACCATTACAGATAATGAAGCAAGAAGCCTCGCCTGAAGCGTTAGCGGAGGGCGGGGAGCAGTCACTCCTGGCGTATTAATTGCACATTTGTTTAGGATGAACAAGCGTGCAATGAGGCATTTTGCCTTGATAACAGGTTTACTGATTGGTCTTTCTCCGCTTAGTAAAGCTGGGGCTATAGGCGTATGTCTTACGTTACCCCCTTCCCTAGAAAATAAACCCTTGAGTTTAGCGACCCTATCAGATTTGGCGTTAACTTGTCATCCTTCAACTCGATTGGCCTGGGCCCAAAGTAAAACGGCTTGGGCCAATTTAGGAATCACCAACAGTGTTTTTTGGCCTCAAATCAGCGGATTTGCAAATTACAACAACAATAGCTTACGTGCTTCAGGAAAGACGACCCATGAATATACCAGTGGCGTTGGATTAAGTCTTAATTTTTTGATTTGGGATTTTGGCGCCAGTTTGTCTCGTTCCAAGGCGGCGCAATTACAGTGGCGTGCTGCACAGTTTAATCAAAGTTATGTGTTACAGCAGGTCATCCTCCAGTTAGAGCAGACCTACTACAGCCTAATAGGTCAAAAGGAAGTTGTTGTTTCAAACCAACTCAGTGTAAAAGAAGCCCAGGTCAATTTAGATGCCGCTAATGCCATGCGCGATCAAGGTCTTGCCACTATTGGGGATGTTTATCAAGCTAAAAGCGCTTTATTGCAAGCTGAATTGAATTTGCTACAGGCACAAGGTACATTAAAAATACTCGAAGGCCAATTACGTAACGACATAGGATTACCTATCAGTACACCCCTACAGGTTGCCTCTGTTCCAGATACCATTCAAACACACGATATGCTTGAATCAACAGAGACACTCATGCGATATGCGAGTCATCATCGCCCTGATTTATTGGCCGCAAAAGCGCAATTTGAAGCTTCGGATGCAGTGTTATCGGCAGCAAAACGAGAAATATGGCCCAATCTTCAGCTAAGCATGACGACTCAATCGTTGAATAGCAGTGGTAGCAATGCGGCTGGTTCTGGAACAGATACCAGCAGTGGGTTGTCGAATCGTATTCAATTATCGCTCAATGTACCTATTTTTACGGGTTTTTCAAATACCTATACCATCAAACAAGCCGAGGCCAAAAAACAAGCAGCAAAGGCACAGTATCAGGTACTCAAACAACAAATTGATTTGCAGGTATGGCAATACTATTTTGATTTAAAGACAGTGGCAAAATCTATCGATAGCAGTCGAGCGTTATTGAGCAGTGCAAAACAGGCCGCAGATCAGGCGCTTGGACAATATCAATCTGGGGTTGGCAATATTTTAAGTGTTTTAACCACACAAGCAACCGCAAGTAACGCCAGAACACAATGGATACAGGCAAAATTAAATTGGTATACGGCATTAGCGCAGTTTTCAGCAGCATTAGGGAATATTATCCGTGAATAATAAGCTTCAGAAAATATTCATTTGGTATCAAAAAAATGGCCATGCACGATATGTCAACATCGTACATCAATATCCTGTATTAAAATATGTTACTTGGTTTTTACTTGCTTTTTTTCTGTATAAAGGCATTTCTTCCCTGTATAGCCACTATCACGCCAAAAATGGTAATAAACTGGTGGTTCAAGCGGTAAATGTAGAAAAGAAAGCAATGCCTGTATTGATTAAAGCACCTGGTACTATTTCAGCAATACATACGGTATCAATTATCCCACAAGTCACCGGAACGATTAAAGAAATCGCGATTGACCGTGGGGCCAATGTGTCAAAAGGTCAATTACTTTTTCAGATAGATCCAGCCCCATTTTTAGAAACATTAAGGCAAGCGAAAGCAACATTGATGCGCGATGAATCAACACTGATTCAAAATCAAGCAGATGCCAAAAGATATGCTGATTTGGTTAAAAAAGAATATGTGACGCGACAGCAGGCTGAACAAGCAGCAACCATAGCCACGGCACAAATGGCCTTGGTTGAAGCAGATAAAGCGCAGGTAGAACAAGCTGAGATTCAACTTGAGTATACGCGTATTCGTGCGCCTATTTCCGGTCGAACCGGTGATTTTTCGATTAATATAGGAGACTTAGTTGTTGCAAATAGCGATAAACCCATTCTAGTTATTAATACCGCAAACCCAGTCTGGGTGACGTTTAGTTTAAACCAAAGTCAATTAACCTCAGTGCGCCATTATCAACAAAATAATGCCTTAACAGTCCATGTTTATAGTGATGCAGATGACAATACCCCACTGGGTTCCGGTGAACTATCACTCATTGATAACGTCATTAATTCACAAAGTGGTACCGTTTTAATGAAAGGTAAAATAGAGAATCCAGATAACATATTATGGCCTGGTATGATGGTTAACGCAGAATTGGTGCTCACCATAGAACATGACGCCCTGGTTATTCCCGGTAATGCCATTCAGTTCGATCAGAGCGGTCATTTTGTTTACTGTATTGAACAGGGCAAAGCCATTGTAAAAAGAGTGGTGGTATCACGGCAAATCAAGGATTTGGCCGTCATTCAACAAGGGCTGATAGGGGATGAAAAAGTGATTACCACAATTGCCCCCGATTTAAGAGAAGGCAGTCCTGTTTACGTGGAGCATGTCCCATCATGAATTTATCTCGCCCATTTATTCTAAGGCCAGTGGCTACCACAATGGTGATGCTTGCTTTAGTTATATTTGGGTGGTCTGCCTACCGATTGCTGCCCGTCAGTGATTTACCCAACGTAGATTTTCCAACGATTGTGGTTAGTGCCAGTTTGCCGGGGGCAGATCCGGAAACAATGGCGAGTACAGTCGCTACGCCATTAGAGCGACAGTTCAGTACCATCGCTGGTATCGATTCCATGAATTCAGTGAGTACGTCTGGACAAACGCGGATTACCATCCAGTTTGTATTAGAGCGTAGTATTGATGCTGCCGCACAAGACGTACAAACGGCCATTTCTCAGGTATTAAAACAATTACCTACCGAAATGCCTAATCCACCGACTTTACGTAAAACAAACCCAACCCTAGCACCGATATTATATCTTGCAATGACTGCCGATCATTTACCCCTTCATGAACTAGACGATTATGCAGAAACCTTGATTGCACAAAATTTATCAATGGTTTCTGGTGTCTCAGAGGTGGGTGTTTTTGGTTCTCAGCAATATGCGGTTCGTGTATTGTTAAATCCCAGTGCCTTAGCAAATCGACGTTTAGATGTAACAGATGTGGCAGATGCCATCAAAGCGGTCAGCACGAATCAACCTTCTGGTACCTTACAAACGACTTCTAACTATCAATTATTAAAAGTAGATGGGCAATTGAATAATGCCGCTCAATTCAATGAGGCAATTGTTGCTATAAACGATGGGGCACCTGTACGTATTAAGGATATTGGTACAGCGATAGACAGTAATGTCAATGATAAGGTTGCCACTTGGTACAACAATCAACGGGCTATTGTGATTTCTATTCAAAGACAACCCGGTACCAATACGGTGCAAATTGTAAAAGACATTTTTAAGGTGTTGCCAGAGTTGCTCAAAAAAATTCCTGGTAATGTAAAATTGAACGTGGTATACGATCGCTCTGTTTTTATAGAAGAATCTTTACATGAGGTTCAATTTACCTTAATGCTGGCGATAGCATTAGTTTTATTTATCACTTATCTGTTTTTAAATAATTTTTATTCTACCCTAATTACTGCCCTAGATTTTCCGACCTCAATTGTTGCAACCTTCGCCATTATGTATCTTATGAGTTATAGTTTGGATAACTTATCCCTGATGGGTCTGGTTTTAGCCGTTGGTTTTGTTATCGATGATACCATCGTTGTATTAGAAAATATCTTAAGACACTTAGAAGCAGGATCAAACCGACTAAAAGCAGCCTTAGAAGCCACCGCAGAAATCAGTTTTACCGTATTATCCATGACCTTATCTTTAGCAGCGGTATTTATTCCTATTTTATTTATGGGGGGGCTATTAGGGCGATTGTTTCGAGAATTTGCCGTTGTGGTTGGGGCAACCATCCTATTTTCTGGCTTTGTTTCATTAACTTTAACACCCATGCTACGCAGTCGGTTTTTATCGGCTACCTCTGCTACGCCCTCGAATAAAATGATTGAGTTATTTATGAAGGGATTTAATAAAACAAGAACAGTGTACATTAAGACCCTAGAATGGAGTATCGACCACACACGTCCAATGATTATCCTCGTTATTATTACCCTTATACTGACAGTTTTATTGCTCAAATGGGTACCCAAAGGCTTTATTCCTTCTCAAGATACGGGCATTCTATTTGGGAATACGCAGGTCCAGGAAGGGGTTAAATTCTCAGACTTTGTCGAAAGACAAGAACGACTGAAACAACTGTTTTTAGAAAACCCAGGTGTAGAATCTGTTATTTCTACCGTTGGACAGGGATTTGGTGCGGTCAATAGTACCAATGGTGGCATTATGGTACTTAAATTAAGACCACAATCCGAACGAAAAGAGACCGCGGATAACATTTTACAAGCCTTACGAAAAAAAGCACAGTTGGTTCCAGGCATTAAAGCGTATCTACAAAATCCAACCTCTATTAGAGTTGGCAGTACCGTTTCTGTTGGTAACTATCAATATGTCTTACAGGGTACTGATTGGGAGTTATTGAAAAAAATTTCTAAGGAATTTCAAGAAGCCATGTCTAAAATTCCAGGCGTTCAAGATCTGAATTCCGACTTACTCTTGCACAATCCAGAAATAAAGATACATATTCTACGGGATAGGGCAGCTGAATTGGGTATAACCCCATTGCAAATAGAAACCGCACTGTATAATGCGTATGGAGAAGCCCAAATTAATACCATTATTACCCCGATTAACCAATACCCAGTATTGTTGCAGATAGATCCTAAATACCAAAAAAGTATCGAAACACTGAATGCATTTTATCTCAAATCTTCCAGTGGGGCGATGGTACCGCTGAGCGCAGTTGCGCAGTTTACACAAAGTGCAGGGCCCTTATCTGCCAATCATTATGGACAATTGCCTGCAGTCACGATATCGTTTAACCTGGCTCCAGGTATCTCTTTGGGTGCTATTTCGGCACAAGTGAATCATTTAGAAAAAACCCTATTACCGGGTGATGTCGTCGGTAGCTTTATTGGTGCTGCCCAGGTATTTCAAGACTCTATAAAAACACTGGGCTTACTCATTCTGTTTACGATTTTAGTGATCTACATGGTATTAGCGATACTATATGAACACTTTATTCATCCGATTACGATTTTAACTGCCTTACCCTTTGCTGCCTTTGGTGCGCTGTTTTCACTGGTCATTTTTCAACAAGAATTGAATATTTATAGCTTTATTGGGATTATTATGTTAATTGGCTTAGTGAAAAAAAATGGCATTATTATGGTCGATTTTGCTATTGAAGATAGAAGACAATATCAATCAAGTGCCCGAGAAGCCATTGTAAAAGCCTGTAGTGTGCGATATAGACCCATTATGATGACGACTTTGGCGGCTATATTTGGAACAATGCCTTTGGCTTTAGGATATGGGGCAGGTGGGGAAACACGAAGACCCTTAGGCATTGCTGTTGTGGGAGGACTGTTGTTTTCCCAATTACTCACGCTTTACATTACACCCTTATTTTATCTTTATATGGAAAAATTAACGGTAAAATTGAAAACATTTCAAGAAAACCGTGATTCAAAACGCAAATTATAAAAGCTATACTATATTGTAAACAATCCTTAAACCTTTCTTTTATAGTTAGAGAAAAAACTATATTATAAAATAGGCACTGGTATACAATATGAAACGATTGTTAATCTTTTCTATTAAAGTCTTGTTATCCTTTATTGGGGTAGGGGCTATTGTTATTGTTGGTATATTATTGTTAAAAAATTCCCCAACGGAAACCAGAGTGATAGAAACCAAATACACAAAAACAGCTGTTTTTTCTATGGGCTGTTTTTTAACCAGTCAGTCTGTTTTTTTTAATAGGGATTCAAAAATAAAATACCCCGGCATCTTATCCATAAGAGCAGGTTACGCAACTGGAAAAATTACTGGTTCGAAAAGTAGTGAAGCCAAAAAACGCTCTATCAAAGTTATCTATAACCCCAGCATTATCTCTTATGATCAGTTGTTAACCATATTTTGGCACAATATAGATCCTTTTAATCCTAAAGGACAATTTTGTGATATAGGAAATGAATATACTGCTGCAATTTTTTATACCGACCACAGTCAAGAGATGGCAGCAGAGCACTCTAAAAAAAGGATTGAATTTCAGCTTAGTCATAAAGTAGTCACCCCTATTTTAAAACTAGAGACTTTTTATGATGCCGAAGAACGGTATCAAAATTTCTTTACCAATAATCCTCTGCAACATATTTACTTGAAATGGCGCTGTAATCGAGATAAACCCTTGAACGCCATTTGGGGAGATGTAAGTTATTTAAACTAACTGAAGCGCACAGTTTTAACAGTTAATTTTCTGTATTAATTTCAGTATAAAAAAGCTGCTTGACAGGCATATCTATTTGTTGGAAACTATAATCTCCACTCCCCCATACCATATGGGAAACCAAATATGAGGCTGTCCATGCTACCTGATGATCTCGTTATGTCTTTTTGTAAAAATTCACACCTTGACTTAGATATGGTAGACATAGATGATTATTCTCTTGAGGAATGGACCCATTTATGCTCGTTACTTTTAAAAAATCCTGTTTTAGAATATTTTTCTTTAAAAATTCCAGCTATTTTACACACAGAAAATCCTCTTGTTTTAGATCAAAGAAGTACCATTATTTTGTTTATTCTTTCTGCTTTAGAACAACATAGTCACTTGAAAAAGCTTGAATTCTCTATTGGATTTATGCGCAATACCATACTTGATAAAGTAAAATTCGTTATCCAACACAACAGAGATCTATTTTATCTCGGACTATCCCATAATCAATTAAAAAAAATGCATCTTGAGTCCTTATTTTCGTCTATTAACAATGGAATGCATCTCAATGTCATTGATCTGAGTCATAATTTGCTTGAATTTGACGCTATTAACATACTAAAAAGCATTATATTTAATAAAAAATTATATTCACTTGACTTATCTTCCAATCGTCTAGCAAATTCAGCCATTCAATTATTACTAAAACCCAATATCGCTGAATATGACCACCAATCGATGGAATTTTTATACTTATGTAACAATAATATTAATAGACATGGGTTATCTAAATTACATAACAAGATCGGCAGAAAAAAATTTGTATTATCGACCTCAAGATTGTTTTTAACAGATAACCGTATTGGCCCGCAAGGCGGGGAAAGTTTGGCTAAAATAATAAAAAATGGTGCGTTGTTTACTGAAATACATTTAAAAAATACCCATATAACCGATAAAGTCATCATGAAACTCTGTGATGCTATTATTCAAAAATTGTCTAGCGATTTGCGCGTACTAAATCTGGAAAAAATATATATTGGATTTAACGCGGCAGTATCGATATCTGAATTAATAAGAAAGGTTAATGGGCTAGAAGTACTTTTAATGTCTTATGATAAAATTGATCCTCCCAATAAATTATTAATATCCGAAGGACTGAAAGA
>JBEAUL010000059.1:0-10269 GCA_041161475.1 Pseudomonadota bacterium | reverse complement strand
TATTCGCTCCTAACGTAGGCTGTTTTGAGTCGGTTGACCCTTCTCAAAGCAACCTAAGGCTGGTCAACTAGGCTTGTCGGTTGCCCTGCAAGCCTCCGGCTTTAGCCGGGGGTGATTGACGCTTTATTCCTTTAATAAAGGGCATATTATAACAACATTTTTATGAAACAACATTAAGTAAAGCCCCCCCAAAACACCCCCCAGCAAAGATACCTAAAAATTGAAGCGTTGCATATATCCCCATCGCTGTGCCTTTAATGGATGTATGAACAATGGTAGATACAAAAGCGGGCAACCCTGCTTCGAGCAATCCAAAAGCCATAAAAAACCCAATTGCCCCCAGAAACAACCCTATTATATTTTGATGCCCAAACAACAGACAGAGGACAGACAAACCGCCACCAATTAAAGCATACATTAAAGCTGTTTTGAGTCGTTGTTGTTTCTCTGTCCAACGAATTATTTTCATTGCAACAGAAAAACTCACCAAAAATACGGGAACATAAAACTGCCAAGCATAACGGTTTGTAAATCCATGTGATGCAATCCACTTGGGTAGAAAAAGAAATAGAGCCGTTAATGTCGCATGCGCTAGAAACACAGATAACAAAGCGCCCAGGTAATTTTTTTGTTGTAATAAGACATGTGTTTGTTTGGGTAAGTCCGCCATCAGTAATCGGGTATGATTATTTGCCTTTGGTACACCGCGATATAAAACCAATAGAGCGACAGCACTTGTCACTGCCATTCCCCAAAATAATACGGGGACACCAAAAAAGCTACTGAGCAATGGGGATAATAACAAGGCCAATACAAAAGAACCGCCTATTACCATGCCCACATACGCCATCGCCCGAGGACGAATGGACTCTCGCGTTAAATCACTTAAATACACCATTAAGACTGAACCAATGGCTCCAGAACCTTGTAAAGCACGACCTATAGTAACCCCGTACAAATGGCTTGAGCAAGCCACAATAACACTACCGATCATAAATAAAAAAAGGCCAAAAGCAATTACCGATCGCCTTCCCCATCTATCCGAAAAAAAGCCAAAAGGAATTTGAAATAGGGCTTGAGTGAGTCCATAAATCCCTAATGTTATTCCCATTAAGGACTTTGTTGCGCCCTGTAAGCTAAGCGCATATTCGCTAAAAATGGGCAATAGCATAAATAAGCCCAGCATACGCAACAAATAAATACCTGCGATACTGGTGACGGCTATTTTTTCTTGTTTTGTAAAAAGATGTGGTGACACAACAGCAAGGACACTATTGTTTTTTAGTCTGTGCGGACAACATCGGTTTTAAAAATTGCCCGGTATGCGACATTGAAATTGTTGTAATGGCCTCTGGTGTGCCCGTAGCAATAATTTGCCCACCGCCACCACCGCCTTCTGGTCCTAAATCGATCACCCAGTCTGCCATTTTAATCACATCTAAATTATGTTCAATGATCAAGATGGTATTTCCTTGCTCACGTAAACGCAACACAATAGACATGAGATTATAGATATCATGAAAATGTAACCCAGTCGTGGGTTCATCTAAAATATAGAGTGTTTTTCCTGTACTTCTGCGTGCCAGCTCTTTTGCCAGTTTAATGCGTTGCGCTTCACCACCGGATAACGTGGTCGCACTTTGGCCAATTTTTAGATAACCAAGCCCTACCTCTATCAATGTTTCCAGTTTTCGCTTGATGGCTGGGATAGCATTGAAAAAAGTCATTGCATCTTCAACCGTCATTTCAAGCACTTGATGAATATTTTTACCCTTATACAATACTTCTAGCGTTTCGCGATTGTAACGCTTACCATGACAGACGTCACAGTCGACATAAATATCGGGTAAAAAATGCATTTCGACTTTAATTAAGCCATCTCCTTGGCAAGCTTCACAGCGACCGCCTTTCACGTTAAAGCTGAAGCGCCCAGGCTTGTAGGCCCTAGACAGCGCTTCTTGAGTACCCGCAAACAAATCACGAATATCTGAAAATAAACCCGTATAGGTGGCTGCATTAGAACGCGGTGTGCGACCAATGGGGCTTTGATCGATATCAATGACTTTATCCAGCTGTTCTAACCCTTCTATTGCTTTATACGGCGCAGGCGATACTTGTTCGGCCCCATTTAAAGCACGCGCGGCGAGTGGATAGAGTGTATCGTTAATGAGCGTTGATTTACCCGATCCTGAAACCCCTGTGATGCAGGTTAACAGTCCTATCGGAAAGACCGCTGTTATGTTTTTAAGATTGTTACCTGAGGCACCTTTTAAAGTTAACACTCGATTCGTATTGAAGGGTAACCGTTTTTTAGGTATAGGAATGGATTTTTTTCCAGACAAATATTGCCCTGTCAGCGATGATTGGCAAGCCAGCATATCCACAGGGCTGCCTTCATACACCACAGCGCCACCATGCACGCCTGCACCCGGGCCAATGTCTAGGACATAATCAGCATGTCGAATAGCCTCTTCATCATGCTCAACCACGATAACCGTATTACCTAAATCACGTAAATGAAACAGCGTCTTTAATAATTTTGCATTATCACGTTGATGTAACCCTATCGATGGTTCATCCAAGACGTATAAGACACCAACCAATCCAGCACCAATTTGACTCGCCAACCGAATGCGCTGCGCCTCCCCACCAGATAAAGTCGTAGCACTGCGTTGTAAACTTAAGTATTCTAATCCAACATTGATTAAAAATTCTAAGCGACTCACAATTTCCTTGAGTAATTTTTTTGCAATTTCCCCACGAGCACCCGATAAAGTCAGTTGTTGAAAAAATTGATGTGCTTCTTTAATGGTAAAATGACAAGT
Organism: Pseudomonadota bacterium; assembly: GCA_041161475.1. Classification (GTDB taxonomy): domain Bacteria; phylum Pseudomonadota; class Gammaproteobacteria; order UBA6186; family Azoamicaceae; genus JBEAUL01. The sequence goes on along the minus strand of JBEAUL010000059.1, from coordinate 7,444 downwards.
GTCAGCAATATTGTATTTTTTTATCAGTACATGACGAGCCTGTACATTTAAACGTGTGCCTTGGCATGCCTGGCAGACTTGTTCACTCAGATATTTAGCCAGTTCTTCACGCACATGTATTGATTCTGTTTCACGATATCGACGCATCATGATTGAAACAATTCCCTCAAAAACATGCTTTTCTTTAGCTGTTGTGCCATCTCTAAAATCATATTGGAAAGTCAATTCCGTATCACCACTGCCATACAAAAGAATGTCTTGTACTTTCTTAGAAAGCTTTTTAAAAGGCATCTCTAAATCAAATCGATAATGCTTCGCCAAGGATTTTAAAATACTGTAATAATAGATATTGTGCCGATCCCAAGCGCGTATGGCACCTGTTGACAGGCTTAAAGCCGGATTGATAACCACTTTTTCTGGGTCGATAAATTGCTGTACGCCAAGCCCATCACAAGTCGAGCAAGCTCCGACAGGATTGTTAAAAGAAAATAATCGTGGCTCTAGCTCTGACAATGCATATCCACATTCTATACAAGAAAACTTTGAAGAAAAAAGTTCCGTTTTCAACACGGTTCCGGTGTCAGACAACAGATCGACTTTTGCGAGCCCATCGCTTAAACGTAAGGTTGTTTCAAGAGAATCTGTTAATCGAGGGCCTATATCTGGGCGTATTTTTAATCTATCAACAACCACTTCTATGGTATGTTTTTTTCTTAAATCTAATTTGGGCGGATCGTCTAGTTCAAACAACTCACCATCAATTTTTACTCGGACATATCCCTGCTCACGTAACTGCTCTAATAGCTGTATATGTTCCCCTTTTCGTTCTTTGACGATGGGAGCCATCAATAAAATTTTACTGTCTTCTGGCAAGGTTAATATATAATCGACCATTTGGCTAACCGTTTTGGCAACCAAGGCTGTTTTATGTGTTGGACAATGTGGCACGCCAACACGGGCAAATAGCACCCGTAAGTAATCATAAATTTCGGTAACTGTACCAACGGTAGAACGAGGGTTATGAGAAGTGGATTTTTGTTCAATAGATATGGCTGGAGATAAACCTTCTATCTGGTCTACATCTGGTTTTTCCATGACAGATAGAAATTGCCTGGCATAAGCAGACAGCGACTCTACATAGCGACGTTGTCCTTCAGCATACAGGGTATCGAAGGCCAAAGAAGATTTACCAGAACCAGACAAGCCAGTGATAACCACCAGCTGATGACGAGGCAATTGAACAGTAATATTTTTTAAGTTGTGGGTTCTAGCGCCTCGAACAATGATATCTTGCATAAATTTAAAAATCCGAAGCAATCTTAGGCAGCCGTTGCCCCTTCTGCTTTTACCAAGTTTTGTATCTGACCTAAAGGCATGGATATATCTGCAGGCGTATCAGCAGATTCATTGCTAGATTGATCTCGATCAACAGACTGTTTTACACAATTTCCCAGTCCTTGAACGGCATAAATCCACAAAAACAGCACAACAAAAAACAGTACCGCAATATAGGGTAACGCATTCGATAAATTGAGGCAAGTCACCAATAAAATCTGTATTAATAACGATCCGCCCGCTTTACCGAATCGAGAACCAATTCCATCGACTACGGCTTTTCCTTTGCGTTGCTCTTCTTTTGATAAAGGAATAAACGCGATTTCTTTAGATTCATCAAACACGGTGTATTTACTCGCCCTGCCCAAACAAATTTGAGCAGAACCAAACAATAGAATCAAAGATTGAATAGGCAAGCCAAACAGCTGCAATAAAGCACCCGTGACCGTTTCATTGGCTTGAAACATCATGCAACCAAACACCCCAATCCCCATTGCCAACCAAATCAGCGGGGTAATCATTGCTGTTGCCTTCCAGCCAAACCGTCTAATCACATTGCCTGATAAAAACAACGCCGAAAAAGTCGCAAAGATACCCGTGATAGAGGTAACATTGTTCATATATCGGTTAATCGCTGCGCTGTCTCCAGCCATTTTAATGTTCATTTGGTCTGTCCAAACCACATCAGCCAAATTATAAACAATATTGTAACCAACAACGATAACTGCAATATATAACATATATCTGGAACGCGCTAAATACTGAAAAGAAGCCATGAGTGAAATCGCATTTTTCTTTTTACGCGTAAATAATTTTGTCGCAGGCAGGCTGGCTTGGTGTTCGACAAACACATATTTGTTTAGCCACCAAAATAAGCCCAAAATAATTGCCCCTAAGACCATGATTAAGGCAATCTGCATCAATACGGTTTGTTCCCAGGCTGTATTACCAAACGGCAATAGTACATTGACTTCTTTAAAGACCATTAATTGGGCCACTTGCCCAGAAAAAATCCCTGACATATTTGCAGCTAGGGTAAATATTGCATAAAAGCGTTTTGCTTCGCCCAAGGTTGTCACTTCGTTCACATAACCCCATAGCAACATTGCAATAATCACCGAGCCCCAAAGTTCCGACAGGATATAAAACAGAGAAGTTGGCCAATAACGAATCGCAGCGATGAGTCCTTGAAACCCTTGAGGTAAAACCTTGCTTAACCACTCGGGTAATAGCACCAGCTCAAGTAATTGATGATTTGGATGTAAAAATAGCGTAAAACAAGCAAAAAAGCTCAGAAAAAAGAGCACAACGATATAAAAAACTTGAGCGCGGTTAAAGCGATTTGCTAACAGTGTAAAAAAGTAAGTTAGAACAACTGCTCCAGGCAAAACCCCCCATACTTTCAAAAAAGGTATAACAGAAGCGCCTGCATGAGAACCAGCATCTCCCCCTACTACCAAGGCCACTTTCATACATCGCAACAAATGGTAGATAAAGGGAATCAATAAGAACAAAACAAACAAAGGCACCAATTTGCGATGTTCATGTCGATGTACCGGCCAGAAAAAATTTCTGAGTTGACCAAAGGGTTTTTCTTCATTCAACGTCTTTGGATCGTTGTGCATATACTTAGAAAGCCTCCATCGGCTTTTGTTGCGTTGAAGAATGAATGGTATCAGCAGCTGTTACTTCTGGTGTTGGAGCAGTTGCACTGCTCGCATCAACCGCTTTCTTCACAATCCGACCTAAATTTCGTACAGCATAAATCCAAAGCAATATCACCACAAAAAAGATGGCTGCGATATAAGGAATGGCATTCGCTAGGCTAGCACAAGCAATCAGCAAGACTTGTATCAATAATGAACCACCTGCTTTACCAAATCGAGAAGCAATCCCGTCGACAACTGCTTTACCTTTGCGTTGCTCTTCTTTGGGTAATGGGATAAAAGCAATTTCCTTTGACTCATCAAAGACCGTATATTTACTCGCTCTTCCCATACAAATTTGCGCTGAGCCAAACATAACCACTAAAGTTTGAATTGGCACACCAAACAGTTGAAGCAGAACACCTGTCACCGTTTCGTTCATTTGGAAAAGCATACACCCAAACACACCAATACCCATTGCTAACCAGATAATCGGTGTAATCATGGCCGTTACTGTCCAGCCAAAGCGTCTGATGACATTACCGGATAAGAATAAGGCAGAAAAGGTTGCCAACATCCCTGTAACAGAAGTCACATTGTTCATGTATTTGTTAATGGCACTGCTCTCGCCTTGCATCTGTAGATTGATTTGGTCAGTCCACACCACATCAGCCAGGTTATACACGATATTGTAAGCCACCACGACAATGGCGATATACAACATATAGCGTGAACGCGCCAGGCACTGGAAGGAGGCCATTAACGACACTGTATTTTTCTTTTTTCGGGTAAAGAGTTCTGCGGCTGATAAACCTTCTTGCTCTTTGGCTTGAACAAAGACCTTGGTATTCAACCAGCGAAACAAGCCTAAAATGACACATCCCAAGAGCAACACAAGCGCAATTTGTAAAATAACCGTTTGCTCCCAAGCCGTGCGGCCAAAAGGCATTGCTGCATTAAATTTTTCGAAAGTCATGAATTGTGCAATTTGTCCTGAAAAAATACCAGAAGCATTAGCACCTAAGGCAAAAATCGAGTAAAAGCGCTTGGCTTCTTCTACTGTTGTCACTTCATTGGCGTAACCCCAGAAGAGCATTGAGAGCACCACTGAGCTCCAGAGCTCTGACAGGATATAAAAGAGTGAAGTAGGCCAGTATTGGATAGCCGAAATCAATCCTTTAAAACCCGCTGGCAAAATATCGTTTAATCGTTTTGGTAACCAGACCAGTTCTAACAAGGCATGATTGGGGTGTAAGAAGACCGTAAAGAGAACAAAGAAGCCTAAAAAGAAGGCAATGACAATGTAAAACACGTGTTCTCGATTAAAACGACTCGCCAGAACAGTAAAAAAGTAGGTAAGAATAACCGCACTGGGTAATACACCCCAGACTTTTAAAAATGGGATAACCGAAGCACCGGCGCTCGATCCGGCATCTCCACCGACAACCAAAGCAACCTTCATACAGCGCAGTAAATTGTAGATAAAGGAGATGAGTAAAAACAGCATGAACATGGGAACCAATTTTTTATGCTCATGCCCATGAATAGGCCAAAAGAAATTTCTAAACTTACTAAATGTTTTAGGTGTAGTAACAAGCGTCTCTTGACTATTGTTCATAAATAACCCCATTTGGTAAAGGTTGGCACCAGTATGCCTTAAGTTTATATAGCTGTCAAACTAGTGCGTACACACCTTTTAAATAAGCATATACGTCAATCGTTTCTGTTTTTATTCTTTGCTTTATGAAACCTATTTTTTATGTCAATCTCTGATTTCATAAAACAGCAATCAAAAAAAAACTGGTTATTACACCAGCTTTTTTTTGATCATTTCGAGGTCACTTATGATGCCTCTGCTTCTATTTTTCTATCGACCAATTCAACAATGGCCATAGGGGCAGCATCACCAGCGCGAAAACCACACTTAATAATACGAATGTAACCGCCTGGACGTGTTTTGAAACGAGGACCAACATCGTTAAATAACTTTGCAACGATCGCATCATCTCTTAAACGAGAAAAAGCCAAACGTCTTGCTGAGACAGAATCTTCTTTGGCCAATGTAATCATTGGTTCCAAATAACGACGAAGATCCTTTGCCTTTGGCAAGGTGGTTTTAATAATTTCATGCTCAATCACGGACTTTACCATATTGGAAAACATGGCTTTACGGTGACTGGATGTCCGACTAAATCTTCTGCTAACTCTTCTATGACGCATAAAATACTGCCTTAATTATTTTCTATCAAATGAGTACTTATCTTTTTAAAGAACGTGCTCTTTTTTTACCAAATCATTTTGTTTTAAAGGCCATCCTTCTAAACGCATACCTAAGGATAAGCCTTTTGTTGCTAAAATATCTTTGATTTCAAGCAAAGATTTTTTACCTAAATTCGGTGTTTTTAACAGTTCGTTTTCTGTTTTTTGCACCAAATCTCCAATCAAATAAATATTTTCAGCTTTCAAGCAATTTGCAGAGCGAACAGTCAACTCTAAATCATCAACCGGACGTAAAAGCATCGGATCTACATCAAATTGACGAGAGGATAAAGATGAAGATTGCGTATTATTATGCAAATCAACAAAAACAGACAACTGATCAACCAAAATACCAGAAGCTGCGCGAATGGCTTCTTCAGGCTCGATAGTTCCATTGGTTTCAATTTCTAAAATCAATTTGTCTAAGTCGGTTCTCTGCTCTACACGGGCGTTTTCAACGGTATAGCTTACACGTCTTACGGGACTAAAAGAAGCATCGAGTTGTAGCCAACCAATTTTTTGCGCATCCTGTTCATCTGACAACAATTGACGGGTTAAAGCAGGTTGATAGCCACGACCACGACGAACACGAATAGTCATTTTTAAATCGCCGTCTTTGGTCATGTGTGCAATAACATGATCTGGATTTAAGATGGTCACATCATGCGGTAACTCAAAGTCACCAGCAGTCACTGTACCAACACCATTTTTCAAAAGCGTTAGTTCCACTTCATCACGGCCATGCAATTTGAACTCTAAACCTTTCAAATTTAACAGGACATCGACAATATCTTCTTGAACCCCTTCTTTGGCCGTGTATTCATGCAACACGCCTTCTATATTTACCTCGGTTACTGCGCAACCAGGCATAGAAGATTGTAATATGCGCTTTAGCGCATTACCTAAGGTATGCCCAAAACCACGCTCTAACGGTTCGATAACAACTCGAACACAACGATGGCCCATAGGCTGTAAATCGGCGATACGGCCTTTTAAAAAATCATTTACGTTACAAGACGACATAGCGGATAGCTCTCCTGTTAGGAAACTGAATTACTTAGAATACAATTCCACAACTAATTGTTCATTTAAATCTGCAGGCAGATCTGATCTATCTGGAATACGTTTAAATGTTCCTGACATTTTGCTCATATCCACTTGAACCCATTCTGGAAACCCTGCATTTTCAGCTAAACGCAACGCATCTTGAATACGGGTTTGTGCTTTGGACTTTTCACGAACATCAATCACATCACCTGGCTTTACTTGGTAAGAAGGAATATTTACCACAACGCCATTTACCATAATGGATTTATGACGCACCAACTGACGAGACTCTGCACGTGTAGAGCCAAAACCAACTCTGTAGACAACATTGTCTAAACGAGATTCTAGTAACTGTAGCAAATTATTACCAGTCACACCTTTGATACGAGAGGCTTCTTGGTAATAACGTCTAAATTGACGCTCTAATACGCCATACATACCACGCAGTACTTGCTTAGCAGATAACTGCTTACCGTAATCTGAGGTTTTTCCTTTTTTCTGACCATGCTGACCAGGCGCGGTGCTTAGTTTACACTTTGTCCCCAGCTCACGCGCACGGCTTTTTAAGCCCAAATCAACGCCACCGTTTCTTCTTGCCACACGACAAGTTGCACCTAAATATCTAGCCATTATCTTATCTCTCCAAACTGCTTATACACGACGTTCTTTTTCTGGACGGCATCCGTTATGTGGAATACCAGTAACATCGGCAAAAGATCTTACTTTAAAATGAGGGATTAGGGCACGCATTGCTGCTTCTCTGCCTGGACCTGGCCCTTGTACTAACACGTCGACAAACTCAAGACCATACTGTTGCTTTGCATTTTTAGCTGCTAAGTCGGAAGCTGTTTGAGCGGCAAAAGGTGTACTTTTTTTAGAGCCCCTAAATCCTGAACCACCGGAAGTTTTCCAAGCCAAAGTATTACCTAAGGTATCGGTAATTGTAATAATCGTATTGTTAAAAGTGGCTAAGATGTGCACTACACCTGTGGTTACCATTTGAGCTTTTTTCTTTTTACGAATACCAGCAGCTAAGCTACCCGCTTTACCGCCACGGGAACCACCAGATTTCCCTTTACCACTCGTTCCACCTGTTTTTTCTTTTCCAGTTGCTTCTTTTGCCATCTTTATTCTATTCCCAACGATATGTTTAATAC
>JBEAUL010000090.1:0-10612 GCA_041161475.1 Pseudomonadota bacterium | reverse complement strand
TGCTATATGATTTTTTAAAAATATTTGAAAATAGATTATTTCAATTAAAATATCAAATATGGAAAGCAGGATATCCGCCCTTTTTTTTAAATTCTCCAAATCATCCTTTTGCCAAATTGTTGCGTATTATTTCAGGAGGGAAATTGTCCGATAAATCAGTTGCTTCTTCTTATTCAATTGCAGGATTGCTGAGTAATAAACCATTTTCAGTAATGGCTTTAAAAAAAATTTGTAAAGTTTTTATAGGTTTTGATGTAGTGATTGAAGAGCACTGTAACCAATGGGTATCGGTAAATAGCACTATTTATGGAAATATGTTGGGAGAAAATTGTCTATTAGGAAAAAGATATTTAGAAAGCAGAAAACTTTTTTTGATAAAAATTCAGTGCATAACAGCTAAAAATATGCAAGCACTTTATAGTGATATAGCTTTATTGAAAGCCTTAGATGAAATGATTCAATCCTCACTTACACCCAATATGCGATATAAACTGTATCTATCGGCTACTCAAGATTTTATACCCATCGCATTGGGGAATAAACAAGTCAGGCTAGGTATGGGGGTGATGTTAGGTATTCGTTTGGGTAATGGCCAGTTAAGCATTTGTTTTAATTGAGATGAGTTAACTAGTTACCTTATGGCTATATATTGCTTTCTGAGAGCCTGCGTCTATATTGCCATAGACAGTAGACGAATTCTAGTAAAATATATTAGAGTAAATGAGTGAAAAAATAGATACTTATTTTTTCAGGGAAGGTTAATGAAACAATTCATTTTTGTATATAGGGACTTTGGGAGTAATTAAGTATGAGTAAATTGAAAAAATGTGGCTTTTTAGTGGAATCGGCTTTGGTGCTCGGTTTGATGGTGCCAGGCATCGCTTTAGCAAATTCTCCAAGAGATGCCCATGCTGTTGGTGATGAGTACGCAAAAAGTCGACATCAAAATAAACAAGAACATCATAAACAAGAACATCATGAAAAACGGATCGAAAATCGTCAAGAACATCGCGAAGAGCGCATGGAAAAACGTGAAGAGCGTCACGAAGAACGCATGGAGCATCGTGAAGAACATATGGAGAAACGCAAAGAACATATGGAAAAACGTAAAGAAATGATGGAAAAAAGAAAAGAACACCGTAAAGAAATGATGGAAAAAAGAAAAGAAATGGATAACAAGCAACCAGAGGCAAAAGCAGGTGTTATAACGCCTTAGTTGTAAAAATAATTAAGTAATGAAAAAAACCGGAGTTATTTTTTGGCTTCGGTTTTTTTTATCTTAAATTAATTTTTTCGATGCTTTCTTGTTGTTTAAGAAAATCTGGATCTTCTGGTAAATTATGCAAAATATGAGAGAGTAATTCACTTGCTTCCGCAATATTTTTGGCATTAATTAGTGTGCTGACTTCTAATAATAATAACTGCTTCTGTTCCTGAAAATCAGAGGGTTCTGCAGAGCGTAGTATATCGAGCGCCTCTTCAAATTGTTGATTTTTGTTCAAGATAATCGCGCTATTCAAAATAGCTGGTACGTGATATTCGCCTTCCGTAATATTTGAAAAATGCGTTAGAGCAAGTGAAAAATTTTTCTGTTGTTGATAAATCTCTCCGAGCAAATAATGCGCTGCAGCCTGGTATTCAGGGAAGTTGAGTGCTTGATTTACGTAAGTGAGTGCAGTGGTTTCATTTCCCATGAGATGGTACACTTCACCCAGTAACAGTAATGTAATCGAACGGTAGCGGTCTTTTTTAAGCAAATGCTCTAATTGCTTAATGGCTTCAGGATATTGCTTTGATTCAATAAGCGCATGGGCATAAAATGCGCGTAAATCATCGTTTTCTGGAAATGTATTGACTTTTTGTAGTAAATAAGACAGTGCTTGTTGGTCATTTTTGTCATTATATCGAATGAGTTTTGCTTTTAACTTAATGGCGGTTGTCATCTCTGGTTTTAGACGAAAGGTTGCTTCTAGATAGCTGTTTGCCTGCGTAAACTGTTGCTCATAGATTGCGGCTTGTGCTGCAAGTGCCTGTGCCTCAGGGCTATTGATTTGTTGTTTAGCCAAATCCACAATGGCTTGGTAGAGCAATGCGCGCCCTTCTTCCGGCAGTCGACTTTGCACTAGGGATAGATGGGTAGCCAGTCCTTCAGGGTCACTGACAAATGCTTGGGTTAAATACTGTTCAGCCAGTTTATGGTCGCTTGGCAATAAAAGGGTCATTGCAACCAGTTGTGCGGATAAATCATGGGGATCAACTTTGGCCCATGCTTGTGCAAATTCGATGGCAATTGAAGGATCGCCTGCTTCAAGGGCCAATTCCGTGGCCTCCTGGGCTACCTCTGCTGATTGTGATACAGTAAATGCGTGTTGATAGTAGGTCAGAGCTAGGCTATCTTGCTCATTCATTTTGGCAATTTCTGCCAAAATTAGGTAATCCAGCGCGTTGCGATAGGCTGACTCCTTGGCCTCTGGGTCTACAGTAGTGGCGATGGGGATGCTGGTATTCTCTACAGAAGCGTTTGTATCTAAAACAATGGCCGATGGGTCGGTCTTGTTTATCCGGGAGAATGGAAAAATGCCAGTTAGGTAACTCCCAGCAGTCGCTAAGACCAACGCAGTAAGATATACTAAGACCGACGGTTTTGACATAGGGTGATCAAGCGCCTAAAGGGTGTGTTAAACAGTGTTAATAATGTTTTCGGCGTTCATTCAGAAAGCTAAAGGAGTCGCATGGCGCAGTTGACGGTCTTGGGTGTAAGCTATCAGACAGCTTCATTGTGTGTCAGGGAAAAATTGGCCTTTGATGTGTCGGCGATGCTGGCATGTAGCCAGGCGTTGGTTTGTACAGGCCTGGTGAAGGCAATCGCTATTGTTTCCACTTGTCATCGAACCGAATTTTATTGTGATGGGCTTTGCCCTTCTCGGGTAGGGGAATTTTGGGCTTGGTTGCAAAAGCATAGACACTTTCCTAGCATGGAGGCCTTGGGTGACGCAATATATCAGTACACAGACACATCTGCGGTACACCATCTGCTTCGCGTGAGTGCTGGCCTAGATTCCCTTATTTTGGGAGAAACTCAGATCTTAGGCCAAATGAAACTGGCTTATGAACAGGCGTTAATGGCCAAATCTTTAGGTAAAAAATTGACAAGATTGTTTCAATTTGCCTTTGGTGTTGCAAAAAAAATACGCACAGAGACATCAATTGGAGAAAATTCACTGTCAGTTGCCTGTATTGCCATGCGTTTGGTGACGACTATTTTTCCGCAACATAAGCCTTTAAAAGTGATGTTTGTTGGCTCTGGTGAAATGATTGCGATTGCAGCTAGGCGTTTTCAGCGATTGAATATGGTCAATCCTATTTTTGTGAACCGTACACCAGAAAAGGTAATGCATTTGGCTGAAAAATTCCAAGGTGAAGCACTTGGCTTGTCTTCAATTGAAGCCTGTCTTGCAACAATTGATGTATTGGTGACAGCAACGTCGAGTCCCTACCCTTTGATTAAAAAAGAATGCATCAAACAAGCTTTGCAAAATAGATTAACAACAGCGCCGTTGTTATTGATAGATTTGGCTGTACCCAGAGATATTGAAAAAGAAGTAGGTGCTTTTAAAGAGGTCTATTTATATACAGTTGACGATTTACAAGCAATGGCAATCGATAATCGACAAGCGCGAGAGGAAGCTGCTGTGCAAGCAGAAAAAATGGTGAGAGAAAAGGCAAGGCAATTTATGCGTTGGCTTTTAGCGCAATCCGAGATGGACTATATTCGTCGTTATCGCGAGAAATGTGCTGTTATCAGGGAAAATACGATAAAAGAAGCACTAATACAGTTAAATAATGGGAAATCCCCAGAAGTTGTGATGCAACATCTCGCACACAGATTAACAAATCGTTTAATTCATGAACCAACCATCGTGCTAAGGCGTTCCGTATTTAAAGAGAAATCTTATCTAGATAAGCAGGAAAAATGGAAAGTGCCGGAACCATCGGTTATTTAGGGCAGCGCAATCAAATATTTTTATCATCAAATAAACAAAGTAATAACAAAAAAATAGTGAGCAGTGTATATGAAAGCATCTATTCGAAAAAAACTAGAAATGTGTGCAGAGCGTTATGAAGAGTTAGAGGGATTACTTTCAACAGAGTCTGTTATCCACGATCAAAATATGTTTCGACAATATTCGAAAGAGTATGCAGAGTTGCAAGCAATTGCACTAAGTTTCGCCTCTTATAAAAGCACAGAGGCTGATATCCTGTCAGCAGAAGCCATGCTACAGGAAGCAGATCCAGAATTACGTGCTTTGGTAGAAGAGGAAATTACCGAACTTAAAAGCAAGCTCATTGCACAAGAAAAAGATCTATACACGTGCCTTTTACCCACCGATCCACATGATAAAGGAAATGTATTTTTAGAAATTCGTGCGGGAACTGGAGGCGATGAGGCAGCCTTATTTGCCGGAAATTTATTCCGTATGTACACTAAATTTGCTGAAAATCAACGCTGGCAGGTTGAAATGGTGAGTGAGAGCTTGGGAGAAAAAGGTGGATTTAAAGAAGTGATTGTGCGTATTGTAGGGCAAGGCGTCTACTCTAAATTAAAATTTGAATCGGGTGCTCATCGGGTTCAGCGAGTGCCAGAGACTGAATCGCAAGGACGCGTTCATACATCTGCATGTACGGTTGCCATTTTACCTGAAGTGGCTAGCATCGATTCGGTAGACATCAACTCGAGTGATTTACGAATAGATACCTATAGGGCTTCTGGGGCAGGGGGCCAACACGTGAATAGGACGGATTCTGCTGTGCGGATTACCCATATTCCGACGGGTACAGTTGTTGAATGTCAGGATGAGCGTTCTCAGCATAAAAATAAGGCCAAAGCCATGGCATTATTGCAAGCCAGAATTTTATCCAGTGAACAGGCCAAGCAACAAGCAGTACAAGCTGCAACCAGAAAAAGTTTGGTGGGAAGTGGCGATCGTTCTGAACGCATACGTACGTATAATTTTCCCCAAGGACGCTTAACCGATCATCGTATTAATCTCACTTTGTATAAGTTAACAGAAATTTTAGAAGGTGATTTGTTGCCCGTAATTGAACCATTGTGTCAAGAATATCAGGCAGAGCAATTGGCAGAATTGACGAATGTCTAAGGTTTCGATTCAAACATTACTTAATCGGTATACACAAATATTGTCAGAAATACCCGACGCTTATTTCGAAGTAGAGTGTTTGCTCGCACACCTTTTAACCGTTGATAGGCTTTTTTTAAAAAAAAATCCTGATATATTGATAGAGCCATCTGTTCAAAAAACATTGAATCAACAGGTGCTCGAAAGAAAAGCAGGAAAACCTTTAGCCTACATTATAGGTAAAAAAGCTTTTTGGACCTTTCAGCTCACGGTAACACCAGCGGTACTCGTGCCTCGTGCGGATACAGAATGCTTGGTCGAGATGATATTACAAACCTTACCGGAGCGTTTACCTCATCCTGTGGTAGATTTGGGTACAGGCAGTGGTGCGATTGCTTTAGCATTGGCTACTGAGAGGCCTCTGTGGAAAATTATTGCAACAGATCTGAGTAAGGATGCCCTGTTGGTTGCAAAAAAAAATGCGCACAATCTATCGATTACTAATATTGATTTTTATGAAGGCAGCTGGTTCGAGCCACTGAAAGAAAAAGGTCTTTTTTCTGCAATAGTGAGTAATCCTCCCTATATTCCTGAGTCAGACCCACATCTATTGCATCCATCTTTACAAATGGAGCCTTACAGTGCCCTGTGTTCAGGAAAATCAGGCTTAGAAGCTTTTATAAAAATCATAGAGGGTTCGAAGCAACACTTGGTGAATAATGGCTTATTGTGTTTGGAGCATGGTCACGATCAGTCTATGGCATTATCTGCCTTGCTAAAAAAACAAGGGTATGTTAACCAACAGCAGTTTGTTGATTTGGGCAATAATCCTCGCGTTGTCACCGCCCGATGGTGTTTCTAATACTCTGCTACAGTAAGGAATAAGCCAGTATTATTTTCAAGGGAGCTGGAAGGATGAAAAAATGGATTGCGACAAGCATACTGCTAATGACGATTGGTAAAGTACAGGCAGAAAGTTTATTCGAAAGTTATGTTCCGGTATTAGGTATTGATTATAAATGGACCAGAGCGAAAATTATTGAAGATTGGAACTACTTATTTGCAGAAAGTTTTCCTGGCGTGAGCTTATACGGTTCTATGAAATTCATGGAAAATATAGGCGTTGAAATTGGCTATGACATGACAGCAAGAAAAGGAAAAGACAGGGGATTGGTTAGTGGTGATATCGTGGGTGGTTCTGCGGTTCCTGCAGGGGTTGGATCGCCCTATGGATTTCACACAAGCTTGCGGTTTGCAGGTGCCCATATTGATTTCATGGGAATTCTTCCTGTGGACAGCAATTTAGAAGTATTTGTTTCTCTTGGTTTGGCAAAAGTAAAACCAACCATCTTTGTGCAAAGTTTAACTGGGAGTAATACAGCATTCGATCAAGCCGTAACAGGTATTCGAGGAAATCATCATAGAGTCACGCGCATGGGATTTGGGGCGAATTGGGTTATCACTGATTCAGTTGGATTTCGAGCAAAAGTATTATGGGAGGGTTTACCCGCCATTTTAATAAAGGATGAAGTAGCGGTTGGTGTTAACAAGCTACCAAACTTAAAGCCTTGGATGAATGGATATTCTGTTGCCATTGGATTTTTTATGAAGTACTAGATGTTTGCTGATACGTCTTTTTAGATATATTTTTTATGTTTTCATTTTTACCTGACCAGTTTCATTTTGTATTCGATATATTGTGAAATTAGTAAAAAAGTTTTCTTGACAGTTATGTAAAAAAAAATTAAAGTTGTATGTTCAAGTAATAACAAACGTGTTTATTAAGAGGATTAAAGACAATGAAAAAATTAGTTATTGCAAGCGCTATCTTTGCTGCAGCAGGTAGTGCAAGCGCTCAATCTTGGTTTGAAGATTGCAAACCAGTTGTTGGTGTGGATTTTAAATGGACGAAAGTAAAAAATTCGGGGACTTGGCCTAAAGTTTTTCCAGAAAATTTACCTGGCGCCAGTGTTTATGTTGGTACCAAGTTTATGGAAAATTTTGGTGCAGAATTAGGCTATGATTCTACCACGAAAAGAAATCGTCAGCGTACCTCTGCTACCAATGATAGAATTGGTGGTGCGGTAGTACCTGGACCGATTGTAACACGTGCCAGCGTTCGCTTTTCTGGTCCACATTTAGATCTCGTTGGTTTCTGGCCAATGGAAAATTGCGTAGAACTATTTGCTTCCCTAGGTATTGGTTGGGTGAAGCCAAAAGTAACGGTTAATCGATTGGCTGGTGCAAGCAGCAATTTTGCTACAGATCTTACCTCCATCAGTGGTGACAGCAAATCAATCGCACGTATTGGTGTAGGCGCAAACTGGATGGCAACCGATGTGATTGGTTTACGCGTTAAAGCATTATGGGAAGATACTTCCAGATTGAAAGTAAAAAGCAATGCAGCGGCGGCGAATCAAGTCTTGACCAACTTCAAGCCATTCAAAGACAGCTTCTCCGTAGCAGTAGGTGCTTTCCTAAAATTCTAATGATTTCAATCGCTTAACGGAAATCATATAGAACCTGCTAAAAACCCAGGTTGGTCAAACAACTTGGGTTTTTTTGTGCTTGCTTAAAAGATTGCTACACTGTTAATAGGTAATGCGTGTTCATATAAAATAACAAATTAGGGATAACGATCATGAAACGGATGCAACAATTTCTTTTAGTCAGTATCTTGGCCAGTTTACCTGCAGTTAGCATGGCGTCTTTTGTCGATGACATAGAAGATACTGAAAATAATATAGAAACCTATGTTGGCTTGGCTTTTAAATATAACTGGATCAGACCTACCAATCCCTGGTCTAGAGTGTTGGTTGATCATCATCCTGGTTTTGATATATTTTTTGGTGGCTATATCAATGAGTGTTGGTCAGTAGATGTTGGTTATGATTGGACAACCCATGAACCTAAAAGCACCGATTTTCGCTCAGGAGAAGGGTTACTGGGTGTTACCAATACGGGTGGTGTGCTTTCTTTTGTCAAGGGAGAGGCGCGTATTAAAGCTGCGCATGCAGATTTAAATTACTTCCTCCCATCGACTAAAAAACCTTTATCGATCATATTAAGTGTGGGTCTTGCTGTGGCAAAGCCAGGCCTTTCGCTTAAATGGGGGCCTGGTTCATTGGCTGCAGCCAATGCGAATTTTTATGTTGAGGGCAGAGCCACTACCTATCCACGCTTAGGGGTTGGGTTACAAGGTATGTTTTCGGAGTTAATTGGCTTTAGAGGCATGTTACGTTGGGAAAACAGTTGTCGACTAAGAGGGCGTTTTGGTGCTGCTGACCTACCTGATTTTAAAAAAATCTTTAAAAATGGACACTCTGCATCGATTGGTTTGATATTTAAGATGTAATAAAAAAATCAGGGGAAATAGGGTAGTTATTGCCCCTGATTAATGTCTATATGATGCACCGCAAGAGATACTATTTTTTTCGTGCCTCTAGTTGCGCTTTTAACAGTTTATTCACTTGGTCTGGATTGGCTTTGCCTTGACTCATTTTCATGATTTGTCCAATAAAGAATCCGAATAAGCGGTCTTTTCCGCTCAGATAATCTTGCACCTGCTGTTCTGAGTCATTCAAAACTTGTTCAATTAGGCGCTCAATTGCCTTAACATCGGTTACTTGACGTAAACCTTTTTCCGAAATCACGGTATCGGCATCCTTGGCGCCGGCCCACAAGGCTTCAAAAATGGTTTTAGCGATTTTACCAGAAATGGTTTCATCGATAATGCGTGAAATGAGCCCGCCTAATTGTTTTGGGGACACTGGGCTTTTTGCGATTTCATCGATATCAGAGCGATTCATGGCACCCAGCCATTCTACAATGACCCAATTTGCTGTTAGCTTCGCATTCTTTGGTTCTGCAACGGCAGACAGTGTCTCTTCAAAAAAGTCAGCCAGTTCTTTTGAACTCGTCAAAATAGAGGCATCGTAGTGACTCAATTCATAGTCTTGTTCAAAACGTTGCTGCTTTTCCCGAGGTAGTTCTGGTAGAGCATGTTTGATGGTATTAATATATTCTTCTGTAATAACAATGGGAAGTAAATCAGGTTCAGAGAAATAACGATAATCGTTTGCCGATTCTTTTGCACGCATAGAACGTGTTTCATTCTTATCTGAGTCGTATAACCGCGTTTCCTGAATAATCGCATGCCCTTGGGTAATTTGCTCTATCTGGCGTTCTATTTCATAGTTAATTGCTTTTTCAACAAATCGGAATGAATTTAAATTTTTAATCTCAGCCCTTGTACCGAGTGGGGCCCCTTTTTTTCTGACAGAGACATTGGCATCTACACGAAAAGAGCCCTCTTGCATGTTCCCATCACTGATGTCCAGATAGCGAACCAGAGAATGTAAGGTCTTTAAATAACAAACGGCTTCCTGTGCAGAATAAAGTTCGGGTTCAGAGACAATTTCCAGTAAAGGAATGCCCGCACGATTTAAATCAATGCCGGTATAACCATGAAAATCTTCATGTAGAGATTTTCCTGCATCTTCTTCCAGATGTGCACGGGTCACATTGACTTCTTTCGTTTCGCCATTCGGTAAAGCGATTGACAATACCCCTTTTTCAACGATGGGATAGGTAAACTGGCTAATTTGGTATCCTTTAGGCAGATCGGGATAAAAATAGTTTTTTCTGTCAAAAGAAGAGGTTTTCGCAATTGTTGCCCCAATACTAAGACCAAATTTAACCGCTTTTTCAATCACTGCCTGATTTAAAATAGGTAAGACACCGGGGAAACCTAAATCAATCGCGCAGGCTTGGGTGTTTGGATCAGCGCCATAGGCTGTTGGAGCACCAGAAAATATTTTAGATTTGGTGTTGAGTTGCACATGTACCTCTAGGCCAATAACGGTATCCCATTCTTTGTCCCATGGAAAAGCAGCGGTAGTACTCATGGATAAAAACTCCTTTCGCTTCGCGTAAATTATTTAAATGCCACAGGACATTGCTTATGCCAATCAGTCGCTTGCTGATACTCATGTACAATTGACAATAAACGATCTTCTTGGAAAAGCCCACCGATCAGTTGGACACCAACGGGTAATTGGTTTGCAAATCCAGCAGGAAAAGTAATGGCTGGCAATCCAGCTAAGCTAACGCCAATGGTGTAAATATCGGATAAATACATGCTAACAGGGTCTGCACATTTTGAACCCAAGGCAAATGCAGTTGATGGTGTGGTAGGCCCTAAAATAACATCGACAGATTTCAGGGCTTTTTTAAAGTCTTCGCTGATTAAGCGTCGAATTTTTTGTGCCTTAATATAATAAGCATCATAAAAACCGGCCGATAAAACATAGGTCCCCATTAAAATACGCCGTTGTACTTCTTTGCCAAACCCTTCACCCCTTGTACGTTTATATAAGTCTTCCAAATTGGCTGGATTCTCGCACTGGTATCCAAAACGAATGCCATCAAAGCGGGATAAGTTAGAGGAGCACTCGGCAGGGGCAATAATATAA
>JBEAUL010000008.1:0-10129 GCA_041161475.1 Pseudomonadota bacterium | reverse complement strand
GAAAAACTCTACGCTCAAGGACCAAGAAACACCAAAAATAAATATTGAAAATATTGTGTGAGCAAATTCACTGTAAAACCAAGCATGTGTTAAAGTAACATAAGAGCAAAAGAATGTGAATACATCTAAGACGGTTGTTTCTCTAGGAAAATTTCCAACATATAACATTTCATAAAGAAAAATCAATATAAACAGTGGATAAATACGCGAAATACGATGAATGAAGTAGCGCTTTAACCCAATCCCTTTTTTACCTAAAATGGGGTAATTAATGGAAATAACAAATCCACTGAGGATGAAAAAAAAAGTCATCCCGACAGAACGCATGCCAAAAAAAAACCACTGTCCGATCATACTTGTAATTTTTATACATTCTACGTGAATGTGTCCAAAAACAACGAAAATAGCGGCTAAAAATCGCAATAAGTCTAAAGAAACAATGCGCTTTACTTCAGGACTACTTGATTCCATACAATAGCTCAAGCCCTTAGTTGATACACTTGCGGATAATGCATCAGTTCTGTTTGATATTTTTTACACCATTCAATCATTTCTTGTAAACCAGCCTCAAGCGTAATGGTTTGTTGCCAACCTAAGTCTCGTTTAATGGCCGATGAATCCAACCAATACCGAGTATCCTGCCCAAGTCTATCGGGAACGATGCTACACAATGCATCCATTGAAATATCCATGAGTGTTGCAATTTTTTGGACCAAATCTTTGATTGCAATGGCTTTATCCGGCCCAACATTATAGGTTGTTCCCAGTTTCGCTTTTTCGCTCACCAAAAAAATGGCATGGGCCAAATCTCTGGCATGTATATAGGATTTTTCTGCCATCCCCCCCCCTTCCAAGGGAAGCTTTTGTTTGGTTAATCCACATAAAATTGCTCTCGGAATCACCCGATGTAATAATTGCCCTGGACAATAAGCATTAGAAGGGCGAATAATATGCATGGGAAATTTCAAAGCCGAATGTACAGACAACAGATACATGTCGAAAGCTGCTTTCGATGCCGCATAGGGGCTAGAAGGCACTAGGGGCGATGTCTCAACAAAAGGCTCTGTATGCGCTGAGCCATACAGCTCAGAAGTGCTGATTTGAATAAACCGCTCTAGATAGTCTCTCTGCATTAATAACTCAACCAACTTCGACAGCGCAACTGCGTTGGTCTCAAAAAAACGCCAGGCATTTTTCCAAGAAGCTGCGCTTTCTCCTTGAGCTGCATAATTGATGATAATATCTGGACGAAACGTATCTAAAAATTCCATGAGCAAATCAATCTCATAGGTAATATGGTAAGCATGGTAGCTATATCGTTTATCCCCGTTTCCGACATTTAAGGTAAAGCATGCACTTTTAGGATAATTTCTCCCAATATTAGTTACACTCTCACAATCTGTGTTTTTTAATAAATAGTCTGCCGTCACCAGACCAAAGGCCCCTCCTCCGCCTAAAATAACGTACTTTTTTCCCATTTTATTCCATTCCTTGTATAACTTATTTTTACTTTGATAAGATTATTTAGGTAAACAACAGATGACAATTAAATAATGTGCCATTGGTCCAAAACCTGTATGTATTACTTCATCATTCATTGAAAACAAGAAAACCTGGTGAAAATATTTTTTAAAGGTATTCTTTAGCACCGCATGATCTTTACAATTGACATGTCCTGCTTTGCTTTGTTCATTTCCATACACCTGTGATTGAATCGAAGGCATGCCTACAATTAAAGCACCCGTTTCTTTTAAAGAACACAGTAAATGCTCAATAAATAGGTTTTCTTTTTCGGGTAAAATATGCTCCATCACATCCAAGCAATAGATACCATCAAATTTTTTAGCATAGGGTTTTGCTAAAATATCGTGTTCTTCAAAAACGATAGGCCATTTTTTTGACACATTTTCACGTGCATTTTTGATAAACGCCGGATCAAAATCAATCCCAGTCAAACTGCCAACCGTTTGCCTGACGACTCTAGAAGCAAACCCATCGCCACAACCCACTTCTAATACACTGTTTGCCCCTTCGAGCATTTTGGCAACAAATTTATAACGAGATAAGACAAAAGCCAATCGCCTTGGGTCGTCATGCCACGACCATGAACTCATGTAGCCTAACTTCTCTACACCGACTTTTTGAATGTTTTTTATCGCATCTTGATACTGTGGTTCAGACATGTGGCTATCCCTTTAGTGATTCAGTGGCTGCGACAATATGTTCAGGACTAATCCCGTGCGCCGCGAGTAAATCTAGATGTGAACCATAAACATGCAAGAATGCATCTTTTAAGGTGATTGAGGCAATTTTGCATTTCAATTGATGATCGAAGGCCAAGGCTTTTACCTGAGATGTTAATCCACCCGTGGGCACCATTTCTTCAACCACAATCACTTTATCATGATTTGCTAGAAAATCATGTAAACCAGATTTATCTAAAGGTTTTAAGGTATGACAATTTACAACCGTAACCGCATGCCCCACTTTTTCTGATACTATTTTGGATGCTTCTATCACCATTTTTAGTACCACACCGTAACTGATAAACCCAATTTTTTCACCCCGGACGATATAGCGTAGTTTTCCAAATACAAAAGGTTCTACCTGTTGGGTTAAAATAGGTTCACCTGCTTTACCTAAGCGCAAATATACGGGACCGCTTGTATTTTCTTTCGCACACCAGGCAGTTGCTAAACTCACTTCATCGGGATCGCAAGGCGCAATAATTTGCATGTTTGGTACAGCAGACGCAATGGCAATGTCTTCCATTGCATGATGGGTACCCCCTAAGGTGGAATAATTCACTCCTCCACCAATCCCAACAAGGGTTACTGGTAAGCCTTGATAAGCGCAGTCGTCTCGCCAAAATTCAAAGGTACGGTATAACACAAAGGTAGCAATGGTATAAGCAAAGGGACGCATTCCTTTTAAAGCCAATCCAGCACAAATACCCATCATGCTTTGTTCTGAGACACCCGTATTGATAAATCGCTCTTTGTATTGCTGTCTAAACTTTTCCATAGATGCCGCAGGAGATATATCCGCGACCACAATCATTAAACGACTGTCTTCACAAGCCAGCTCATAAAATGTATCACCAAATCGATTTCTCATAATGATTGTTCAGATAATTCACGTATGGCTTGTTGGTACTCTTCGGCATTTGGAGAACGATAATGCCACAAGGGTACATTTTCCATAAATGAAACACCTTTTCCTTTTACAGTATTACCAATAACGACCGATGGTTTTGAGTGGGGTTTACTTAAAGCAACATATATTGCTTCACTATCGTGCCCATTTATCTCGGCTGCTTCCCAACCAAAAGCCTTCCATTTTTCTGCAACAGGCACCATTGCAGGGTGCCCTTCTGTTAGACGACCAAAACTGGTAAAATCATTAAAGTCTAAACACACAACCAAATTATTCAGGCCTAAGTTACTGGCCATCATCACCGCTTCCCAGGTCGATCCTTCCTGTAACTCGCCGTCTGAGATCACCACATAAATCATGCCATCGTTATGTTGTATTTTATTGGCATATGCCATGCCGACTGCCATACCCAAGCCATGTCCTAGGGAACCGGTAGCCGCAGCAATGCCAGGTACCCCGTAATCGGGGTGAGCACCTAATCTACCTACTTTGGTACAATATTCATCGATGTCTTTTTTTTGTAATATACCTAACTCTTCCAGAATAATATATTGCACCAAGCAACCATGTCCTTTAGACATCAAAAAAGTATCTGATGGTTTTTTTACCCAATGATAAATCACTTCAACCATTTCAAGACATGAAAAAGCAGGTGCAACGTGCAATGCAGTCACTTTTTGAGACATCGCTAAAATTTTAAGGCGATAATCCCGACAATGTGCTTTTGCGCGTTGTAAATCAAAGGATTTAGGCATTGCATATATTCCTTTTATGCGCCCAATGGGCACTCTTCATCCGTCTTTTTATGATAGAGCCCTACTATACAATCGTCCAATTATACCCACCGGTATATCCAGCCATTTCAAATAATTCAATCCATTTTTCGGGATAATCATGAAACTCAGCCGTTAATACCCAAGATTCGAAAATGGCTTTTTCTTCAGGTGTTAAATAAGAATCTACTTGAATAAAAGCATGCCCCCCACATACCCGTTGAATTTCTTGCAAACTTTTTATGAGATCAGGCTTTGGTAAGTTATGTAAGGTATTAATAGCAACCGCAGCGGTAAACGCACCCGTTTTAAACGGTAATTGATTTGCTGTACCCAAAACAACATGCCTTTTTACGGTATCATCTGCCTGCTGTAGGGCATAATTTGAAATATCAAGACCAAATACCTCTAATCCTGGACACACGGTTTTTAAGTCTTGTAATAAAAAGCCTTTAGCGCAACCAATGTCTAAAAAGGTATCCCCTGGCTTTAAATTAAAATAGGCCACCATGTCTTTTGCAACAGGAAGCCAACGCCCATCGTATCGGTAGCCACCATAACCATAATCTCGACTGCCATCAAAATAAGCTTCTCCGTACTCTTTTGCAATACGAATAACATCTGGATTTTTAGCTGCCTTGCGCGCAGTAATATTACGCTTTGGTTTTGGTAAGCCACGCAATAAATCTATTTGATGCAATTTATTCTGTTGCATAACTTTTTTCTTTCATGCATTTTTCTAACATATGGGACAGCCCTTCTTTCAACTGCATCGGCGTCCAATCGGAAAATGCTTTCACCAAATGCGTGGTATCAAAATGTCGATGTGTAATATCTGTTTTTCTAGGCTGTGTTTTAATCGTAATTGGGAATGGAGCCAATCCTGAAATCAATTCCGCAACCGCCCTAAAGCTGTAAGAAGGAGAGGTGACTGCATTTGTAATGCCCTTTTGCTGTTGCTGTATACCTCGTACCAACAATGAAGCCACATCCTCGACTGCAATATGACTGCGCGTCTCTTCTCCCTCTCCGAATAGTGTGATGCATCTGTCAGACAGTGCCTCTCTGATAAATCGGTTAGGACCATAAGAATTGTGTGTATCACCAGAGCCATAAATAATGGTTGGACGCACAATCCAAAGCGGTACTTTTAAGTTATCCAGTAACAGTTCTCTTGAACGATGCATTATGCCATACAAATCAGCAGGGGCAGCCAAGCTTAACTCACTGATAAGGGATGTTTCAAACGAATATACGGCGTCCGAACTTAAATAGACAACGTACTCTGGCGGAACTTGAGTCAATGCTTCAGAAATTGCCATTAACATGCGTATATTATTAAAAAAATCTAAACGTGTTTTACCCTTATCTGGTGTAATCGCAGAAAGAATCACCACTGTATCACTTGGCTTTAACAAATGCGCCAGGGTCTGACCTGCGCCAGGCTGTGTTAGATCGACTTGTTGACGACCCAGCGCCTCCAAAGTCAAGCCTGCTGTTGTTAATTGTTGGCACAAGGCGCGTCCAATAAAACCAAAAGCCCCTATGACGACAATACGCTTTATAGACATGTTTTTTCAGGCCCCCTTTCCCCTAATTGCCAAATGCTAAGCATAGGATAATTTTCAGACTCCAGTAGCCCAAAAGGATCGA
Organism: Pseudomonadota bacterium; assembly: GCA_041161475.1. Lineage (GTDB taxonomy): Bacteria > Pseudomonadota > Gammaproteobacteria > UBA6186 > Azoamicaceae > JBEAUL01. The sequence continues at coordinate 4,547 of JBEAUL010000008.1, read as the reverse complement.
GTATCTGCGCTGTACGCATTTGTTTTGCAATCAATGACCAATTTAACATCAACATTTCTTGATTAGGTGATAAAATCAGTAAAATATCTGCACCAACACTGGTCTCTTCCGCTGTTTGATAATATGAGATAGTCAAATGAGGGCAATCTGGCAATGTCACCGCCATCGAATCAAAGGCTTTTACAATTGTTCCTGTTGGTAACAGGGGGAGTAACTGTTCTGCTGCCGATCCAAGCACGATGGGTGTATTGGGCTTATAGGTAAGTCCGCATATTGCGATTGTGCTAGGCGTATTTTTTTTTTTGAAAAAACCCAATTGTTTTAACTGTTTTACTACCCATCCACTGCGATATGCACTGTCTGCTAACATGGCTTCAACCGCGGTTGCTTGCACCCCTAAGGAGCGCGACAACGAACGGGTTGTGTTTAAATCTCGCTTAATATTCGCACTGGTTAATCCCAAACCAGGGGATAAATAAGCGAAAGGACCAATGCGCGGATCTAAACGCAAACTTGGCACAATATCCTTCCATCTTGCGCCTACGGCTGTACATAATTCTGCCAACATATTTGTCGTTGTGACCATCGTCGCCAAATACAGATTGATTGCAATTTTTGCCAATTCAGCACTTTCATATGCCATGATGCCAATCGGACAATCAAAGTTGGATAAAAATTCGCGATATTGTTTGGGCAATGCTTGTTTGGGATCATAGGCACCCACAATAAATCGATTGGGGTGCAAGGCACTGTTTAACGCCTCACCAAACACCAAGGTTTCAACTTGATAAAACAACCGATCTCTTGGAAACGCAACTGCCCTTGTCCATCCTGGTGGCACTTGGCTTAAATTGACGACTATCGCCTTATCGTTTAATACGGGCAATACATTATCACACAGCTGTTGTAGACCAGACAAGTCACTCATACCTTGTGTATCTGTGGGAACATCCAAGGCAATATAAATCAAGTCGCAAGATACGAGGGTTTGCGCATCATTTGTCCACTGAAAGCGAGACTGGTGTTTTTCAAAGCAATCATTTAATCCAGGCTCTTGTATCCCATTTAATGGCTTTTGTACGGGACGTTCACTATAGCACCAAATAAGGGTGTTTGTAGATGCCGTTTTCTCTAGAGCCGCCATTGCATACACAATACTTAAATGACTGCCTCCAATAAATCCAATTGATGATATAGAGTGAAGGGCATCTAACATAGTTGTTGCTCAATCCAGATATCGTGGGTAATCGTTGACTGCTTTTTTTTTATTAAGGATAAAAAATAATCATACTCTTCAACCCAAGTATTATCTTGTTGCATTAATTCATGTTTTTCTTCAATGGGCTTTCCGCTTGGATATTGTCGCTTTCTTATGGTTAGACGACTTGGCCCCCATTTACACAAACCATTCATGTGTATCGATCCCATTTCTCCCCAAATATCTGCCCTAAAGGTATTTTTCCAACTTAACAATGTCGCAGTTAATTGTATATAAGGGGTGCCTAATGCATGTAAAACGGCATAATCGGGCGCTTTATTTTCAAAACACTTTTCAACCACGCTTGTAAATTGTCGATGAACAAGCAGTGGTTCCCAATAAGAAGCAATATCAACCAGATGAGAACCCAAATCTTTTATCACGCCCTTACCCTTATCTCGCCAAGGGGAGGCACGTACATTAGTAGCAGTCCCATTGCCATAAAAGATATGCATGGCGTAAATAGGCCCTAATTTTTTTTCATCAAGTGCCACACGAATGGCTTTAATGTAGGGTTCAAATCGATGATTATATGCTGTATAACAAACAGTATTTTTTGACAAAGCCAATACTTTCTTTGCCATGGCCTGGTCCTCAAATAGCAAGGGCTTTTCAACCATTGTATGCTTATTATTTTCTAACAAATATATTAATAAGGGTATTTTTTGATCATCAGGCACACATAAAAAAGCAATATCAAATGAGGATAATGGCACTTCTCTTATCGTTTTATAGGTTGCTTCACTGGCAACTGGGTCGACAATACCGACAATACTGTCCTTCGCAACAGCATGTCTTTTTCGACCTTGAATCCCGTACCCAATAACAATGGCCTTCATTTCTTTGGCACAACCTGATATTCAGACCATTTTTCCATACGATCAAGACGTGTCAGAATATGTTCCGGAGAGACTGGAACATTCCCTTCTTTTTCACATTCAAGGGCAGCCGCAAGCCCACCCAATATGGCGGCAATTTCTATATTTTTTGTTGCTAACAATCCCAATGTCGCATAGGCCAATAAAGCATCGCCTGCACCAACGGGATCAAGTACTTTTTCAGAAAAACTGTCCAAATTAAAAAAGCTTCTTGGGTCATCTTTTACTTCTTCCCGTATGACCATCATGCCCCGATCTCCCATTTTTAAAATCATAAACTGACACTCCGCTCGACGATATAACTCACTCGCCAAGGGTCTAATAACAGAATCTTGATCTCCTAAGGCAAAACGAGCCTCTTTTTCATTCGGGGTAATTAAATCAAATCCTTTAAAATCTAAGATATTTCCCCAGCGACTGGCCAATTGACTGTCTGCTATTTTAAGTGCCTGCTTTGGAATCGATGCTATTAAAGCAGGGACTGTTTTTCTATCAAAAATACCATGTCGAAAATCACTAAATACAACCGCATCAACCGGTGTTGATTGAATTTGCATCGTTAATTTTTTTAAAAATTTTTGAGAAATGGTTCTGTTTTCTACTGTATCGATTTTTAATAAGCGATATCCATTCACAACAATTGCATTTTTATGGGTTGTTGGTGCTTTTTTATCGATCAGTGGCAGGCATTTTACACCCGCATTCGTTAAATCATTTAAGACCAATTGCTGAAATGGATCATCCCCTAAAACGGTTGAAAAAATAACTTCTGCACCTGCTACACTCAAGTGCTTTGCAACAATCGCAGCGCCACCGGTAAAATCTTCGCGATATTGATATTTTACACTCATGGTAGGCGTTTTAGCCATCCCACCTATCATCGTACACTGCGTTAAGCTATCGACAATCGTATCGCCTACGACATGTACTTTTAATCCCTTAAATTTTTCTAAAGCATTTTTCAAGTCTGAAAAGGACAACTTTTCAGCAGCCATTAAGAGCATTAATTTTTCAATGGCAATATCCGGTGGATGCATCTCAATTAATTTAGAAGAAGAATAAACAATGTCCCCTGGACTAAAAATGACTTCTCCACCATAGGAATCAACAATATCGATTTCTTCTTGTGTTTTAGGATTGACCTCTGTTGTAAAATAATCATATCCTTTACAAAAAAAATCGGGCTTTAATTTTTTTAAAGTATCGATAGGGGTCGCATGTCTGTCTATAATGACATAGTCGACCATTTCAAAAGTGGCCAGATTAATCGATCGTAAATCTTCTGGGACATAAGGTCTTAGGGCTGCTTTACTCACGTACTTATCTTCCGTAATGCTCACCACCAAAATATCTGCACAAGACTTTGCATACAACAAATGACGGACATGACCTGGGTGCACAATATCAAAAGTCCCATGACACATAATTACTTTTTTTTGACGAGGAATCGAACCAATAATTTCTTGGAGCGCTTCTACTGTTTTTATTTTATGATTGTATACGAAATTTTCCTTAAGACTCATTTTTGCTCCTGCCCATGATGACTTAATGCGGTAAACCAAGCTTTTGTCGCTTTTTTGATGCTGTTTGGATCCCACAGTGGTGCATCCTGCCAGTCTTCAATACGATCTACAATACGTTTCACGCCTTCCTCAAAAGAAACGGTAGGTGACCAATCGAGTTGCTGTTGAATTTTTTGAATATTGGCCCAAGTACACTCTGGTTCTCCTGGTCGCTTTGGGATATAAGTTATTGGACCGCCCAAAAGAGAAACCAGTGTATTCACGGACTGCGGATGGCCGGCACCCACATTAAATGCTTCTCCTGTAATGGGCGTAGTCGCTGCACGCCAAAAAGCATCGACCACATCGGTTACGTAAACAAAATCTCGTTTTTGCTGACCATCACCCACAACGGTATAAGGCTTATTTGCCAATTTTTGTTTTAAAAAAACCCCAAATACAGCACCATACGCACCGGTTGTTCTTGAGCGTGTTCCGTAGGCGTTAAAAATGCGAATTGCATTCACTGGCAAACGATAAACATGGTGCCAATGAAACGCCAATTGTTCTCCCAAATATTTTGACAGTGCATAAGGATATTGCGGTGCCATAGGATGATTTTCGTCAGTCGGCGTTTTTGCCAATCCATAACAAGAAGAAGAGGCCGCATATACCAATTTTTTAACACCAGCATGGTACGCTGCCTCGCATACATATGCAGTACCCATCGTATTTGTTTTTAGGTACTTCATGGGGTGTTTGACGGAAGGCACAATATCACCAACACCCGCAAAATGAAAAACAAAGTCTACTCCTTTAAATAGGGCATCCTTTTTTTTTAGTGTTAAAATATTCCGCCATTCACAGGTCAGTTCAGGTACCTTGCTTAAATGATCCAAATTTTTTTCC
>JBEAUL010000018.1:0-3524 GCA_041161475.1 Pseudomonadota bacterium | reverse complement strand
GATTCTTCCATGCGAAGATTTTCTTATTTGCTAGATAGGTAAGTATCTGATTTTCAATGACTTTCTCTGTTATTGACACAATCCTTCCTTGACTGAGATTATTTACTTGTGGTGTCCCTTCTTCAAATCCATCCGAGGGGGTCATTGAGCATGGACGCTCTTTGGCCCTCTTAAATTAACCATAGATCGATTTAATGTGTGAAGCGAAAATAGATGCTGAAAGATAAGGAACTGATTTAAGATTTTCCGATGTCGCTCTGTTCCCATTGTGGGAGTACCCACATAAATGAGTAGCTTCGTGGTAGATATTTTCAACCCGATCAATATAAGGCAAATAAAGCTTTCTAGTGTTGAGATAAATTGTCGTACCTTCAGCGTATCCGATTGCCTTAGAGAATGGGTTGATTGATTTATAAGGAACAATCTTAATATCTAAATGATCCATTATGCTTGGGAGTCTATGGGCAACAACACTTGGAGAGTCATCTGTAAAATTAAAACTAGACACATTTCTCAACCTGTTTAGAAACTCTTCATCTCGATAGTGTTTCATTAAAATAGATGCCGCATATCTGGTGTTTTGGTCATTCACTTCACAATAAATTTTCATTCTACATTCCGATTGGCGTATGCCACGCAACAATGATTGCAAAGATTATACAGGCTATGAGGTATGCAATCATGAACTTCAATGTGACCTCACTATTCTCATGCACTGATTTATTTTTTGTTGGGCCACATATCGCTCAAAGTCTACCGACTCAGCACCACGCTTAAATCCTGTAACATTTCCTAAATGATAACCCAAAATCATAAACGCAGCATAAATGGATATATTAAAAAACATGGGTTATTTCCTTCTCTGGATCAAGCTCCATTATTAAAGCAGAATTAATCGGTCTACACATCGGCTTACCAGATGTCGATACTCCCTGGTATGACCAATCTGACAAATCATCTTTAAGAACAAACATTGATCCAATATATTTCTCACTGGTCATTAGATCCCTAACGGTCTTTGGATCGTTTTCACGATGATTGATTGCAAATGTTTCTATTAACGCCGGAACAATATAAGCAGGAACTTGGCGCATCGAAAACAAAAAATCCCTTATCTCAGTTGATGTTGTCCGAAAGCTGGTCAATAGCTCCGAAACTTGGTTTGGATTTTCTTGAATTTCTCTTGATAGGTCTTTTAAAGTCTTCATTAATACCTCTCTCGTAGTTGTATATCTCTTCCCGACTGGTCATCGGTAAAAGCCGTTTAATAATCTCAACCGTGGCACGACAATCTGATTCAGCGTCGTGATGAGTAAGTCTTATGCCAAGTTGTTTACAAATATTATCAAGTGAGTTGCTTTCAAATGTAAAGCGATTTTGTGTTTTCGCCAGTGAATGACTTGAATACGGTTTAAGTTTGTTGATTGTCCAATAAGCAGAGTCGCTCATATTAAGCATATTCATTCTGAGAACAGCATAGTCATAAGGAACAATCTTTCCGTACATTTTAGAATTAGAATGACACCAAATCTCAGTCGCACCAGAAAGGTTAATCCAATCTATTAAACCCTGATAAACCTCGCTAAACTTTTTATATTTCGCTGCCTGATATCTTGTTATGCGGTGTATCTTCTCTGCTTCATCTGACCACATAAAAGGATTGCACTGTATAAACCTGGTATCAACAATTTTAAGATTCTGATCTAAAAGGCAGAAATAACCAGTTATTATCTCAGCTTCAAAGACATTCAGACTCGTGGTTTCTAGGTCAGTTACGAGGATCAAGCGACTTCCTTAGATCCAAGAAAGCTAAACTGCTCGACAATAAACTGAAACCTCTCAACCCCATTCTGATCCTTGTAAGTATCAATCTGGCAATCAAGGTAAACAAGTTTTCCATCCTCCATATATTTTCCTAAAATCTCAGCAGCAGAGGCATAGGCCACAACCGGAAGGAAAGATACCTTATCCTTAGCATCCTTCTGCGGTCGCCATACTCGTAGAGAGAATTTGAGCATGGATTTGCCTGTCTTAGTAGTTTTCATTTCTAGGTTGTAGGCAGCTCCTAGGAGTGTTGCCTTGCTTACAGCGATCATTTGTTTCCTTTTATGGTTGGTAACGAGATATTTTGTGCTCAAAAACGCATTATCTTGGTGATAATGAGTCATTTTTTATCCTTTAGACTCTCCAAATATAGGATCATTTCATTTATTTTATGCATTTCTTCCTGAGTGAGCTCATCACATTCTGATAGCCAATACATTTCCGATAATACGGCATAGATTAGTTTCTTCATTTATCCCCTCTTATTGTTTTGTGCAATAAGTTCAGACGCTTCCTGTTTAGAAATGTCGTCATTGAATTTAATTCCCATCTTCTTAAGGGCGTTCTTCTGAGCATCAGAGGCGAGTCCGGTCATTGGTCGCTGCTGGCCAATACCCTCAACCTGGAATGTAGGCTTAGGTTGCTCTGGTTTTTTGGGAAGTGAAATCTCTTTTTTAGGCTCTACCACATCATTGCCGTCCATATCATCATCGGCAACCAATCCGAGGATACTAAGATAAGACGTTCTGCGCAAATAAGTAACCGCACCAGTTAGCTTTTGGGCATCAGCAATCTTAGGAAGAAAAATGTGAGATTCCAATGTCTCACCTGATTCGTGACATAGCAAAGTTACAAGGACGTTATCACTTGATTCTGGAAGGATCTTCATTGTTTGAATTACAGCAAGACCAGCATCGTTTAAAGCTGGCTGGCAGACATCGATAACAGTCGAGAGCTCAGCATACTTTGAGTTATAAAACGGATTAACCTTGTTTTTTGGGATTGGTTTTACGTTCTTTTGAAACTTGATAAGAGCTGTGAATAAATTCTTCATTTAGTACCTCCAAGGCATAGTCCAACGGTTTTTTACCGTTGATAAGTTTAGTAAATCTGCATTTGCATTTCGTCTGAGAAACTACTTCATCAGATTGGTAAAGTAAATCAAATTCTGAGCGACATTTAGGACACATTAAGATTTCTTGCATTTAATACCTACCAAACAATGATCAATCCATTTCTGAACTGATCCATAAAGTTTTATAATTTGTTTTTTCTTTTCTGGTTCCAATCGAATAGAGGTCACTTCCCTGACTTCTTTGCCCTTTAGTTTAGCGGGCATTATAGATCCTCCGGATTAATGTTATTGGCAATCAATTTATTTTTTAAATTTTGTACATAACCTAAATTTTCTGATTTGAGCTCGTTTTTTAAAGCGTTGATATACTTGCTTGGAATCTGTCTCCCATTGGCAAGAAAAGCCAATGGCCAACCGGCATAGCTGGGGCCAGACTCGTCAGCGTACAGCAAAGCACAGGCAGAACAATTTTCTAAATCTTTTCTTGATGGATGATGTCCGTAGTGTGTAAATTCGTTCATTTTATACCTCGTGTGTTTCGTATGAACCCATTATACTCTTAAACGTATTACGAATCAAGCTTTTTAATTAATTAATAATTAGATTGTTGTTATCTAAATATTAG
>JBEAUL010000028.1:0-2558 GCA_041161475.1 Pseudomonadota bacterium | reverse complement strand
GCATTACAATTAATGAAACCAGGTGCAAAGTGGACATTGTATATCCCATCTAATCTTGCTTATGGTGAAGCAGGTGCTGGTCGATTAATCGAACCAAATGCAACCTTAATTTTTGACGTTGACTTGCTCTCCGTAAACCGTGCCGGATCGGAAAAAGCACCTGAGCAAGACAAAAAAGCAACGCAATAATCCTCGCTTGCGTTTTTTTTAGGCCAAGGCACTGTGTTTGAAGATACCTGTCAAACACATCTGAGCGCTGCGAAAAATGCCTTAGACACAGGAAATTTTTCGCAGCTTGTCCAGAGTCTACTCACTTGTTTAAAAAATAATCCTACCGATCCAAGCCTACACAACGATTTAGCCAAGGCATATCTTAAGCTTGGAGATCGACATGCCGCAAAAAGGCATTTTATCGAAGCCCTACATCTTAATCCGCACCGAATAGAAACCCTTTATGCATTCGCCCGTTTTCATCGCCAAGAAGGCCATGTAAGCGAGAGCATTCGTTATTTTCAAAAAGCCTTACGCATTAATCCGCTGTCCGCTGACACACATTATCAACTTGCTCATACATACGCCACACAAAATCAATTTGATTTAGCACTGACGCACTATCTGGCAGCCTTGCAGTACGGTATTGAAGGCAAAAATATCCATCAAAATATAGGCATGCTTTACTTTAATGAACAAACATGGGAAAAAGCCATTTTTCACTTACAAAAAGCCTTTGACGAAGCCCCCAATGACTTAATTGGCCTCCCTTTAGGACAAGCCTTACTCAACATGGGTCAAATTCAATTAGCCGAGCACGTTTACAGACAGATTATAAAACACTGTCCATCTTGTCATGATGCACATCATAACCTGGCCATCTTATATTTAAAAAATCAAGACAGCTTAGCCGCTAAACGCCATTTTAAAGTCGCCCTTGCCTTACAACCTGATAACGCGACTGCACAGCATATGTTAACGGCGCTGAGTCCATCTAAAAAATCTCCCCCAAAAACCGCTCCTCTTTCATATACAAGCGCATTATTTAATCAATATGCGCCTTATTACAATCAGCATATGAAGGCCTTAAAATGTGATGTTCCGCTTGTTATTCGAAATACGCTAGGACAACTGTTCTCAACACAAACACAACCCTTGCGCGTATTGGATTTAGGGTGTGGGACCGGACAATGCGGTCTTTACTGCCGTGATCTAGCCTATCACTTAAGTGGGGTTGATATCTCTGAAGAGATGCTCCGCATAGCAAAAAAATTGGGTGCTTACGATAATCTAATAGAATGTTCCATTGCGCAATATCTGGAGGAAACAGAGGAAACATTTGATATCATTATCGCTGCTGAAGTGTTGAATTATGTCGGAGATTTAAGCAAGTTATGGCAATCCATTCTCAAAGCACTCAATCCAAAAGGATGCTTTATCTTTACGACCGAACACCCTAGCCAAACTTTTATTAACGCCAACACGCATGCCTACTATCTTGAAAAAACAGGTCGATTTAGCCACAATCCAGACGCGATTCAAACAGATATTACCGCTCATCCTGAATTATTCATAAAAACATACCAAGACTTAACACTACGCAAAAGCGATGAAATGCTTATTTTAGGTCGCTTATGGTGTGTATCGAAATATGAAAAAGAATAGTCGATACACTACGCTTAAATAGTCTCAAAGTAACTAGGCTTTTTAAGGATACTCTATGTCAACAAAGCAACTTGTTAAATTTTGTACGCATGGCGTACTGATCAGTGCATTCTCAGTCTCAATCGCACTTGCTGCTCCTGGCGGAGGGGGGGGAGGAGCAGGAGGTGGCGGTGGCCAAGGCGGCGGTCGCATGCAAGGACCTCCAGGCGGTGGCCAGGGTGGCGATATGCAACAAGGCGGTGGGCAAAACGGTAACAGGCCTCCTCCACCTCCCCCTCCACCCCGCGGTGGTCAAGGCAATATGCAAGGCGGGGATATGCCTCAAGACGGTGCACAACAATATCAATATTAAATAACGCTGTCACATTGCGTTCCTAAGTTTATCTGGCTTGGGAACGCTTATTTTTCACATGGAAACCATTATTTACACTGATTAAAATAACAGAATTGTAAGACCTCTCTGTATTTTGTTATTATCAAATCTTGTTACAAAAATTCAGTTAATATTCTAATTTCACTTAAATAAGACGACTTAGCGTGAAAAGAACCTCACCCTTCCTATCTGCTGATGAATATCAGGTAATGCTCTCTTTTCTTGATTTTAGCGATCTTCACCGCTTACAGTCGGTTTCTGCTTTTTTTAAACAAAATATCACCCTGTTTTTAGAGAATGGCATCGCATACAAGGAGACACACCGCATCCTTGATGTTTTTATGTTACTGTATTATTTTAAATATCTTAAGTCAGATTTCCCAACCCTCAATAAAAAACCCCAATCTGTATTACCCTATTTAAAAAAAAATCGATTTTCTGACCCTCCGATTTACACTATTTTTCATCGATTATTTAATTTTATCAGCGCTTATCCCGTTGAATCCAATGATTTTAGTGAATTCAATCG
>JBEAUL010000024.1:0-9146 GCA_041161475.1 Pseudomonadota bacterium | reverse complement strand
TCCCGTAGGTGTGTATCATATCGATTCAGTTCTAGTTTTAACCAGCCAGTATGTTGTTTGTGATAATTAGGGTTAGCAGTACGTAAATAAATGGGCGCAATAAAGGTGAGTGTTTCAGTTGATTCTTGAATAATTAATTTTTTTTGTGGTGTAATGGTTTTAAAGTCAAAAGCCGGGGGCATTCCGTTGTTAGAAAGGCCCATTTTAATAATTTCATTGCCTTGTGTATCATAAAAAATAACGCTATTGACATCACTTTCCATCATGGTTTTACTGGCTAAATGATGTAATTTAGACAAATTTTTTGTGAACAGTGCATTTTCAGCGCTAAAGGTTAGGCGCATTGTAAGGGTTTTACCCAAATTATTTAGGCAATATTCTAAATCTTGTACCCGAACGCTGGTAAAATAGATACCTAATAAAAAGGAGATGGTGATGGTTGGGAAAAGAGCCAGTAAAAGAACTTGGTTTTTGATACCCCAGGTTTTCATCATAGATTTTTTCGGGTTTAATGTAAGCGGATGATGCCCATATTGCCCGAAAAAACCATTTTTTACAAGTAACCTCTGAGTCACCCCATGAATGAATTTTGGGGCTTGCGGCCGATTTCGTTTGCTCAGAAGCAGATCGATAAAATACTTATTTTGATTGTTAACCCATTAAATTTTTTATTTTTTTAAAATTGGTCTGGTAGAATTTTGACGGCAGTCAGATGCTTATGTGATGATACAAAAAGATACTTGCATCGTACTATGGTAGCGCCTTAACCAAGCACAGGACAGACAAGATGAACGTAATGGTTTTTGATATCGAGACAATCCCAGATGTGGATAATGGCAGACAGTTGCTGGGACTGCCTCCCGAGACAACAGACCAGGCGGTTGTTACCGCTTTGCGCGAACGACGTTTGTCACAAACACAGCAGTCATCCGATTTTTTGCCACATTATCTACAAAAAATAGTGGCTATTTCCGTGTTGTTGTCTACCCAAGAGAGTGTCAAAGTATGGTCTTTAGGGGAATGTGATTCGCCTGAAAAAGTGTTGGTAGAGCGATTTTTTTCTGGCATAGACAAGTATACGCCGACTTTGGTGTCGTGGAATGGCGGGGGATTTGATTGCCCGGTATTGCATTACAGGGCCCTGATTCATGGTGTAGTGGCGAGCCGTTATTGGGAAACGGGGCGTCAAGACCCCCAGTTCAAGTGGAACAGCTATATTAGTCGTTACCACGAGCGTCATACCGATTTGATGGATGTGCTGGCAAATTATAATGCGCGTGCAAATGCACCGTTAAGCGAAATGGCCATGATGCTTGGTTTTCCAGGAAAACTGGGCGAGCATGGCGACCAAGTTTGGGACAAGTATCAAGCAGGGGAAATACAAGCAATCAGGGATTATTGCGAAACAGATGTAGTGAATACCTATGGTGTCTATTTGGCCTTTCAAAAAATGCGTGGGATCTTAGACGAAGATGCCGTACAATGGGAAAAAAAACGATTATATGCCCATTTGGTCGCACGTAACCAACCCCATTGGGCCCCATTTTTAGAGGCACTGATATGACAAAAAATGCAACAGTAAATAAGCAACGAGAAGTGATTATTTCCGATCCGGTCACAGTAACGGGTTTATCTCACGAAGGTAGGGGGGTCGCCCAAACACAAGAGGGTAAAACCGTGTTTATCGATGGGGTGTTGTTGCAAGAACAAGTGAAGTTTACCACAATAAAACGACGTTCACGATTTGACGAAGCCAAAGTACATGAGGTGATATCGGCGTCTCCTGATAGGGTAACGCCCTTATGTCCTCATGCCGATGTGTGTGGTGGTTGTTCTCTACAGCACATGAACAATGACGCACAGGTAACGCATAAGCAAGAGATGGTGCTGGAGCAATTACGTCACTTTGGGGGCGTGGTGCCTGAATCCATTGCACCGGCTTGTGTAGGGCCTTTGTGGGGGTATCGAAGAAAAGCCCGTCTTGGTGTTAAATTTGTCCCTAAAAAAGGGGGCATACTGCTTGGGTTTAGGGAAAAGCAAGGGCATTTGTTAGCAGATTTATCTGCCTGTGCTGTGTTAGCACCGATTATTGGCGAACGATTTGCTTTAATTAAAGCGTTGATTGGTCAGTTGAGTATTTATACAGCCATTCCTCAATTAGAGATCGCTGTGGGAGATAATGCGGCTGCGTTGGTATTTAGACATTTGGCGCCATTCACGGATACCGATAAAGAAATATTAAAAACCTTTGCTGTGACGCATCAGATCCATATTTATTTACAGCCTGGCGGATTGGCTTCTACCCATCGCCTGTGGCCAACAGCCGGACCTGAACGTTTGACCTATGATTTGCCCGATTTTGATTTGACTTTGTCATTTCATCCTCAGGATTTTGTCCAAGTGAACGGGGTTGTGAATCGACAATTGGTGAGGCAAGCCGTTGAGTGGCTGGATGTACAAAAAACCGATCGCGTGCTTGATTTGTTTTGTGGTTTGGGTAATTTTTCTTTGCCATTGGCGCGTCGGGCAAAAAGTGTGGTTGGTGTAGAAGGTGCTCAAATGATGGTAGAGCGTGCAACGGAAAATGCTTCACATAATGGCATCGACAACACGGCATTTTTTGCCAGCGATCTGTCTGTTTTAGACGAATCACTCCCCTTTGCACAACAGACCTATGATAAGGTATTGATAGATCCGCCTCGTTCGGGTGCACAAGCCTTATTACCTTTACTTGGGCGGTGGGCTGCGCAAAAAATTGTTTATGTGTCTTGTAATCCGGCAACATTGGCTCGAGATGCAGGCATACTGTGCCAAACATATGGGTATCGCTTAGTACGGCTTGGTGTGGTCGATTTGTTCCCACATACTACCCACATTGAGTCTATTGCCCTGCTGGAAAAAATAGCATGACCTGCTCAAGGAATCAATCTGATGGTGCAAATAAGCAATCGTTATCCAGAGCACAAAGCGTGGTGTGATGAACAAACCTGGTTAGCGTTGCTTGGAGAAGGTCGCGCAACGCCCGCACAAGAAGAGATACAGGCAGCCATTGCGTTTGTAAAGACCCGATTACCAGAGGCCATCGCTTCGTTATTGCCACAAGAAAGTCTTTTGTATCAAGGACTTTCTATGGCAGCTATTTTAAATGAATTGCATTTAGATGGGGCCACCCTGGTTGCCGCTATTTTATATCCGCTGTCTCAGCAAGACCCTGGGCTTGTTGATGCTGCAAAGCCCATATTTCGTCCAGATATTCTGAGTTTATTGATGGGGACAAGGCGCTTAGGGTCGATTCATGCACGCCGTTCTGTTGCAGCCGATTTGAACCATTTGCGTTTTTTACTCATGGCGGTTGTTGAAGATTTGCGGGTTATTTTACTGAAACTGGCAGAGCAAACCGTTGCCATGCGTTTGGCGGTACGTAGCGACGATAAAGCGTTGCGTCAGCGTATGGCCGACGAAGCCTTGCATGTGTATGCGCCCTTGGCCAATCGATTGGGGATTGGTCAGATTAAATGGGAGTTAGAAGATTTAGCTTTTCGTTGCCTAGAGCCAGATACGTATAAACATATTGCACAGCTGTTAGATGAAAAGCGCGTCAATCGAGAAGATTATATCAATCAGGCGGTCGCGCAGCTGGAAGCCAGTTTGCGTACAGAGGGCATTGTTGCGAGAGTTACTGGACGTGCCAAGCACATTTTCAGCATCTGGAAAAAAATGCAAAACAAGCACCTCGATTACCATGAAATCTATGACATTAGAGCCGTTCGTATCATCGTCAAAGACATTCGTGCTTGTTATACCGTTTTAGGGATTGTGCATACCTTGTGGCAACATGTGCCCAAAGAATTTGACGACTATATTGCCAATCCAAAAGAAAATGGGTATCAATCGCTTCATACGGCGGTTTTAGGGCCTCAAGGCAAAACCATGGAAGTACAAATTAGAACAGAAGGGATGCATGAGCAAGCAGAATTGGGTGTTGCCGCACATTGGATGTATAAAGAAGGAGAGCAACAACAGCCGATTGTGATGAATAAATTGTCTGCATTGAGACAAATTCTGACCTGGCAAGCCGAAATGAGTTTAGATACTGAGGCAGCCGAAATTATTCGTTCTGAGTTGTTTGAAGACAGGGTCTATGTTTTTACCCCAGCTGGAGAGGTACTTAAATTATCCAAAGGCGCCACGCCTTTAGATTTTGCTTATTCGGTGCATACCGATTTGGGACACCGTTGCAGAGGGGCTAAGGTAGATGGCCGGATGGTGCCATTGACCAGCACCCTGAGCAATGGTCAACAAGTTGAGATTTTGGCCGCAAAAACGGGTGGGCCCAGTCGCGATTGGTTAAATGGGCATTTAGGTTATTTAAAAACAGCCCAAGCACGTGCAAAAGTGCATCAATGGTTTAAAAAACAAGACAGGGCTAAAAATGCTACAGAAGGCCGTAATATACTAGAAAAAGAATTAAAGCGTTTGGCCGTGCATTGCAGTGTTGAAGAGTTGGCGCATCAATTAAAATTTGCCAAAGCCGAAGAATTATACGTGGCATTGGGGGGCGGCGATATCAAGTTACCGCAAGTGATCTATGCCATTCAACAAATAGAGCCATTAAAACTGAGGACGCCCTTACCCCCCAAATTGGTTACGGCTAGGCGCCATACCTTGGCACAATTGGTGAAGCGAGATCCGATTTCGGTCGCAGGGATTGGTAACTTGTTGTGCCAAACCGCTAAGTGTTGTAAACCGATTCCAGGAGATGAAATCATAGGTTACATTTTAGCGGGCCGTGGTGTGTCAGTGCATAGAAAAGATTGTGCAAATATTTTGGATGCGGGTCAAAAAAATCGTTCTCGTTTAATTGAAGTGCGTTGGGAGGGAGAGGCGCAACCAGGGTATGTGGTGGATATTGTGATTCGTGCCTACGATAGGCAAGGGTTGATTCGCGATATTGGTGCGCTATTGGCGGCTGAAAAAATCAATGTGATTACCTTGAAAACGCATGTAAACCAGGCCGAGCATACGGTCTCGTGTGCCCTGACCATAGAAGTGCCCAGCTTACCCGTATTGGAGCGTTTTTTTGGGCTGATACACCACTTACCCAACATCATTGACTGCCATCGGGTGAGGGGTTAGTTTCCTATAAATCAGACATAATAATTCTTTCTTGGGTAGAGGGTTCTAGGTTGTGGCGATCGTAAAAGGTTTGAATGGCTTTCACCACTTCTTCTGGTTCATTAACGATTTGATACAATTCCGTGTCTTTGCCTAAAATCATGTCTTCTTCTACCAATACGGTATGAAACCAGCGAATTAAATCTCTCCAAAAGGCTTCTTTGACCAATACAATGGGAATTTGCCTTGTTTTTCCTGTTTGTATTAAGGTTAAAATTTCGGCAAGCTCGTCTAAGGTACCAAATCCCCCGGGTAAAACAACATAGGCGGCAGCATACTTAACAAACATGACCTTGCGGGTAAAAAAATGTCTAAAGCGCAAGGAGATGTCTTGATAGGCATTTTCAGGTTCTTGGTGGGGTAAAACAATATTAAGACCAATACTGGCAGATTCGCCTTGAAATGCCCCTTTGTTGGCCGCTTCCATAATACCAGGACCACCGCCTGTGACAACAGAAAATCCTGCATTTGACAGTTGTTTTCCAATTTCTTCCGCCATTGCATAGTACGGATTGCCCGGTTTTACCCTGGCTGAACCAAAAATACTCACAGATGGTTTTATATGGAGTAAGCGCTCGTACCCTTCCACAAATTCTGCCATGACTTGAAAGATTTTCCAGGACTCTTTTGCCAATAAAGCATCATTAATGCTGGGTGGAATAGGGCGATGTTTTTTCGTATTGGAAGGGGTTTTCGTCATGCAGTACGATCCTTGTTTTTCATCTTATTTTCAGTGTTATAGAAGCATTCTAGACAGGAATATGAAAGGCCTCAAGTTTTGTGGAAGTACCTGTGGTATGATGGAGAAACAAAAAGAGGAGGATAGAAAATGAAGGTTGTTTTATTGGGTGCCCCAGGTGCAGGTAAAGGGACGCAAGCCACGTTTATTTGTCAGGCATTTAATATTCCTAAAATTTCAACAGGCGATATGTTGCGCGCAGCCGTACATGCAAAAACAACGATTGGAAAACAAGTTGCCGATATCATGGCCAAAGGCCAATTGGTGCCCGATACCATTGTAATAGACATGGTGCGCGATCGCTTACAAGCACCGGATTGTAAAACAGGTTATTTATTTGATGGGTTTCCAAGAACCGTGCCACAAGCAGAAGCACTGCAAAAAGCCGGTGTGCATCTGGATTGTGTATTAGAAATTGCGGTACCTGATGCCGATATTATCGCGCGCTTGTCTGGGCGTTGGGTACACCCCGCTTCTGGGCGCGTCTATCATATTCAGCATAATCCGCCTGTTGTATTTGGAAAAGACGATGAAACAGGGGAGCCATTGGTGCAACGGGATGACGATCGTAAGGAAACCGTGTTAGAACGATTGGCCGTATATCATCAAGCAAATCAATCATTGGTCGATTGGTATCAGCATTTGGCGAAACAAGGCGGCCCATCTGTGCCTCGCTTTGTATCCGTCTGTGGCATCGGAACGGTACAAGAGATTTCAGAACGTGTAAAAAAGGCATTAATCGGTGTATAACCCAGGATTAATTATCTGTAAAAAAGGAGACAGAGAATATGACAATAATGTCATTAACAAAGGAAAATATTGAGTCTATTATTACCAATCATGAACTGACTTTAATCGATTTTTGGGCCGATTGGTGTGGACCTTGTCGCATTTTCAGTGAAATTTATCATAAAGTGCATGAACAGTTTCCGACAGTTATTTTTGGTCAAGTGGATATTCAACAAGAAAAGGAATTAGCAGACATTTTTCAAGTACGCAGTATTCCTATGTTGATGATTTTTCGAAAAAATATTGTGGTTTTCAGAGAGTCTGGTGTGATAGGGGAAACGGATTTAATCACCATGATACAAAAAGCACAAGCCTTAGATCGTGCTGCATTAGAAGAGGCATTGCCACAAAAATAAAGTACAGCAACAGGCGAAAAAATTGTTTTTAGTAGGTAGTTGTAAAATATTTGTGCTATGTTTGTATTGTAATCAAAAATATCCTCTGGAGGAGAAATAAAATGTTAAAGGCAAAACGTAAAGTAAAAGCGAAAGCAAAAGTTGCTAAGGTCAAAAAAGTGGGCGTAGCAAAAAAAAGAACCGTTAAAAAAGCAGCCAGCGCAGCGGTTAAAAAAGTCAAAGCTGCTGTTAAAAAGGTTAAAAAAGCTGTTGCAAAGAAAGTAGCTGATAAAAAACCAGCTGCCAAGAAAAAAGTGGCTGCTAAAAGAAAGGCTGCCCCAAAAGCCGCTGCTAAAAAAGTAGTAAAAAAGAAAGTCGCTAAAAAAGCTATTGCTAAGAAACCAGTGGCTAAAAAGCGCGTTGCTAAAAAATCTGCTGTTAAACGCGTAGCTGCTCGTAAATCTGCTAAAAAAAGAGTAGCCAAAGTGGCTGGCGTCAAAAAAGCAGCTGTTAAAAGAAAAACAGGTGCCCGTCGTAAAGTAAGAGCTGCGGCAGTTAAAGCTGCTTAACGCCTTTCAAGCGCATCGTTGTGATGCGTGACGCTAAGACAAAAACGCCGTTTATTGCCAATACCTAAGCAGTAAACGGCGTTTTTTAGTGTGTTACCCTATAGGTCAAAAAATTAAAAAAGACAATTATCCTTATCATGTGAGCCATATGACCATTATCTTAAGTATTGATACCTCTACAGATGCCTGTTCTATTGGATTGTACACGGCTGTTGATAATATACAGGAATGTTTTGAGATTGCCCCTGCGCAACATACGCAATTGGTATTGCCTCAAATACATGCCTTGTTAGACAAAGCAGGCTTGTTTTTGTCACAAGTAGATGCCATTGCCTTTGGGCAAGGTCCAGGTAGTTTTACTGGGGTGCGTATTGCCTCAAGTGTTGCACAGGCATTGGGATTTGGATTACAAAAACCCTTAATACCAGTCTCTGGCTTGCGCGCAATCGCGCAGACGGCGTTTGTGACAAAGGGGTATCGTCAAGTACTGGTTACCCTAGATGCGCGCTTGCAGGCAGTATACTGGGGATTATACCGTGTGAACGCGGATAATATCATGGAGGCTGTGCAACCCGATAGCGTTGGAAAAGAAGCCGAGGCAATAGCACCCGATGCGACGTGGATAAAAGTGACAGGGCAGTATCCCCATGCGCGGGAAATCGCTCAAATCGGTGCCTACGCTTATTTACGTGGTGAAACCGTCTCTGCATGCGATGCAGTGCCAGTCTATGTGCGAGATAACGTTGTTTAAACCCATCTGTATTAAAAAATTCCTACATCCCATGATCGTAGTATTCCTGGGAACTGTATTATTAATAGAGCTGGGGGCTTGGTATTTTTTTAAAGAAAAGACCAATCGATTTGCAAAAACTTTAGCGCCCTTGTGTCATTCAACTGTGATACTTTCCTTGTATCAACTCTTAAAAGATACCGATGAGCTCTTAACCGCAAATCAGGTGCCTTATCTTATCACGGGGGGTACATTACTCGGGGCAGTACGTCATCAAGGGATTATTCCCTGGGATGATGACATTGATATTGCCTTACCCGCTGAGGCGCAAGAACAATTTATTGCCTTGATTCCTGCTTTTAAAAAACTGGGTTACTGGGTATTACCCGAGATTTTTGGATACCGCATTGTGAAACCTGTCCATCCATCGCTGGTGTGGCAATGGATGGGGAAAACGTATTTTTGGAAAATGATCTGTCTTGATGTGTTTACCTTGGTGCGTAACAATGACAAAGCCGAAGGCTACCTCCCTTTATGGCCAAATGATTATTTTTATCTGCATGAAATCTACCCCTTAAAACGCTATCGTTTTGGTGCGTTATGGGTACAAGGACCACAAAAAGCGACCCCATATTTAGACAGAAGTTACGGAACAGAGTGGAACACCGTTGCTTATCGACAAACCAGTCATAAAATACATCCCAACGCGTTTGAACGGGTGACTTTAGAGCCTAAACACCGACAGCCCGCTCAGCCTATCGGTCCGCTTACCGACAGAACAAGCGCGTTATTAAAGGGCGTTAAAATAC
>JBEAUL010000062.1:0-10329 GCA_041161475.1 Pseudomonadota bacterium | reverse complement strand
GCAATAGAGTGATATGCTAGTTTATTGGCGTTAGTATTCCGCGACCCATGCTTTTTTCACCATAGCCAAGGTATTATTGGCGATGCCTGCTCTAATTTCAGACAATAAGCGATTCATAAATGCAATATTGTGTATGGATACCAGCGTGCAGGCTAATAGTTCCTTGGCTTTTAATAAATGGTGCAGATAGCCCTTGCTCACGGTACGACAAGTTTGGCAACTGCAATCTTCTGCGATGGGGCTATCATCGGTTTTAAAAATACTGTTTCTTAAATTAATATGGTCTCGCGTTGGATCTTTTTCGCGCACCGCATCTGGCAATTGATGTGGTTGAACAAGGGCGCCCCCGTGACGCGCCAATCGGGTTGGATGCACACAATCAAAGGTATCGATACCCATATCGACTCCCATGAAAATATCGGCAATGCCACCAATACCCAATAAATGTACGGGTCGATCGCGAGACAATAAGGGCATGGTTATACCGACAACCTCTGCCATTTGTTCCTGAGATGCGCCCAGCGATCCGCCGACTGCATGCCCAAAAAAGGGCTGTTCATTTACAAATTGTGTACTGATGCGACGTAAATCGGGATAAACGCCTCCTTGGATAATACCGTACAAGGCTTGTTTACCGTCGTGGTGTTTTTGAAATTCAGCAAGACTGCGTAAGGCCCAACGATGACTCAATTGCATGGAACGCTCTGTATAGGCTTTATCGACATGAAAAGGCGTACATTCGTCTAAGACTAAAATACAGTCAGCACCCAATTTTCGTTGTACTTGTATCGACTTTTCTGGTGTGAGTAAATGGCTTGACCCATCGACATATGACCGAAACAAGGCGCCTTCTTCAGTAATTCGGGAAAGGGTTTTAGGGCGCTCAGCACCCTGTCCGCGGTTGCCTTTAATTTCTGCTGCAACCGAACCGTGCCCGAGCGAAAAAATTTGAAATCCACCAGAATCTGTGAGCATGGGGCCGTTCCAGCCCATCATACGATGCAGTCCACCCAATTTTTCTACCACATCGGCGCCAGGTTGTAACATTAAATGATAGGTGTTGGACAAAATAATCTGGGTATCATGTGCCTCTAAGTTGGCAACGGGCACACCTTTAATTGCGGCTTTAGTCGCACAAAAAATAAAGGCGGGCGTTTTAATGGAGCCATGCGGTGTTTCCAAAACGCCTAAGCGGGCCCGGGAATTTTTATCAGGAGAAGGGGTGTATGTAAATGAAAAATGTGGATATTGCATGAAATAATACTGTTTATTGATGGTTGGATGATATCGGAAATCGTGGTTCAATGCCATTTGCTGTAATAGAGGGATGAAGCACGATAAGTTCGTTTGTGGGCTTAGTATAATACGAAAGATACATTAAAGGAACAGACAGTGTTTGCACAAGAATACGCATTAAATAGCCAACCAATATGTAGCTTAAAAAGAGTTGTTTAATGCCAACGGGACTGGGGTTAAACACAATCCAAGCCAATACACTAAAAACCGCCGTATCAACAGAACCAGAGATAATCATAGAGCCGAGTGTACGGATCCAAAGATATCGCTCTTGGCACCATTTCTTGATCAGTTTGAATAAATGAATATCGACGTATTGGCTGATGCCGTAAGCGACAATACTGGAAACCAGTAAGCGAGGTCCAGGCATAAACAAGGTTTGAATAGAGGATTCAACCGCTGTATTCAGGTGTCTATACCCCATGCCACCCAGCATCATGAGCATAAATAACAGTTGCATAAATAAACTGATAAAGATACCCAATTGTGCTTTTTTAACGCCGTAATGTTCAGTAATAATATCGCTGCCTAAAAAGGTTGCTGTTGCCGTGACAATGCCCAAAGCAATCGGTTCAGGGAACCAAGCAAAGGAAGTAAACCCCAGCACTTGAATGTTGGCGGCAAACAAAGACAGGGCATTGAACAGGTAAAGGCCGAGCAAGCCAAGCAATCGATGGGAAACCAGTAACAACAATCCTGAAAAAACGAGGTATAGTAATGTATAGTATTCTGCAGTACAGTGTTGCTGTAACCAGTGAATCATTGGATAGATAATCTGATTATCCATAGCATCATTATAAAAAAACAGTTTGACTAACTAATTCAAGAGCGTACCGCATTTATAAGTAACAAGCAAGTAAGTTTACTTTTGTATATACACTAAATTACTGAGCATCTATCGATCTAGCCAAGCCTAAACAGTTCGGTATAATAGAGAACACAAAACATCGTTTAATACGCTTGCTATATCACGTAACAGCCTGTTTACACGATGTCTATAACGCATTAAAAAGAGGGAAATTTCACATGATTGTCACTGAGCATTACTTAGCCATCACCATTCTAGACAGCAAAAAAACCAAAACGCTTTTAGAAGTGTTGAATGCTTGTGTTACAACAGGTTGCCAAATTTTAAACAGTCGTATGAATACGCTGGGAGAAGAAACCGCAATGATGTTGCTTGTCATGGGTAATTGGGGAGCCGTTGCGAAGCTTGAGGCCTCCCTTGCTATTCTAGAACGTCGGCTTGGCAAGAACATACAAGTAAAAAGAACGCAAGCACCCGAAAAAGAAGAAGCTTCTTGGATGAGTTATACAGTTCAACTGATTGCGATTGACAGACCCGCACTGCTCAGCGATATCACCAGTTTTTTGGGGGAGTATGGGGTGCAGATAGAAGAGCTCAGTGTGAATACTTATCTATCGCAATTGGGGACCCGAATGGTGAATGTAAACCTAAAAGCCAATATTCCAGGAAAAGTACATTTGGCTTCCTTCAAAGAACAGTTGATGGCATTCTGTGACGAAAGAAATGTAGATGTTTACCTAGACCCGGTGCGATTATACGCTTAATCACGAGGCCAAGCATTTAATACCGCTTTTACCACTGTCGCCAAAGGAATGGCAAAAAAGACACCCCAAAATCCCCAAAATCCACCAAATACAAGCGTGGCAATCACAATGGCAATCGGGTGTAAATTGAGGGACTCAGAGAATAACAGGGGCTCAACAAGCGTGGCTTGTAGGCCTTGTATAATAAAATAAGCGGACATTACGTATACGAGATTAATGCCCCATCCCCATTGTAGATAAGCCACACAAGCAAAAGGAATGGTGACAACCACGACACCCACATAAGGGATCAGGGTAGAAAGCCCCAGTAAAAAAGAAAGCACCAAGGTGTATTTTAAGCCCAGCAAACTAAATACAATATATCCAACGAACCAGGTGCCTAAAATTTCTATCATTTTACCCCAACAGTAGTTGCCGATTTGGGTATTCACTTCTTCAGAGACTTCGCTGACAAGGCCTCGCTTATCGGGTAAAAATTCACTTAACCAATTAAAAATGAGGACCTTATCTTTTAGAAAAAAGAACACGAGCAGAGGAATCAAAACAATATAGACTATCCAAGTGACAACACCAGGGATAGAGGAAATAGAGGCAAAAATAACCGTACCTCCCCAGCTTTTGACATCTTGCATCACTGATTTGAGTAATGCATCAATTTGTTGTTCAGAAAAATATTCTGGAAATTGTTGCGCCAATATGTCTAAAGGTGTATGGGCTTTGTTAACCAGTGCTGGAAAATCAGCGATAAGTAAGGCAATTTGTTTCCACAGTAGGGGCATTAAAATTAAAAAGACAAGGGAAAAAAAGACTAAAAACCCCGTAAACACAATAATCACTGAGGTGAGTCTACCAATATCGTATCGTTGCAAATATTTCACAATCCATTCGAGTAAGTAAGCAAATACGATACTGATAATAACAGGTGTTAAAATATGTCCCATAAAGAGAACTAAAAACAAGCCTAACCCAATTAGGGCAACCAATAACACCACTTCTGGGTCAGAAAAATATCGATTAAACCAAGATTGAATAATGCGAATCATGCCACGCTTTTCCTTTGATTTTACCATTTCGTTTTTTGCGCCTGTAATGTGGGGTGGGAAACAAGGGCATGCCAGATAACGGCTTGAAAGGCTTCTGTACAGGGCGTAACCCAGTCGACATGTAAGGCAGGAATCACAAGCACATCATGACCTAATTTTTTTGTTTCGCCACCATCTCTTCCTACAATACCTAAGATATGCGTACCAACCTCATTCGCATATTGTAGCGCTTTTACAATATTCATGCTGACTTGTTTTGCCGCGTTAC
This sequence comes from Pseudomonadota bacterium, assembly GCA_041161475.1. Lineage (GTDB taxonomy): Bacteria > Pseudomonadota > Gammaproteobacteria > UBA6186 > Azoamicaceae > JBEAUL01. The sequence continues at coordinate 6,150 of JBEAUL010000062.1, read as the reverse complement.
CACCGCCGACAGAAAGGACGAGTAGCATATCATTATTGGTTAAATGGCTAACTTTTAGCCAGGCAACAAAAGAACTGTCCCAGCCCTCGTCATTAATGCGGGCGGTGAGTTCGGATACATTGTCTGTTGGGGCATAGGCTTCGATATGACAGAGTTTACGGAAATCATTGACGGCATGACTGGCATTTGCGGCACTTCCCCCCACGCCCAATATAAACAGTCGACCCTTTCTTGCTCTGAGTGTAAATAAGGCAGTCACTTGATCTCGAAGAACGTTTCTGTCTATCTGATCCATAATGGAGGCCATGTCCTTAAAAAAGCCGTCGAAGTGGGCGATCGATTCATCCATGCCTTGTGTGCCTCATGTGTGTCCATATAGACAGAGAAAGAGTGATAATAGTAAAAAAATAGCGTTAAAAGGACCTTTTGGCAAAATCTTCATGCATCAGTTGGCGCAATTACATGCCATGACATCTCGCTTCCAGTAAAGCCGCTTCAACCAGTGGTGCGTTTTGTGGCTCAAGCCATGTCAAGGGTAATCGGATACCTGCCTGAATAAAGCCTTGTTGATGTAAGGCCCATTTGGTTGGGATAGGGTTAGATTCAATAAACAGTGTTTTATGCAAACCGATTAAGGGGGTGAAAAGGGTTTCTGCGGCTTTCCAATCACCTGCTTTGGCGCTATCACACCAAGCACGCATTTGTTTGGGAGCGACATTGGCTGTCACAGAAATCACTCCATGTCCTCCCTCCTGCATAAAATCGAGGGCTGTCAAATCATCACCGCTTAAATACGCTATTTCGCGATCGATAAGGGTTTTTAACTGTTTCAGGCGCGTGATATCCCCAGTCGCTTCTTTGATACCAACGATGTTGCGATGATCGCGACATAAACTCGCAATAGTCTCGGGTTGTAAATCGCAAGCAGTACGTCCAGGAACATTATACAAAAGAATGGGTCGATCGATATTTTGCGCAAGCGTAGCGTAGTGTGCAATCAGCCCGGCTTGGGTAGGTTTGTTGTAAAAAGGAGTCACGATTAAACAGCCATCGACATCTTGTGCAATGGCCTCTTGTGTTAGTAGTAGGCTGGTTGCTGTACTATTCGTACCGGTGCCTGCAATCAATGGCACACGTCCTTTAATTTGTTGTTTAGCGATATTTAGTAGTTTTACTTTTTCTTCGGGAGTTGTGGTGGCAGATTCTCCGGTAGTGCCATTAACGATAAACCCCTCAACCCCTTCTGTAATGTGCCATTCAATTAAGTCTGCAAAGCCAGCTGTATCAATATCGCCATTAGGGTACATGGGAGTAACTAAGGCAACTAAATTACCTTTAAACATGATAAGTCCCCGTCAGTAAAAAAAGAATCTTCATCAGCATAACACGCGTTTTTCCTATTCCAAAGACCAATGTAAAACCATTTTCAGGCGTATCAACTCATTCGCTTTCGTCTGTTGTTCTAGCAACATGCTACTGGGTAACGGTAATGTGTTCACTGTTTCTACTCGACTATAGGTAATTTTCCAATCGTCTTGTGTCAGTATACGATTTCCATCAAAGTCATATTGTATTTTGCTGGGTAACTTGGGCAGGGGAATGCCTCTTATCCAATAAGACAAATGTGCAATCGGTGCGGACCACCCAAGGTTTTCTTTAAACAGCAATTCTATGGATTGACTGTGTTGTATCCCTTTGTTGGGTAGGCTCAATTGGTACTGCCCGTGATGAAAAGCCAGATGTGCTTCCTCACCCCCAAAGGGATTAAATAATTGAAGCGTAAAGTCTTTGCCTGTTTGTTTCCATATAAATTTCGCTTGTCCACCGGTGTCGCCTTGTCTAAAAGCAACTTTTCCAGAGACACGAAAATGAGAAAGTTGGCTTAGTTTTTGAGTCCTCGCGCTGTTGTATAATCCTTGTTGCATAGATGCTTGTTGCACAGGTCGATGACAACCCATGATTGAAAAAAAGAAAACAGATATCAATAAAAAAAGGACATGCATCTCATAAAACCTTGGGTTACCCGATATTGCTCGCTCATTATAGCTATTTTTGGTGGACATGCCTTTAGGCTATACTAAGCAGCAGATAAATAAAAGTCGTTTATAAGGGGTTTTGGTGTGCGCATTGTATCTTGTTATTGCTTAAAAATCATCACACTGATTGTATGCACGCTTACCCTATCGGCTTGCCAATTGTGCGACTTACTTAAAATAAAGCCACTGGATGCAATTCGTTGGTCAAAGACACAACCACAAGTTTCTGACGAAACTCAAGCCCAAGTGCCATGCGAAGGACAGACAAGCTTTAGCACAGAACAACAACCCAGCTGTTATGACTTAGCCGTTACAGAAGTTGATCGCTTATTTTGTCAAGCAGAAACGGGGGATGTATTGGCTATGGAGGAAATTGCCGATCGGTATCACGCAGGCAAAGGATTACCAAGAGTCTTTTCGGATGCAGTCAGATTCTATAAAAAAGCAGCGAAAAGCGGATCTCCTTATGCGCAATTTATGCTAAGCATTATGTATGCCGAAGGTCGCGGAGTAAAGCCAGATCTGGCCGAAAGCGTTAAATGGTTTAAGCGAGGTAACAAACACGCTGGTGCAAATTTAGCAAAATTTCGTGTTGCTAAACGATATGTTCGTGGATACGGTTTCAAGCAAGACGATGAGAAAGCCGTTTACTGGTATGCGTTGGCTGCAAACGATGGCTTTGCTCCTGCCCAAATTGAAATGGGAGATGCCTTTTACGAAGGTCGAGGCAGGCCGCAAGACGATGAGCAAGCGTTTGATTGGTATCTTCGAGCGGCGGAACAAAATCATGCGTACGCCCAAAGCATGGTTGGACTGATGTTACTAGAGGGTAAAGGCGTCGAACAAAATTATCCAGATGCGGTGATGTGGACACAAAAAGCAGCCTATCAGGGTGCGCGTCAAGCACAATATCGTTTAGGTAGGCTTTATTTTTATGGTAATGCAGGTGTTCGTCAAAGCGATGCAAAAGCATATGCGTGGTGGAAATTGGCTTTAAAAGATGTGGATGATGAAGAGCCTCCAGAATTACAAGTTGTCATCGAAAGAATGGATCCAGAAACACGTGATCAAGCGGTAAAGTTAGCTAAAGAATACAGTGCAAAATATGAGAAACCAGGTAGTCTCTCTAAGATATAAAGCATATCTGTGTTACACTGTTTTTGTAACCAAGGGTTTAGAAAAAGGATTTTTTAACAGTGCAAGGGGCTTTACCGTTTGAGTTAGGTGAGACTGCAGACATGTTACGTGAAGCAGTTCGCCATTTTTCGGAACAGGAAATTGCGCCGAATGCGGCGTATATCGATAAAACCAATCAATTTCCAATGGCACTTTGGTCCAAAATGGGTGCATTGGGCTTATTAGGCATTACTGCATCCGAAGAGTATGGGGGGGCAGGCATGGGCTATCTTCATCAAGTGATAGCCATGGAAGAAATCAGTCGCGCTTCTGCAGCGATTGGACTCAGTTATGCCGTACACGCCAATCTATGTGTTAATCATCTTTTTTTACATGGGAACGATAACCAAAAATCACGTTATTTGCCTGCCATGATTCGAGGCGAAAAAATTGGCGCCATCGCCATGAGCGAACCCAATGCTGGGTCAGATGTTATTAGCATGCGTTTGCGTGCGGATAAAACAGAGCACGGTTATCGCTTAAATGGTTCAAAAATGTGGATAACAAATGGTCCTGATGCAGATGTCTTAATTGTTTACGCAAAAACAGATCCAAATGCCGGGTCAAAAGGCATTACCGCATTTATTGTTGAAAAACAGTTTCCTGGATTTAAAACCGCTCAAAAACTCGATAAACTCGGCATGCGTGGCTCTAATACCTGTGAATTGGTGTTTACCGATTGTGATGTCCCAGCAGAAAATATATTGGGTTCAGTGAATGAAGGGGTTAAGGTACTCATGAGAGGCCTGAATTATGAACGCATGGTATTATCAGCCGGACCCATTGGTATTATGCAAGCCTGCCTAGACGTTGTTTTACCCTATATTCATGAACGCGAGCAATTTGGTAAGCCGATTGGAGAATTTCAATTTATTCAAGGTAAAGTCGCAGATATGTATACCACGTTATCAGCGTGTCGTGCATACCTCTATGCAGTAGTACAACACTGTGATAAAACAGGGTCAATAAACAATCATGATGCTGCAGGGGTCCTGCTGTTTTGTGCAGAAAAAGCAACACAAATGACCTTAGAAGCCATTCAATGTTTAGGTGGCAATGGTTACATCAATGAATTTCCAACAGGTCGATTATTACGAGATGCCAAACTCTATGAAATTGGTGCCGGGACCTCAGAAATTCGACGCCTGATTATTGGTCGAGAATTATTTAAAAAAACTGCATAAAGGAAGGTTATAAGATGTCTGCATCTTCATCTGAAAAAGAACATATCGTCATCGTGGGTGCAGCAAGAACCCCTATGGGCGGATTATTGGGTATTTTTCAATCAGTCAACGCCATTACCCTCGGAGCCACTGCTATTCAGGCGGCAGTAGAGCGCTCTACTGTCGACCCAGAACAAATAGATGAAGTGCTGATGGGATGCGTGTTGCCTGCAGGATTGGGGCAAGCCCCTGCACGCCAAGCGGCGATAGCTGCAGGCATTCCTAATACGGTTGCGGCTGTTACGCTTAACAAGGTCTGTGGCTCCAGTATGAAAGCGATTATGTTAGGATGCAGTGCCATTAAGGCTGGAGATGTCAAAACGGTCGTTGCCGGCGGGATGGAAAGTATGAGCGGTGCGCCTTATCTCCTTGAAAAAGCGCGCGGAGGATATCGCTTAGGTCACGCTAAAATACAAGACAGTATGTTACTCGATGGTTTGGAAGATGCCTATGATAAAGGCAAAAGCATGGGGGTGTTTGCAGAAGCAACAGCAGAAAAATTTAACTTTACGCGGGAAGCGCAAGATGCTTTTGCATTGACTTCCTTAAAGCGTGCACAAGAAGCCATTGCCACCGGTAAATTCAGTGATGAAATTGTCGCGGTCTCTGTGAAAACACCAAAAAGTACAGAAATATTGTCGACAGATGAGCAACCAGGGAAAGGTAAACCAGAAAAAATTCCCCTTTTAAAACCTGCTTTTAAAGAAAATGGTACCGTGACAGCAGCCAATTCCAGTTCCATTTCTGATGGTGCAGCTGCCGTGGTGTTAATGAGTGAAACAGCAGCAAGACAACAGGGAATTCAACCCTTAGCCCGTATTTTGGGATACACCACTTTTTCTCAAGAACCAGCCTGGTTTACAACCGCCCCAGTGGGTGCAATAAAAAAATTATTGCGACAAACCAATAAAAGTATTACAGACATCGATTTGTTTGAAATTAATGAGGCCTTTGCTGTGGTCACAATGGCTGCCATGAAATCGCTCGACATTCCTCATGAAAAAGTAAACATACATGGTGGTGCCTGTGCGCTTGGGCATCCTATTGGTGCGTCAGGAGCACGCATTGTTGTCACACTATTGGCGCAATTGGCGCAATACAAAAAAAAGTTGGGTATTGCTGCATTGTGTATTGGTGGAGGAGAAGCCACTGCACTGTTATTAGAAAGATGCGAGTAAGAAAATATGGCGGTTCTGTCTTCAACAATATCGACACAAGATGCCGTATTTATAGAGAATGCGGAAACGATGCGCCGTCATGTTGCCCAATTACATCAGCGCATCAATCATATTTTAAAGGGTGGGGGCGGAGAAGCGCAGAAGCGCCATCAAGAACGGGGTAAGTTACTACCGCGTCAACGCATTGATTTATTAATTGATCCAGGTTCCCCTTTTTTAGAGCTGTCTCAACTTGCTGCTTTTGAGGTGTATCCAGAAGCAGTGCCGGCTGCCGGGATCATTACTGGTATTGGGCGTGTCTCTGGTATTGAGTGTGTTATTATCGCAAACGATGCCACCGTAAAAGGAGGTACTTATTATCCATTAACGGTTAAAAAGCATCTACGCGCTCAAGCCATTGCAGCAGAAAATCATCTGCCCTGTATTTACTTGGTGGATTCAGGCGGAGCCAATTTAGCATATCAAGCAGAAGTCTTTCCAGATAAAGAACATTTTGGTCGTATCTTTTTTAATCAAGCCAACTTATCTGCACAAAAT
>JBEAUL010000105.1:0-7308 GCA_041161475.1 Pseudomonadota bacterium | reverse complement strand
ATCAAAACACTGCTTAGCTGCTCGGTACCAAGTCACTAACTCGGTTAAAGACACAGACAAAGGTGTTTCTGGGGTTAGACCAGGCATTTGTCGGTGGATATAGGCAATCAACATACCAAATTGTGTGCCCCAATCCCCCAAATGATTTAAGCGCAACACATCGTAGCCCAAGAAACTGAGTAAACGGCACAACGCATCACCCAAAATGGTTGAACGTAAATGCCCCACATGCATTTCTTTGGCGATATTGGGAGAAGAAAAATCGACGACAACACGTTGCTTGCTCTTGATACTGTCAACACCCAAGCGCGGATCGGTCTGTAGCGCATGTAAGGCTTTAGTCAGGTAATCGGTACTCAAGCTGACATTGATAAAACCTGGGCCTGCAATTTGTATATCACCAAAGGGGCCCGCAGGGAAGAGTAAACCGTCTAACTTCTCTTTCAATGCTTGGGCGATCGATCTAGCAGGCAATTCCAGATACTTTGTCAGTTTCATTGCAGCATTACACTGGTAATGCCCAAATTTTTCTTGTCTGGCCTCAGTGACCTCAATAATTGAATTTAAGTCTGACAACTCAATTTTTGACACGTACGCAGGAAATGCCTGATGAAAAGCAGTAATGCAGTGTTTTTGGATCATGTGTCTCAGTTTCATGGCAGTCTTCCCGGTTACTTTAAAGGCATGGTATTAAAAATCAGCATATGATACCATAAACAGACGATATCAACGTGACTTGTTGTCTAAAAATCAAGCCAACAAGTGGCCACAATAGAAAAGACACCCACTACGTTCAAATACCGCGGAGCTGACATATTCCATGACGGAAATTGCAAAAGAAATTACTCAAATCAGTATCGAAAGCGAACTTAAGCAGTCTTACTTGGACTACGCAATGAGTGTCATTGTGGGACGCGCATTACCCGATGTACGCGATGGCTTAAAACCCGTGCATAGGCGCGTACTGTATGCCATGCATGAACTGGGTAATGAATGGAATAAAGCGTATAAAAAATCTGCCCGTATTGTGGGTGACGTTATCGGTAAATATCATCCTCATGGCGACACCGCTGTGTATGACAGTATCGTTAGAATGGCGCAACCTTTTTCGATGCGATACGTATTGGTCGATGGACAGGGTAACTTTGGTTCTGTCGATGGCGACCCGCCCGCTGCCATGCGATATACCGAAGTCCGTATGGCAAAAATTACCACGCATTTGCTCACCGATTTAGAAAAAGAAACCGTCGACTTCGTCCCAAATTACGATGAATCGGAAATGCAACCCACGGTATTGCCCGCTAAAATTCCCAATTTGTTGGTTAATGGTAGCTCGGGGATTGCCGTTGGTATGGCAACCAATATTCCACCACATAACCTGTCTGAAGTCATAGACGCCTGTCTCGAACTTATTGCAAACCCATCGGCTTCCATCGAAAACTTAATGCAATTTGTGCCTGGCCCAGATTTTCCCACCGCTGGATTTATCAGTGGAAGAGCCGGCATATTAGAAGCGTATCGCACGGGTCGAGGACGCATTTATATTCGTGCCAAAACAGATATCGAAACCGATGAATCCAATCAAAAGCAATCCATCATTATCAGCGAGCTACCGTATCAGGTAAACAAAGCCAGATTAATTGAAAAAATCGCGGAACTCGTTAAAGAAAAACGCATAGAAGGCATTACTGCCCTAAGAGACGAATCCGATAAAGACGGTATGCGGGTTGTCATTGAATGTCGTCGTGGCGAAAATGCCGATGTGCTGTTAAATCAACTGTATCAACATACCCAACTGCAAGTGGTCTTCGGAATTAATATGGTGGCCTTAGTAGATGGCCAACCGAAACTCATCAATTTAAAACAGATGTTAGAGTGCTTTATCCAGCACCGACGTGAAATCGTTTCTCGACGTACCGTTTACGAATTGCGTAAGTGTAGAGAGCGCGCCCATATTTTAGAAGGCTGGAGTATTGCCCTTAGCAATATCGACGCGGTAATTGCGTTAATCAAAAGTGCCCAGAGCCCGCAAGAAGCAAAAGAAGCTTTACTTGCGCAATACTGGCATCCGGGGAATATTGTTGGTTTATTGGGTACCGATGGTGCCAGCATCTGTCGTTTAGAGAGTTTACCTCAAGACTGCGGGTTACTAGAGGCGGGATACCGTTTATCCCCCACGCAAGCACAAGCCATCTTAGATTTACGTTTACACCGCTTAACTGGTCTTGAACAAGAAAAAATTTGGGAAGAATTTAAAAATATTATTGATGAGATTCGCGCACTACTGGCGATTCTGTCTAGCCGTACGCGACTCATGGAAGTGATTACTGAAGAATTAAAGCAAGTAAAAGCCGAATTTGGGGATACACGTAAAACAGAAATTTTGTCATCCCACCTAGAATTGTCTACCGAAGATCTGATCAGCGAAGAAGATCGCGTCATCACCTTGTCTCAAGACGGTTATATCAAAGCACAACCCTTGAGCGATTACCAAGCACAACGGCGGGGTGGTAAAGGTAAATCGGCCACGCGTGTTAAAGAAGAAGACGTTATTGCACAATTGCGCATTGCAAACTCACACGATACCTTGCTCTGTTTCTCAAGTCGTGGCAAAGTCTATTGGCTTAAAACCTACCAAGTACCTGTTGCCAGCCGTCAGGCCCAGGGCAGACCTATCGTTAACTTGTTACCCCTGGCATCGGATGAAAAAATCAACACCATTTTAGCCATCCGCGCTTTTGAAGACAGTCACTTTATTTTTATGGTAACGGCAAAAGGAACCGTGAAAAAAGTCGCACTCTCTTCTTTTGCTAAACCACGTAGCAGTGGATTAATTGCCATTGACTTAAGTGAAGACGATGCCTTGGTTGGTACAGATGTTACCGATGGAAAACGAGATATCATGCTGTTCAGTAGCCAAGGAAAAGCCATTCGTTTCTCCGAAGAAGAAGTGCGTGCGATGGGTCGCAGTGCTCGCGGTGTCCGTGGCATGCGGTTACCTAAACAACAAACAATCATTTCGCTTGTCGTGGTAGAACCCAATCGCCCCGTGCTATTGGGGACAGCCAAAGGTTATGGCAAGCGTACCGATATCACCGAATTCTCTCCTCAATCTCGGGGTGGGCAAGGGGTTATTGCCATTCAAACCAATGCGCGAAATGGTGCAGTGATTGGTGCAGTACAAGTCGAAGAAGCCGATGAAATCATGCTCATGAGCGATAAGGGCACATTAGTGCGTACTCGTGTGTCTGAAGTCTCTATTATTGGTCGTAATACCCAGGGCGTTCGGCTCATTCATTTACACGAAGACGAAACCTTAATCGGTGTACAACGGATTGATGCATTAAATCGTTCAACAGAAGAAGACGAAGCAGAATCTGCATGATATCCACGAACACACCCGGTATTCTGTTTGATCTGGATGGTACTGTATTAGATACGGCACCAGATATTCAGCGCGTTATCAATCAAATACGGGAAGAGCAGGGCTTATCTCCTCTTCCTCTAGAACAGGTACGCCCACATGTGTCTGGGGGCAGTGGTTTGTTGGCAACACTACTGTGCGATACTAGGCCTTCAGAACAAGCGCTATTGGGCCTCAAAAAACAGTTGCTTCATCGCTATCAAGCACACCAATGCGAACATATCGTTTTCTTTCCTGGTATGGAAGACTTGTTACATACTTTAGATCGACAAAATATTCCTTGGGGGATTGTCACAAATCGTACGCAAGCCCTGGCAGAAAAAGCGATTTCGCGTTATCCTGTTTTTGAGAAAGCACATTGTGTTGTTTGTGCAGACACCACCCCTCATCCTAAGCCACACCCTGCCCCTTTATTACATGCTTGCACCTTATTAAACATCGATCCAACACACACTGTTTATATTGGCGATGACAGCATTGATATTTTGGCTGGCAAAGCGGCTGGTATTAAAAAAACGCTTTTGGTACTGTTCGGATATGCCGACCCTATTACAGCAGCCACTTGGGGAGCCGATCATCTCTTTTCTGATAGCAACGCTTTATCCGACTGGCTCATGCAACACCATATTTCTCCTTAGACAGCTTTATCTATGCAATCCATTGATTCCTTCGAACAGTTATCTGCCCAACACTATGAAAATTTCCCAGTAGCGCTTTGGATTTTACCTAAGGCATGGCGTAAAACCATTCGACTTATCTACGCTTTTGCAAGACAAGCCGATGATATTGCCGATGAAGGCAATTGCACCCCTGAAGAACGCTTAGCGCAACTAGACTTTTTTTCAAAGCAACTGTCCCTCATACAACAGCAAATAGAAACAAAAAAAGTCAGTGATGACCTTACGCCATTTTTTAAAGCACTGTGTGATTGCATCGATACCCATCAACTGCCTTTAGCACCTTTTTTTGATTTAATCACTGCCTTTCGACAAGATGTGGTGAAATCCAGTTATGAAACCTGGGATGAATTGCTGTCTTATTGCGCTCACTCCGCTAACCCCATTGGGGTTTTGCTACTCAGTTTGGCAAAACAGAATACGAAAGATAATATACAGGCTGCCAATGCTGTCTGCACCGCGTTACAATTGCTCAACTTTTGGCAAGATGTCGTCTCAGATCACACCATACGAAAACGTTGCTACATTCCGCTCGAAGAGCAACGTAAGCAAGGTTTTGCGAAAAAACATGGGTTGTTAGACAAACGCTACGGTGTGGCTTACCGAAATTTAATAGAAGCGCAACTAGACAAAACACGGCAAATACTGGATATGGGCGCACAACTTCCTAATCGTCTACAAGGCAGCTTTGGATTACAAATTAGAATGGTCGTGACCTGCGCTTATCGGGTCCTATTACGCCTACGTCAGCGCAAAAATTACTATGAACGTCCAACGCTACAGCGTTATGACTGGTTTATTATTTGCATACACACCGCATACCATGGTCTGATGCACTGGTTTAAGCGACAAAATCCTTTTAATCGGCTCAAGGGGTCACCATGTCTGTAGTCACTTCCCTAGACAGTAAACAAGCCTATCAGTATTGCCAAACGAAAGTGGCCAAAAGCGGGTCTAGCTTTTACTATAGTTTTTTATTTTTACCCCCAGAAAAATACCAAGCCATTATCCCAATTTATGCTTTTTGCCGAGAAGTCGATGATATTGTCGATGAATGTCACTCACCAGAAATTGCACAACAAAAGCTTGCTTGGTGGCATAGCGAAATACAAGCCTTGTTTTCTGGCCATCCCAGTCACCCAATCACACAAGCAATCATGCCACATATTAAACCCTATGGACTCCATCAGCATTTGTTTGAAGAAATTTTAAATGGCATGTTAATGGATTTAAAATACCAAGGCTATGAAAGCTTTAATGATTTAAAGCTTTATTGTCATTGTGTTGCCAGCGCCGTCGGCCTGCTTGTTGCCCCCATTTTTGGTTACACAGACAATAAAACACTCGAATACGCTAAAAATCTGGGTATAGCGCTACAGCTGGTCAATATTATTCGTGATGTTGGGGAAGATGCAGGACGAGGACGCATTTATATTCCCTCAGAAGAATTACAGCGCTTTAAAGTGAGTCCCAATAGCATTTTTGAGAAAAAATATACGCCAGAGTTTCGTGCTTGTATGCAATTTCAAGCAGATCGTGCACGCGAGTATTACCATCATGCCTTACAAACACTGCCACTAGAGGACGCGCCCAATCAACGCGCTGGCCTGATCATGTCAGCCATTTATTTTTCTTTATTAACAGAAATAGAAAAATCTGAGTTTCAAGTCTTAGAACAACGCGTTAGCCTAACCCCCATCCGAAAATTATGGGTAGCTTGGAGAACATGGCGACAGTATCGACCAACAAACCGGTAATTGTTGTCGGAGGCGGTTGGGCAGGGCTTTCATGCGCCCATACCCTGTCGACCCTTGGTCAGCCAGTCATCCTATTGGAAGCAGCCCCCCAATGTGGAGGGCGTGCCCGTAGTGTTGTCTGGAAACCCCTTGATATAAAAGTAGACAATGGCCAACATATTTTACTCGGCGCATACCGATCTTTTCTGGGCATCTTAGACAACATCGGTATTCAAGAAACAAAGGTTTTGAATCGATATCCTTTCGAATTTTTGGCCACAGGTCAACACAAGCACTTATCTTTTGTTTGTAAAAAACGTCCCTACATACCATACATACTTTCTCTTGGCATTGACTTATATCAGGCACAAGGGTTGCGCTTTCAAGAAAAATATCAACTGGGTTCTTTTCTAAACAAGTATATTTTTCGCGATACGCCTATTTCAAGAAACTTATCTGTTCTGGCACTGCTAAAAATGTCAGGACAGTCGGATACACTCATTCAATACTTTTGGGAACCGCTCTTAGTCGCTGCCTTAAGCACACCGTTGCATGAAGCCACTGCACAATATGCAATCAGGGTACTTAAAGACAGCTTTGCTGGAAAAGACCCACATACAACAGACATACTCATTCCCAGTAAACCCCTGGGCGATATTTTTGCCGAGCCTGTCAGCCAATGGCTTAGCAATCAAGGACATACGGTTTTATGTAATGAACGTGTGACTGGCTTGTACTTGTCTGACTCTGGACAGGCGTGTATTGGCGTTAGAACAAAGCATCATACTTTTTTCGGGGATGTTGTGTTGGCTCTTCCACCTCGCGCAACGGCCACTTTAATCAAAGGCATTCCGGCACTCAGTAACCTAGAACATAAACTCAAACAACTCTCCTATCAACCGATTATCACGATCTATTATGCTTATCCCCGATCAATAAATGATGCGCTACCAATAAAGATGCAAGCGAAGATAGAAGACAAAAGCCATTACTGGCTTTTGTCACATACCACCGAAAACCATCTCATTTTTAGCGCGGTCTTTTCAGGCAATGGGTCTCATCTCAACACGGATAAAAACACCTTGATGGATTTAGTGCAAACCAATCTAGAAATACAATACCCTGCACTACAACCCTTAATCGCCCGAAAACACATCCAAGAAAAATTTGCTGCTTTTTCTGCTAATACAGTAGCCCATCAACACACATTTGAACATCAAACCGCTTTGCCTGGTTTATGGATCTGCGGTGACTATACCGACCCAGCCTATCCGGCCACCCTAGAAGGCGCTGTGCGTAGCGGTGTTGCTTGTGGAAAAAGTGTTTATCACTTTTAAGAAAAATTTTATACTACTTCCTGGTTAAAAATTCCCTTTCGTCTTAAGATCCTAAAAACCTAGTGTTCTTTAAATATGTACATCAGTGTGATAATCCAATATAAGGGGCCGATAAACGTGACCCACAAGATAAG
>JBEAUL010000041.1:0-15077 GCA_041161475.1 Pseudomonadota bacterium | reverse complement strand
ATTTCAGCTAATTTCGCCCTGTAATTACACTGTTAGGCGGGGTACACTGCAATATAGTCTGCATAGGCTAGAGTATTTTCGGTAATTTTGCTAAGCTAGCTCATCGGTGAAAGCTTATGTTGAGTAATGAAGCGTACTTATATGATATTGCAGTGTTTAGATTTTGAACGACCAATTGCAGAGTTAGAGGCAAAAATTGAAGAATTACGCCTATTAGGTAGCGATTCAGAGGTCGATATTCATGAGATTATCACGCGTCTTGAGAAAAAAAGTCGCGCGCAAACCATCTCTATTTTTAAAAAATTGACTGCTTGGCAAACAGTGCAATTGGCTCGCCATCCACAGCGCCCCTATGCGCTGGATTATATCGAGCGTCTGTTTACCGATTTTGATGAGTTGCATGGAGACAGGGCGTTTGCAGATGATACCGCCATTGTAGGGGGATTAGCTCGGCTAGACGGTCGCCCAGTAATGGTGATAGGTGAACAAAAAGGCCGTGATACCAAAGAAAAAATAGCCCGAAATTTTGGGATGCCACACCCTGAAGGGTATCGAAAAGCCTTACGTTTAGCGCGTTTGGCAGAGCGCTTTCATATTCCGATTATTACCCTCATTGACACACCCGGTGCTTATCCAGGTATTGGTGCCGAAGCACGAGGACAAAGTGAAGCCATTGCACGCAATCTATTTGAGTTTTCACAAATACAAGTGCCGATTATTTGTGTGGTGATTGGCGAAGGTTGCTCAGGGGGGGCCTTGGGTATCGGCGTTGGAGACGTGACCCTGATGCTACAGTATGCCTATTATGCAACCATTTCCCCCGAAGGCTGTGCGACCATTTTATGGAAAAGCGCCGAAAAAGCCGCAGAAGCCGCTGATGTCATGGGCATTACTGCGCCACGATTATTGGCTTTAGGGCTAATTGATGAGATCGTGCCTGAGCCCCTTGGTGGTGCCCATCGGGCAGTCGATGAAATGGCACAAACGCTTAAACAAGCCCTATGCCACCGATTAAAAGCGATTGAAAGCCAAAACGTGCAAGCCATGTTAGAGCAACGCTATAATCGGTTAATGCGTTTGGGCATGCCGAGTGAAGGCTAACGTATTTTCTGCAAATCAAGTGTGGGAACAGCTGATAAAGCTTGTTCCACCTTCGACACAGCGGGTTTTTATTGCGTATAGTGGTGGCATTGACTCTCAAGTTTTGCTGCATGCTTTGGCGACTGCTTATCAGCAACAAGAGATACCCCCCTTTCGCTTAGAGGCCATGCATATTCATCACGGTTTACATCCAAAGGCCGATGACTGGGTAACGCATTGCCAATCCTGTTGTCTACAGTACAACGTTCCTCTGACAGTCGCTTATGTCAATCCGAATGATTTCCCTGAACATAGCCCTGAGGCTGCTGCACGAGAAGCACGTTATCAGGCATTTAAAGCGAAACTAGACAAACAAGATGTATTGGTACTAGGACATCATTTAGACGATCAGCTAGAAACCCTCTTGCAACGCTTATGCCGAGGCACAGGCGTACTTGGATTGGCCGGCATGGCAGTGTATCAACAAGATAAATGGCCATTTGCTGTTGCCCGTCCCTTACTTGGTCTACCCGTTGAAAGAACAGATGTGGCCCGCTATGCCAAACACAATCAGTTACAGTGGATAGAAGACGATAGCAACAACAACCCGCGCTTTGATCGAAATTTTATGCGACATCAGATCATGCCCTTACTGAAATCGCGATGGCCAAAAGCCAGCTTTGCTGCACAGCGATCTGCACAACTGTGTCGAGAAGCAGCAGATTATTGCGAAGCACAGGCACGACAATATAAAGCGCAGGTACACTATGCGTCCCAGTACAGTTTGAATAAATCGACTGCGCCTGCGGTGGAAAAAAGTCGCCTGAAAGAAGCATCAATCGATCGAATCAGCGAGGGAGAATCGCTTTCGGTGAAGCGTTTGCTCGCTTTCTCTAGCGAACGAAGAAGAGATATTATTCGGGTGTGGCTACAAGATAAGGGATTTTACTCCCCGAGTTTTGCGCACTTAAAGCGTATTGAGCAAGAAATTTTGGGTGCTGTAACAGGGGGAAGACCCCGTTTAAAGATACGAGAGTATGTGGTTGCGCGATGGCGCGATAGATTATTCATTTACAGAGCGACAAGCGATTTGGTACAATGATATCCCATCCTAAGGCACGTTTCAAAAGACGGCCATAAATAAAAAAGACAATTCAACAAAGTGTGGACAGTATGACAACAAAGTTTATTTTTGTAACGGGTGGGGTGGTTTCTTCTTTGGGTAAAGGGATTGCGGCGGCATCCTTAGCAGCCTTGCTAGAGGCACGCGGTTTGCGTGTCACGCTGATGAAATTAGATCCCTATATTAATGTCGATCCAGGCACCATGAGCCCATTTCAGCATGGCGAAGTCTTTGTCACCGATGATGGAGCTGAAACAGATTTAGATCTAGGGCATTATGAGCGGTATGTGCGTACAACCATGTCTCGTCAAAATAATATTACAACAGGTCGTATTTACCAAACTGTGATTGCAAAAGAGCGAAAAGGGGATTACCTGGGTGCAACGGTACAAGTTATCCCGCATATCACAGATGAAATTAAACAAGCCATGTTGACCGTGGCACCCGGTTTTGATGTGGTGCTGGTAGAAGTGGGGGGCACGGTTGGTGATATTGAGTCACTGCCTTTTTTAGAAGCGGTCAGACAGCTGAAAATTACATTAGGGTATCAGCAATCGGTATCGATTCACCTCACCCTCGTCCCTTATATTACGGCGGCTGGCGAAATTAAAACAAAGCCAACACAGCACTCAGTCAAAGAGTTGCGTTCTATCGGTATACAGCCAGAAATCCTTATTTGTCGTTGCTACAGACAACTCTCATTGGAAGAACGCAAAAAAATGGCATTGTTTACCAATGTCTCAGAATCTGCGGTTATTTCTTCACCCGATGCACAAACCATTTATGAAATTCCCCATATTTTGCATGAGCAGGGATTGGATGATATCGTCTTGCAACGTCTGAATTTAAGTGCCCCGGCAGCTGATCTAAAAGAATGGGATGCAGTGGTTGAACGTTATAAGCAGCCAACACGCGAAGTGTGTGTCGGTATTGTCGGAAAATATGTTGAGTATCCAGATGCCTATAAATCTTTATACGAAGCATTGGTACATGCCGGTTTGCATCATAAAACACGCATTAAAGTGGAATACATTGATTCAGAGAGCCTGACACAACCAGAAAATCGTCATCGCTTGGCTTCCCTAGATGCCATATTGGTTCCAGGGGGATTTGGGACACGGGGCATTGAAGGAAAAGTCGCTGCGGTACAGTTTGCTCGCGAACAGCGTGTGCCTTTCTTTGGTATTTGTTTGGGCATGCAAGTTGCCGTTATCGAATATGCGCGTCATCAGGCCAATCTACCGAATGCAAATAGCACAGAATTCGATCCAAAAACACCGCATCCGGTGGTTGCCTTAATTAACGAATGGATCACTGCAGATGGTGAAAAACAAACACAGGCTGTGAATCCTGATTTGGGTGGCAGTATGCGCTTAGGGGCGCAAGCTTGCCAATTAATGCCGGGTACATTGGCTGAAAAAGTGTATGGAAAATCTCTTATAAAAGAACGTCATAGACACCGCTATGAAGTGAATAACCGCTTGATCGGTGCCATTGAATCTGCAGGATTGATTATTTCTGGGCGTTCGGTAGACAATACCTTGGTTGAAATGATTGAGTTGCCCTCAACGGTACATCCTTGGTTTTTAGCCTGTCAGTTTCATCCAGAATTTCTTTCTACACCGCGAGATGCCCATCCTTTGTTTACGCATTTTGTTGAGGCTGCATTGTCTTTTAAGGCATCAAAAGGAGATAAGCTGTGATTACTGTTCAAGATATTACGATTGATAATACAGCTCCGATGGTGCTAATTGCAGGTCCTTGCGTTATCGAAAGTGAAGCATTGGCCATAGAAACAGCGGGCATTTTAAAAGAAATTACCCAACGCCTAGGCATCCCTTTTATTTATAAATCTTCTTTTGATAAAGCGAATCGAACCAGCGAAAACAGTTTTCGTGGGCTGGGTGTAGAAGAGGGGCTACGTATTTTAGCCAAGGTTAAAGCCAGCGTTAAAGTGCCTGTATTAACCGATGTACACGAAGATTCTCCTTTAGAAGCCGTGGCTTCTGTTGTGGATGTGATGCAAACACCAGCATTTTTGTGTCGTCAAACCAATTTTATTCAGCGAGTAGCTCAGTGTCAGATCCCAATCAATATTAAAAAAGGCCAATTTTTGGCGCCTTGGGATATGCAGCATGTGGTGGCAAAAGCCAAAAGCACCAGAAATCCAAATATCATGGTGTGTGAACGCGGTGTTTCTTTTGGGTACAATAATTTAGTCTCAGACATGCGTTCACTACCGATTTTACGTAACACGGGATGCCCTGTTATTTTTGATGCCACCCATTCTGTCCAGTTACCCGGTGGACAAGGGGGTGCCTCCGGCGGGCAAAGAGAGTTTGTGCCCGTTTTAGCTCGCGCTGCTGTTGCGGTGGGTGTTGCGGGTGTGTTTATGGAAACGCATCCAAACCCAGATAAAGCCCTGAGCGATGGTCCTAACAGCTGGCCACTCGATCAAATGGAAACATTGTTACGTCAACTGATGGCATTAGACGCGCTTGTCAAAAAAATGGTTTAATATAAAAAAACGACCAAAGATAAAGGGAATTTAAGATGACCGCAGTGCCTGTAGCCATGTCAACAATCGAAAAGATTCGCGCAAGAGAAGTATTAGACTCTCGTGGAAACCCTACCATCGAAACAGAAGTGTATTTGATGGGCGGGGCTTTTGGTCGTGCAACGATTCCATCGGGTGCCTCAACGGGAAAATGGGAAGCCGTAGAATTGCGTGATAACGATCCAAAGCGTTATCAGGGTAAAGGCGTCCTAAAAGCGATAGAGCATGTGAATAAAGACATCTCGGCTTTGTTGGTGGGTAAATACTGGGAGCCCATGACCTTAGACAAAGCCATGATTCAACAAGAAGGCACCAAAGACAAATCTCGTTGGGGTGCCAATGCGTTGTTGAGTGTGTCTTTGGCCTTTGCAAAGGCTTGTGCTGTTCAAGAAAAAAAATCTCTGCCACTGTTTATTCAGGCTTTGTTGCCATCAATTAAAAAAAATATGGCGCTGGCCACTGTCACACCCATATTAATGACACCCCTTGGGCAGACTTGGCGTTCTGGTTGGACTTACGGAAAGTTTAAGTTGCCTTGCCCTTTGGTAAACATTATTAACGGAGGCATGCATGCAGACAATGCCTTAGATATTCAAGAGTTTATGATTTTGCCGAGTGGTGCCCCTAGTTTTACAGAAGGTCTACGGCAGTGTGTTGAGGTATTTCACACCTTAAAAGCATTGCTAAAAAAACAAGGACTGAATATCAATGTAGGTGATGAAGGTGGTTTTGCACCACAGCTATCCAGTACCACTGCTGCGATAGAACTTATTTTAGAAGCCATTGTTAAAGCGGGCTTTGCACCAGGAAAAGACATTGCTTTGGCACTGGATGTTGCCAGCAGTGCCTTCTATAAAGAGGGTAAATATGTGCTGGCTGGTGAAAAGAAAAGTTGCACAACACAAGAATGGATTGAGATCTTAGAAGGATGGGTTAATCAATACCCTTTGGTTTCGATAGAAGATGGTTTAGACGAAGAAGATTGGGCTGGTTGGAAGCAGTTAACTGAGCGCTTAGGTAATCGCATACAATTGGTCGGTGATGATTTATTGGTCACCAATACAGAGCGTCTAAAAAAAGGGATAGAAGAAAATGCAGGAAACGCTATTTTAATTAAACCCAACCAAATAGGCACCTTAACAGAAACCTTGTCAGCGGTGGTATTGGCGCAAGCAGCAGAGTATGGGGTGGTTATTTCGCATCGTTCTGGTGAAACAGAGGATACGTTCATCGCAGACTTGGCTGTTGGAACGGGCGCTGGACAAATTAAAACAGGATCGGTTTGTCGTGGAGAACGAATGGCAAAATACAATCAGTTATTGCGCATGGAAGCTTCTTGTTTGTCTAAATAGCGACGAAACCAACCTTCCATTTTAGGGCCACCAAAGCGAATAAGGCCCGCAATAATCGAGAAACGCAAGCCACGGCCAGCACAAGAAGACAATAAAAATAAGGGCAGGTTGAGTGATAAAACACCTGCCCCAATCGTGAAAAATTTATAAGGCACGGGTATAAAAGCGGCAAAGAATAAGGCCCAGTAACCCCAAGTACCAAAGGCTTTTAAGGCAGACTGGTAGACGCCCATGTAGCCAAATTGTTCTATTAAAGGGAGTAATAAAGGCTGAAAAGCCCATTTACCCAAGGCGTAGCCCACACAACCACCAAATACCGAAAATAAGGTAGCAATCCAAGCCCAACGAAACGCTTTAAGTGGCATGGATAAAGTCATCGGAATGATCATCACCACAGGTGAAATAGGAAAAACGGAAGAGTCCGCAAAACTGACAGCCCCTAAATACCAAGGTGCTTTGGGATGGCGAGACCATACCATCACCCTATCATACCAGTTAAATAAAAATTTCACGCTTGTCCTAATATTCAAAACAGTTATTCAGTGCCTGGTAAAAAAGGCACAAATCGTACTGCACGAAGCACCGTTTTTTGAAAATGATTGCCTTGTCGTTTTACCAATAATAACTGCTGTTCATCTGTTTTACCAGTAGGGA
Source organism: Pseudomonadota bacterium (assembly GCA_041161475.1). Classification (GTDB taxonomy): domain Bacteria; phylum Pseudomonadota; class Gammaproteobacteria; order UBA6186; family Azoamicaceae; genus JBEAUL01. The sequence goes on along the minus strand of JBEAUL010000041.1, from coordinate 8,311 downwards.
GGATAAGACAGCCCTGTGGCCCCAACTGATCGAGGAGGGCAGGGGGAATATCGGGCGCGGCAGCAGTGACCAGTATGCCATCAAATGGCGCTGCTTCTGGCCAACCGGCATAACCATCCCCATGTTTTAGGTGAACAGCTAAATTTAAGTGCGCTAAACGCATGCCTGCCTGTTGATGAAGGGTTTTCATGCGTTCGATACTGTACACTTCTGGAATCAGTTTTGCCAAAATGGCTGCTTGATATCCAGAACCCGTTCCAATTTCAAGTACCCTGTTCATGGGGTATTCAGGGGAAGCATGCTCTAAGAGTGCCTGTGTCATAAGCGCCACTATATAAGGCTGTGAGATGGTTTGCCCGAACCCAATAGGCAGGGCTGTATCATCATAGGCCCGATGTGCCAAGGCCTCCTCCACAAAATGATGCCTTGGAATACTGGTCAAGGCATTTAACACATCTAATCGATGAATACCTTGGTCTTGTAGTCTTTGAATAAGGCGACTTTGGGTTCTGGCTGATGTCATACCAACCCCAGGGGCGGATTTTCGTTGCTCTGTATTCATACTGACCCTTTATCCATTATATAGAGACAATACCTTCAGTATAGCGCTGGTTTCTTCGGTAAATGACAGGAAACCTTAAGTAAAACCAGTTGCATGACATAATTCCAGGATTGTTCAAGCAACTCGATAATGTGGGCTAGTTACATAAGCTGGGGTTTCATCCGTATTCGCTGAATGTTATTTATTTGCATTTTCTTTGCAAAAAATCTTGAACAAAGAATAACTGGCTTGGGTTAGTCAATTAAGGCATGTTAAGATGGGTGTACTGTAAGCCGTATTTATATCAGAGAGCAAATGCATCCTATGTCAGTATCTCAGCCAATCAAAAAATTCTTAAAAGAGTATCAACCCAGTGCTTTTCAAATTGATACAGTAGACTTAACCTGTGATTTAAGCCCTGAAAATACCCAGGTAACAGCGCGTTTAAAAATAAGGCGAACGGTATCTGGTACAAAAGAGCCACTTATTTTAAATGGGGAACAGCTTACCTTAGTATCCATTCAGTTAAACGATCGATTTTTGACTGAATCAGAGTACAGCGTTAATGTGTTAGCACAAACCCTGACTATTCCTGTAACACCTGATGCGTTCGAATTAACCATTGTCAATCGCATTAACCCTAAAGCAAACACCGCTTTAAGTGGGTTGTATTGCTCTAATCAGTTGTTTTGTACCCAATGTGAAGCCGAGGGCTTTCGGCGGATAACCTATTTTCTGGATAGACCCGATATCATGGCCGTCTATACAACAACAATCATTGCAGATAAAAAAACGCACCCTGTTTTGTTGTCTAACGGCAATCTGGTTGCCAGAGGCGCCGTAGCAGGATCTACCACAAAACATTATGCTACCTGGCACGATCCACACCCAAAACCCAGTTACTTGTTTGCTTTGGTAGCCGGTCCTTTGGTGGCGCTAGAAGATTATTATGTCACTAAAAACGATCGACTTATCACGTTAAAAATTTACGTTGAGCCACAAAATCAAGACAGTTGTGCACATGCGATGGAAGCCTTAAAGCGCGCCATGCAGTGGGATGAGCAAAAATATGGCAGAGAGTATGATTTAGATATTTACATGATTGTGGCCGTCAATGATTTTAATATGGGGGCGATGGAGAATAAAGGACTGAATATCTTTAATGCCAAGTATATTTTGGCGCGCCCAGAATTTGCAACAGATACCGATTTTGAGTTGATTGATGCGGTTGTTGCGCACGAATACTTCCATAATTGGTCTGGTAATCGCGTCACATGTCGTGATTGGTTTCAGTTATGTTTAAAAGAAGGATTAACGGTATTCAGAGAGCAACACTTTGCAGAAACCAAAGACAGTCGCGACTCGACAATAGAACGAATAGAGCAAGTAAAAATGATACGTGGGCGACAATTTCAAGAAGATGCAAGTCCTATGGCCCATCCGGTACGTCCTTCAATGTATCTAGAAATCAATAATTTTTACACTGTTACGGTATATGAAAAAGGTGCAGAAGTAATACGCATGCTCGCCACTTTGGTTGGGGAGCAGCATTTTCGTTTGGGCATGGACAGATACTTTGAAGACAATGATGGCAAAGCTGCAACCGTTGAAGACTTGTTACAAGCCATTCAATCGGTAACGGCACTCGATCTGAAACCGTTTATGCGCTGGTATACGCAAGCAGGTACGCCAACGGTTGTGGTGACAGAGCAGTATGATGCGGATAATCAAACTTATACCCTAAACTTGGCACAACAGCCACCCAAAATTCAAAATGGAGGTGCTCCAGAAGGCGAAGTCTGGGAGCCGTTGATGATTCCAGTTGCCTTTACCTTATTTGATGGGGTTACAGGTAAGCCTTATGAAACGATAAAACTACAAGGAAACTTGGCAACAGAGCAAGTATTGCTACTCAATGAATTAAAACAAACATTTATTTTTTCAAATGTTAAATCAAAACCCGTGATATCCTTGTTTCAAGGCTTTTCTGCCCCAGTGAAAGTAGAAAGGAAGATAACAGACGAGACGCTTCACTTTATCTGTGAACACGATATCGATTTTGTGAATCGTTGGGATGCTTTGCAACAATTGATCAAAAAAGAAATTAAAGCCTGGATTAAGCAGTGTGAAGAGAATATTTCGGTGTCTTTACCAACAATCAATCCTTTCTCTACGTTTTTTAAACGCTTGTTGAATAATGCGCATGAGTCTGTTGCCTTAACATCCTTATTGCTTCAACCCCCCAGCCTCACAGAGTTGATGGGAGCCTTTGATAAAATCCATCTAGAAGCGATAGAAAAAGCATACAATCACTGGGTAAAAACACTTGCTCAAGCGTTGCGTGAAGAATGGATAAAAGTATACCAACGTTTAGAAGCAACCCTACAAGGACCCTATGTCTTTACGCCACAGACTGTAGCCACCCGATCATTAAAAAATCTGGCTTTGTGGTATTTGGGTCACACTGAAAATGTTGAAGATATTGATGTCTGTATGATGCAGTATGAGCAGAGTCGTCACATGACAGACAGACTCGCAGCCATGCGTGCAGTCATGAACATTGCTGATTTCGATCTAAAGGTAACAGAAAAACGCACTGCGTTGTTCAAAGAGTATGAAATGCGTTGGAAACACCATCCCTTGGCAATGAATAAATGGTTTGCTGTGCAAGCCGGATCGATGCGACCAGATACCTTAGAGTCGATTGAAAAGTTGTCTGCACATCCACAATTTTCTTGGACCAATCCAAATAATGTGTATGCCTTACTCAGCACTTTTGTGATGCAAAATCCGTTTAGATTTCACGCATCAAACGGAAAAGGATATGCGTTTATAGAATCAGCCATACTGCGTTTAGACAAAGAAAATCCACAAGTGGCTGCAAGATTAATGCAGGGTTGGATGGATTGGAACAAGTTCGATCTAGACCGTCAGCGATTAATGCGCGAAGGGCTAGATCGATTATTGGCACAGCCGGAACTGTCGAAAGATGTTTTCGAATTGGCTGACAAGTATCGAAAAGCAGTGCCGGTTACTTGACGGACCCATTGAATGGGGCATTATGAATGTGTGTTAAATCTAAATTGTACTCATCCGCCAGTTTAATCAGTCGGGTCAGTGCAATTAATTTAGGCACATATGCTTTGGTTTCTTTTGGTAAAGAGAGTGACCAAAAATCCGTTGGTTTTCCCAGTTGTTTGTTTCTGCGTACAGCACGCTGAACGGCACCTGGGCCTGCGTTGTAGGCGGCCAAAGCCAACATCCAATCTTCATCAAATTGACGGTGTAGGCTAGATAAATATTTCAGTGCGGCCTCGGTAGAGGCAGCCACATCTTTTCGTCCATCATACCCAGCTCTTTGCTTGAGGCCCAGTTGTCGTCCAGTGCCTGGCATAAACTGCCATAAACCGCTGGCACCTCTGGGAGATCGGGCATTTGGTCTGAATTGACTTTCTAGCATTGGCAATAAGGCCAATTCTAGGGGCATACCCTTGGCTTCTACACGCTCTACTATATAATATAAGTAGGGTTTTGCACGAGAAGACATTTGGCGCATAGTGGCTTTTTGTTGGCTGTATTCGCGCATGTACCGTTTAACTTGTGGGTGGTGATGCACGCTTTTTTCATCAAATAAATTTAAGCGACGACGCATTTTATCCCATAAACAAGGCGATGATTTTTTAGAGGAGATGCTCGCCATTGAGATATTGTTTTTGTGCCAGCCCGTACGTTTTGCGCGCACCATAGGCTCTGCAATGCTGGTATTGATGCAATAAAAAAAGAGTATAGAGGCAACAAAGCCTAATGACAGTGTAATTGGCAGCGTCATATGGGAGGCTGAAAAAAAAGGCTGCCTATTGTTAATACAATTCAAAGACATGATTTAACTCCTGTTCGAAAGATTTTAGCGAAACCCAACCAGTGGCGGGTCAGCTTGTGATTATTTTTAGTTAATTAGCTAAAATTTGTTCCCAGATACTAGAATGCCGAAATCTAACGCGAGAGTCAACCCATAGAGGCTTTTATTTGTGTGAGTGTAATAACTTATATGTAGTAGAAGCATTGTGTTTGAGAATATGCATTCATCCTAAAATTTGAATAAAAATAGGTAAGATCTTGTGTTATGCTATTAAAGCATTTTTTTAAAAACCAGGGATATTATCTTGAGTCATAAAATAAATATTAAGGATTATCAATTTTATCAGGCATTGACTCGGTATCCATGTATAGAAGCCATTTGGTTATTTGGTTCACGTGCCAGACAAGACAATCAAGAAAGGGCCGATATTGATTTGGCTGTCTTATGTCCAAAAGCCCGATTTGAAGATTGGTGTCAGATTGAAGATACTGTTGATAATGCGGATACACTATTGAAGATAGATTTAGTCAGACTAGATGCATTGCCAGATTCGTCAGCTTTAAAAATTTCCATTTTAAAGGAAGGAATAAAATTGTATGAGCAATCCTAAAATTTCATTGGGTTTAATCAAATTAGAGAAAGCCTTATCTTCACTTGAAAAAGCAGCAACATCTCCCGCAATAGAAGGGAGGCTCAATATTGATGCGACTATACAGCGCTTTGAATTTACCATTGAGTTATTTTGGAAATTATTGAAAGCGATACTAGAAACTAAAGGGGTTGAGGTTCAATATCCAAAAGATGTTTTAAAAGAAGCATTTAGGGGGCATTTAATTGATCATGAAAGCCTATGGTTAAAGATGTTACAAGATCGTAATTTAAGCTCACATACCTACGACGAAGCCTTAGCCGATCGTGTATTCGAAGATATAAAAACATACGTGCCTGTATTGAGATTGACCTTTGACCAGCTTTCAAAACAGTTGAGCTAATTCTATCAAAAATCATCCTTCCATGCGCGTAATGTGGCAAAAATCTCGACTGGGCTGAGGTCTTTTTTACCCAGTTGAGTAGAGACCTTTTCCACCACTTCTTTGGCATTCGTTCTTAAAAAAGGATTGGTTTGTTGTTCTAATGCCAATGTACTGGGGACTGTTGGTTCATTTTTTTTACGCAAGGCGCATACTTGGCTATAGCGCTCCTGTAGTGCAAGATTATTCGGCTCGATGCTTAAAGCAAAAGCCAGATTTTTTTCGGTGTACTCATGTGCGCAGTAAATCAGTGTTTCTGGAGGCAGTTGATTGATTTTTTGGAGACTCTTGAACAGTATTTCAGGTGTCCCTTCGAATATACGTCCACATCCCCCCCCAAACAATGTGTCTCCGCAAAATAAGATACCCTTTTCACGATTATAGTAACCGATATGCCCTCTGGTATGCCCTGGAATCTCGAGTATCTCAAAAAGAGGAAAATGGGGTATTGATAGCGTCTCAGTGTCAGATAATTGATGGCTCACTCGAGGGATCCATTCACGCTTAGGTCCATATACCGGGATTTCATGCAATAAAGAATCATCTTCGCAACATAACCAATGTAGCAACGAATAAATACCACCGATATGATCGCGGTGGTGGTGTGTAATAAAAACCGCAGATATACTCACGTTATAAGAGACCACAGTTCCAAGTGCTGCCATGCCATCACCCGGGTCTACAACAATACCGGTATTGCTTTCTTCGTTCATGTATAGCCAAATATAGTTATCATTGAAAGCAGGTATGGCGATCATTTTATAAGACATGTTGCACGACTCCATTTTGTTATTGTGTGCGTAAATTGCGATTTTAATCATTTTGCCACAAACTGCAATAAGGTACACCTGCTATTATTTACAAAAACAGCGATAGAGGCAAAAAACATGGCCTGGTTAAGAAAACCGACAGTGATTTATTTTAAAGATTGGTTACACACAACTGTGGGTAAATCATTGATTGAAACAGAGGCTCAAGCGATGGAGCCTTGGTTTAAACATGCTTTCGGTTATCATACCTTGTTATTAGGAGAGCCAGAATGGTCATTATGTTTGAGAGAACATCCTATTAAGCATAATATTTGGTTGCATCCCAAAAACACATTAACCGATCCGAGTTTTAACCTATCACCCATCAGAGCAGATTGGCATCAAATACCGCTAGATGCAGACAGCATTGATATGGTGTTTTTAGCCCATGTGCTGGAGCAAGATGCGGGTTCTGTAGATATTTTGCGAGAATCGCATCGGGTATTATTACCTCAGGGGCATTTATTGATTAGTACATTTAATTTGTGGAGTTTGTTTGGTTTGATGAAACCATTTTTACGCCATGTTCCAGGTAGTTTTTGGGGGGGCAGGTGGATAACACAATCCAGGTTACGGGATTGGTTGGCTTTACTTGGCTTTACGCTGTTAGAGGTTAAAACCGTTTTTTTCCGCTGGCCTTATGGATTGAGCCATCAAATGATCGATCCGAAAATGGTTGCTCAAGGAAGAACGGAAAGATTATGCCAAATTTTATTGCCTTATTTTGGCAGTAGTTTGCTTATTTTTGCACAAAAAACCATACGCCCATTAACGCCAGTCAAACCAAAATGGAAATTATTGAACGAAAAGCAGATATCGGTCGATGGAGAATTGGAACCGACTATTAACATGTAAGTATTTTGTTTGATGACTACCTATCATTTATTTTTTGCCATGTATTATACTTGTTAAAGCGTTTGGATAAACTTGGTATAACAGCATGAACAAAGAAAAAAAATCATTGAATAAAAAAAGTATTAAAAACAAGATCGCCTTGTTTTGTACATTTTTGTCATTTACTTTGTTTTTTCCCGGTATATCAATGCCCATGTTAGCGATTCGCAGTACGGGTAAAATAGAGACATCTGTCACCAGTGATTTATCTATTCAATTCTTTAAATCTTCTAATTCAATTTTACATGCTGTACATGATTTGTTTATTCGGGATTATAAGTTTGTGGCTTGTATGATTTTTTTATTCAGTGTGATTGTCCCAATATTAAAAAGTATATTATTTGGTTACGTTTTAATCACTAAAAAAGCGATTAGAAAGAAAATTTTTAATTTTATTAAATCAATTAGTAAATGGGCAATGTGCGATGTCTATGTGGTTGCAATATTTTTGACTTATCTTTCAACCAGTGGTTCAAATAGGCGTAGGTCTCATGAAATATTGTTGAACGATCATCTTATTGATGTTGATGTTTTGGTACAAATGACATCAAAGCTTGGGGTTGGTTTTTATTATTTTTTAGCTTATTGTTTATTGGCGCTGGTGTCATTTCATTTGTATGATGATAGTAGCAACAAAGTGCCTCCTTTATTGCATAAACATTAGTAAGCCTTATTGTGTTTTAGCTGGAGCTATCTCGGGTACTGTTGTCTCTATGGCTTCTCGGTAGATGATTTTATCAAAAATCGCCGAAAAACCCCTTCATTTATGAAGGGGATGTAAGGCGTTTTTGTCCCTGTTAAAAATGCGATGCCTCTTGAATTGATGAATAGGCCAATGTTAACATACACGTATGTTGATACGCAAAGCGTTTAAATTTCGTTTAAAAACAGACAGAGTAACAAACAGGATATTTGATTGTTTTGCGGGGCATTGTCGGTTTTTGTGGAACAAGTGTTTGAGAATTAATTTAGATAGATTGTATCAAAAAAACCGTATATTACGATATGAAGAATTAGATTTTTGGTCAAAACAGTTTAAGCGTTCAACAGAATATCATTTTTTAAAAGAATGTCCATCTCAAGCCTTACAGCAAAAACTGAGAGATTTAGATAAAGCCTTCATGGACGCTTTCGATAAGTCTCAGCCAAATAAGCGCTTGCCTCGTTTTAAAAAAAA
>JBEAUL010000086.1:0-10166 GCA_041161475.1 Pseudomonadota bacterium | reverse complement strand
CTAACAATACCGAATTGATATTAGAAAACAGATTTTTTAATAAATGATTTGTAAAGATTATATGTAAAATATGACCAGCTTTATCATTATAAAACTGGCGTCCCCAAGGGGATTCGAACCCCTGTTATCGCCGTGAAAGGGCGGTGTCCTAGGCCTCTAGACGATGGGGACCTAAAAACGATTACTTAACTAGTCTTATCGCTTGGTGGAGCTAAGCGGGGTCGAACCGCTGACCTCTTGCATGCCATGCAAGCGCTCTACCAGCTGAGCTATAGCCCCGACGAGACTAGAGCTGAATAATAAATGAGCTCAGCGTGGCTGTCAACCCTTTTTTAGCATTTTATCCGATATTTTAATTTTCCACGCTTTTAAGCGTTGTTTGTGTATGGTTTGCTATCCAATGTATCGCCGCTTGTAGACGCTTTAACGCCTCTGTTTTGCCTACCAGCGCAAGTGTTTGGTCGATAGAGGGCGATGCCGTATCCCCCGTAATCGCAACGCGTATTGGCTGAGCCACTTTACCAAAACCCACGCCCTGGGCAAGGGTGATTCCTTGTATGGTCGCGTGCAATACCGCTGATGTCCAGTCTTCCGCTGAAATGGCAGTTAACTGATCAACGAGCGCTTCCAAAATGGGTAGAGCCTCTTTCACTAAATGCTTCTGTGCAGCATTCTGTTGATAGGCTGGCATGTGATACACATAACGACTGCACTCTGCCATTTCTTTTAAGGTTTTCGCCCGTTCACGATGCGCAGACAATACTGCTACAGGCGAACAATGGGCCAACTCAACCTCACTTTCGCTGACCCCCACCGCTTGTAACTGCGTCTTAAACGGAGACACCAGCTGCTCTAGTGGCAGGGTTTTAATATAATGGTGATTCAACCAGGTGAGTTTATCAATATCGAATGCAGCGGGCGATTTACTAAGGTGATCTAAATCAAAGTGTGCAATCATGTCTTGTACAGAAAAAATTTCTTGATCGCCGTGTGACCAACCTAAGCGTACCAAGTGATTCAGCAAGGCTTCTGGTAAATATCCTGCCTCTCGATACTCAGTCACCCCTGTGGCACCGTGTCGTTTAGATAATTTTTGACCATCTTTGCCTAAAATAAGTGGGAGATGTGCATACTGGGGTATTGGTGCTCCCAAGGCTTTAAGCAAATTGATTTGACGAGGCGTATTGGTTAAGTGGTCATCCCCACGAATAACGTGTGTGATTTTCATGTCTGCATCATCAATGACCACGGTAAAATTATATGTTGGAAAACCATCGGTTCGAATTAAAATCAGATCGTCCATCTCTTTATTTTGAACTCTAACTAACCCATGAACAGCATCCGATACCTCTACTGCCCCTTCCAAGGGATTTTTAAACCGGATGACATGTGGCTTGCTTAAATCACCCTCGGCTTTATCGCGACAATGCCCATCATATCGGGTCTTGATTTTATTTGCCTGTTGTTCTGCACGTAATTTGTCTAATCGTTCTTTGCTACAGTAACAACGATACGCAAGCCCCTGTTCTAACCACTGTTGTGCGACTGCCCGATAGCGCTCAAAACGATCTGTTTGATGAAACGGCCCTTCATCCCAGGTCAAACCTAGCCACTCCATTCCCTCTATAATGGCATCGGTATAGGCTTGTGTAGAACGCTCCTTATCTGTATCTTCGATGCGTAACACAAAGCTACCCCCCATTTTACGGGCATACAGCCAAGAATAAAGGGCTGCCCTTACTGAACCAATATGTAGTACCCCTGTAGGGCTGGGTGCAAAGCGTGTACGAACAACAGACATGATAAACCTTATTTTTTAGCCATAATTATAGATACTCTTGTCGCTAGTTTATCATAAATTGCGGTAAGACCCCTTGCTTTCGCTAAGGGATGTAAGACATAATCTTGCTTCCTAACGGACTAAGGCTGGGCAAGCTTGAAGTTACGCTTGTGGAGATAATGTGAGTCCTGGGGGACATGAGTTGGTTCAAATCCGTAAAAGTCCCCACGGTGGGATAATTACGGCGAAAACCAAGCCATTTCCTCTGGGCAATATCGTTGAAACAAGAACCTCTAGCAACCTTAAGGGTTGAGACTAGGAATCCCACGTCATTTATAGCGGGGAGGATGTCAACAAAAAAAAACCATTATAATAAGGTTTGAGTTCACTTCAATTGACAAGGATACAGTGTGCCAATCCAACAACAACTCCTCGTTTTACTGCTCTGCTGTTTATACGGATCTGTTTTTTCTGTAGCCAAACTTGCATTAGAGCAAGCGCCTCCCTTGTTTATCACGGGTACGCGTATGTTACTGGCTGGATGCCTGTTATTGGCGTATCAATATTATAAATACCCAAAGACCGTGGTGCTGCGTAAAGCCCATCTACTGCCTATTTTTATCGTAGGTTTTTCGGGCGTATATCTTACCAATGCCCTAGAATTTTGGGGATTACAATTTATGGAGGCAGGAAAAGCCTGTTTTATCTACAGTTTTTCTCCCATTGCCACAGCCATTCTGTCTTATTTTTTCTTTGCAGAAAAAATAAGTTTTAAAAAATGGGTAGGATTGATCATGGGTATCTTGGGTTTTGTGCCTATCTTTTTGGCACAAGAAAGCATCACCGATGATTCTGCCAAATTGGGATTTTTTTCTTATGCGGAAATTGCGCTTTTACTGGCTGCCATTGCTACCGCAGTCGGTTGGATTGTGATGCGAAGTATGGTTAAAAAACACGCCATTTCTGCCATACTGGGCAATGGGTACACCATGTTGGTGGGTGGCGCTATTGCGCTGACGCATTCTTTTATCAGCGAAACGTGGGATCCGACACCCGTGATTGCTTGGTGGCCTTTTATCGCCTATTTTGTGGCACTCACTATTATATCGAACCTCATCGCTTATAATTTACATGCACATCTCTTAAAAACCTTTACAGCGTCCTACTTGTCTTTTGCTGGCCTGTCTCAACCTTTTTTTGCGGCTGCATTCGGTTGGATTTTTTTAGGAGAAATCATGCCAGTTGAATTTTGGATGTCACTGTTCGCAGTGATTGTGGGTATTTATCTGTATTATCAGGAAGAATTGCGGCAAGGTATTTTGGTGCATAAAACGAAACAATCTAAAAAGTGAGTTGGCCGATAAGCCGGGTTCTGTCGAGGGCAATCATTTATCTGGGACATTTGTCACCAAATGCCTCTAGCAACCTACCCAGACCGAGTGCGGACACACACCATTCGATCTCTATTTGGTCTTGCTCACAGTGGGGTTTACCCTGCCATGCTTGTTACCAAGCATGCGGTGCGCTTTTACCGCACCTTTTCACCCTTACCAAAATCAGCCGATAATTGGCGGTTTATTTTCTGTGGCACTTTCCGTAGGCTCACGCCTCCCAGGCATTACCTGGCACTGTTGTCCTATGGAGCCCGGACTTTCCTCCCGTATACAGCGTATTTGTCAAAAGACATCCTCTGAGATACGAGCGACTGCCTAGCCAACTCAAGTGCCACTGTACCGCATCTTTGAACATTTGGCTATAGCGCTGACAATAAATCCGCATTCATAATGCGATCGAGCAATATGCCGTGTATTTTTGGTGTACCTGCAATAATTGTACCCAAGGAGATATCTGGCGCCCCATTGTAATCGGTTACAATGCCACCCGCTTCTTGCACCATCAAAATGCCAGCAGCAACGTCCCATTCTTTTAAATCGGTCTGCCAGTATCCGTCAAGCTTTCCTGAAGCCACATAAGCCAAATTTAAAGCAGAAGACCCTGAATAACGCACATCTGCGCACTGTTGATACAAATCTTTAAACACAGCAATGTGCTTGTCTAAATGCCTCATACGCCCTGTTTCTGTATAGGGAAAACCCGTGCTCAAGAGTGAGCCAGGCAGACTATTGCGTTCTGCTACCCGTACACGACGTCCATTCAACTGTGTACCCTGTCCTTTAGAAGCGGTATACAAATCTTGGGTTAACGGATCATAAATAACCCCATGCTCATACTGACCTTTATGTCGAATACCAATCGAGACGGCATATTGTGGGTAGCCATGCACAAAATTCATGGTACCGTCTAAGGGATCGATTACCCATACCGTTTCATCTCCAGCCTCGTAGCCACCCTCTTCCCCTAAAATACCGTGGCTAGGGTAAGCGCGACGAATGGTTGACACAATGTCTTTTTCTGCAGCGCTATCGATTGTGGTAACCAAATCGTTCAAGCCTTTTTCAGAAACCCGGATAGAACGTGTATTTTCCAAGGAACGGGTAATAATGCTTCCCGCCCGTCTGGCTGCTTTAATAGCAATATTAATATAAGGGTGTTGCATGCTCAAAACCACCTGTATGGGTACATTAAATTAGGATATTTAGGGTATTCATCGACCCAAATTGTATCGAAGGAGGGTAACACGTTTGCCGATTAAACACCAACTTTAAGACCGCAGATACGCTCTGCCCAGCTACGTTGTTGGGTATTTCCACGCATAAAGCACCAACCTGCCCCCATCAACACCAAAGACAGTGCCCCCAGCCAAAAATATATAAAGGCTTTTTTTAAGGGGATGGTCGGGGGAAAAACAGAATGCTGAGTAGAGGAATCTACAGCCAAACGTAAACCCCAAGCCTTAAGACCAACCGTCTGCCCACGACCAAAGCACCAAAAACCGATAAAAAAAACTTGTGCTATCGCAAGTAATAAACATTGATACCAAAGGCTATTGGGAGGTATGGCATTGCCTTTAAGAAAAATAACTAAGACGGTGCTGACAATAAGCCAAACACATATTAGAAGAAAAAGGTCGTAGCAGAGTGCAAAAAATCTTTTAAGCATCATAGAGCATGTACACATAGAAAATATGGTACCGGAAGAGAGAATCGAACTCTCACAGTGTCACCACTACCAGATTTTGAGTCTGGCGCGTCTACCAATTCCGCCATCCCGGCCCTAGTGCGTGAATCATACCGAAAGTCTTTAACAATTGCAAGACTCTATGGCTACTCACAATTATACGAGACTTTTTTGACTTTGTCGGGGATGAAACCAATTTTCAAATTTTGGGTATAGGGGATCGTATTTCTTTTTGCTCCGTTTCTCCCAAAATAGCCATAATTTGCTTTTAACCCCTAATATTTGGCTTAAAAGCACATGGTAATTCGCCCTCGTGTTTTGGCATATCAAGCACAGAATGTCGAGCTCCTTTGTATATACTCCCCGAAGTGGATGTAATTTCTGTTTGAGGACTCGTAAATCGGTTTACAGAAATATCTCCAGAGGTCGTTTTGATTGTTGAATTCCTATGTAGTTCCTCAATTATCACATCTCCTGAGACGGATTCAATTTCAGAATTTTCTCCAATAAATTGGCCAACAATATCACCAGATACTGACGTTATAGCAAGATGACAGGGAAAATTACCATACTCTAATATCACATCGCCACTAACTGAGTTAATAACGGTATTCTCACCTAGAAATTTTTGCAACATAATTTCTCCAGATACTGAAGAAATTTGTGTTTGAACATCACAACCCTTGATGAGTTTTATAGCACCAGAGACCGATATGAATTTGTTTCTAGGGCCAATGTTTCCATGCACGACAATCCCTTGAGAACTCTCAAAAATTCCATTACAGGAAATATCTCCCATGATGGTTATTTTTCCACCCGTATCGCCAAATGTACCGTAACCATTAGTTCCATTAAATTTGGTATAAGAAAAACAACAAAACCGTATTTGAACACTGCTAAGATCATTATTCCTATTTATTTTTATTTTAACATTTTCTAACACATTACCATGACACACGAACCCCCCATTTTTAACATTGATTATGGCACCTCTCTCAACATTTCCATTCACAACCAGATTTCCAGTATGATTAATAATTTCATTTTCATTAACTGCTGCCAAATAAGTAAACACTCAAAACCTCGCCTAAAATTTTTAAATCACTTTATCTACATTTTTTAGTTTATCGATAAGCGCTTCGACACTGTTTAAGATAAGTCCTTGTCGTTCATTACTGGGGGCTTCAACAGTTAAAATATCGATATGTTTTTTTAATGGAATATTCAACTCTGCCAGTGGTTTAACCGTAAGAGGCTTAGATTTGGCACGCATCACATTAGGTAAGGCCAAATACCGAGGTTCATTTAAACGTAAATCCGTGGTAATCACAGCAGGCAGGGACAAGGATAAAGTTTCGAGCCCCCCATCCACTTCACGAGTCACTTTTACTGTTTTATCATTGATGTTTACAGTAAGCTGAGAGGCAAAAGTGCCTTGTGGCCATCCGAGAAGCGCAGCCAACATTTGTCCGGTTTGATTACAATCATCGTCAATCGCTTGTTTGCCCATTAAAATCAATTCCGGATTTTCTGATGCAACAATATTTTTTAAAATTTTAGCCACAGATATGGGAGGAAGTGCCTCTTCTGTTTGAATGAGAATGGCCTTATCTGCTCCACGGGCCAAAGCGACTCTCAAGGTTTCTTGTGCACGCAAGGGTCCTATACTAACCGCAAGAATTTCGTTCAGTAACCCTGCTTCTTTTTGGCGTACTGCTTCTTCTACCGCAATCTCATCAAAAGGATTCATGGACAGTTTGACTTGGTCCGTCTCAACACCCGATCCATCGGATTTTACACGCACTTTCACGCTGTAATCGATTACTTGCTTGACACATACTAAACACTTAATGCCAGTCACCAAACATACTCCTAATGTTATCTCCCTATGAGAATAGGATAAACAGATTTATGTCTTTTTGATACTATATCTGTTGGTCATTTGAATGAATCACAGACAATCAAGTCATAATCAGATAATGTCTGACAGTGAATCCATGCAATTTGATGTCTTAATTATCGGCGCAGGTCCTGCGGGCCTTGCCGCTGCTATTCGTTTAGGGCAATTATCTCAATCACAGGGTTTATCGCTTAAAATTGCCGTTCTTGAAAAAGGCGCCTCGGTCAGCTCACATATTTTATCTGGCGCAGTTTTTGAACCAGAAGTTTTAACCGAATTGCTGCCCAATTGGAAAAATTTGAATGCACCTTTGTCTATCCCAGCAACCCATGACAACTTTAAACTGTTGACTCAGACAAATGCCTGGTCTTTACCAGTACCGCCACAAATGCGTAACAAAGGGCATTTTATTATTCGTCTCGGCCAATTGTGTCGTTTTTTAGCGATGCAAGCAGAACAACTTGGCATTGAAATTTTTCCAGGATTCGCAGCAACCGAACTCTTGTTTGATGATCCAAATAAACCAACTCAAGTATTGGGCGTAAAAACTGGTGACATGGGGCGTGATAAGCACCACCAGCCTAAATCTACTTTTCAACCCGGCATTGCTTTATATGCAAAATATACGCTCTTTGCCGAAGGTTGTCGTGGTTCCTTAACGCAAAAATTGATTCAAACATTTGGATTAAATAGAAACAGCGATCCACAAACATATGGCTTAGGGATAAAAGAAGTCTGGACAGTGAATAGTCCTTTGTATCGTCCTGGTGAAGTATTGCATACGGTTGGATGGCCCCTACCCACAGATACCTATGGCGGTTCTTTTCTTTACCATCTCGATCAGCAACAAGTGGCCGTTGGATTTGTTGTCGGGCTAGATTACCGCAATCCGTATTTAAGTCCTTTTGAAGAATTTCAACGCTTTAAACAACATCCCTTGATTAAGCCCTTGCTTCTTAACGGTAAGCGTATTGCCTATGGCGCACGCAGTTTGAATGAAGGCGGTCTACAAGCCATTCCTGAACTGATTTTTCCAGGAGGCGCTATTATCGGTTGTGCGGCTGGATTTTTAAATGTACCCAAGCTAAAAGGCACCCATACCGCCATGAAATCCGGTATGCTGGCCGCAGAAGCCATTATTGAAGCCATCAGAAAGACTACTCAAACATCTGATAGCGATACGACTTCTTGTTATTTAAGTGAGTATCCAAAAAAACTCAAACAATCTTGGGTATGGCGCGAGTTATACAGGGCCCGTAACATCCGGCCTGCTTTTAGGGGTGGACTATGGCTTGGTCTTGCTTCGGCCTTCATTGATACCTACTTGTTGCGCGGAAAAGCCCCTTGGACTTTTCATATTGGCTTGCCAGATAATAAGACCTTAAAGCCAGCACAGCAGGAAATACCCATTCATTATCCCAAACCAGATAACCAGATCAGTTTTGATAGAGCCAGCTCTTTGTTTTTATCTCATATTACACACGAAGAAAATCAAATCTCTCACTTAAAAATCGAGCAAACTAATATCCCTATCGAAGTAAATTGGCAAATATACCAATCCCCTGAGCAAAGATATTGCCCTGCTGGCGTGTATGAAATCATTGAACATCAGTCGCGCATACCGAGTCTTCGGATTAATGCACAAAATTGTATTCACTGCAAAGCTTGTGACATTAAAGATCCGACACAAAATATTGAATGGCAACCTCCCGAAGGCGGTAGTGGACCCAATTATTTTGAATTATAGTATTACCAAATAATTAAAGTTTGTTTATTTTAGGGCCTGTCCCTAAAGTTAGCTGTTAGTATTCGAGGCATTTGCGCTTACTTGTTTACGATCCGAAGCCTTGGGCTATCTATAGTGTTTTGAGAAAAATCAATGCGATAAGAGCCTGTTAAAAATTTCTCCAATGGAGGAAACAATGGCTTTGGCAAATCTTTTATATCAAACCAGCACCATTCTTCATTTTTATGTGGCTCGCAATTTAAAATTAGTGCATTTTCTGGTAATGTTGCTTTCATAAATATCGAAATGTAATGCTTATTTTCTTTTTCAAAGTAATGTTCTGAAATGCCTACAAAATATGGCCTTTCAATCGTAACACCAGTTTCTTCAAAGACTTCTCGAATGGCGCAGTTTTCGCAGCTTTCACGAAACTCTATGTGACCACCCGGGATACTCCACATACCTTCTCCATGCGATCCTCTTCTTTTCCCCAGTAAAACATGATCGAATTCGTTAAACAATAAGACGCCAAGACCTACGCGTGGATGTTCAAACATTTCTATTCCTTTTTATTCATGGTTTATTCAACCGTTATTTTAACCAAAGCACTATACTTGCCAAAAATAGGGAACCGAGATACATGATAGCCGTTTTATCGTATCGCGTTGCAATTCGGCGAAAATTTTTAATGCGATTAATAAATCGTTCGACAATATTTCGTTCTTTGTAAAGAAATGTATCATGCTCCGTTTTAACAATCCTATTTTTCTTCGATGGAATTACCGGTTGTGCATCAGCATTAAATAAAGTTTGCCGAAATTCATCAATATCATAGGCTCTATCCGCTAAAAAATATTCACAAGGTTCATTATTGAACAGCTGAAACGCTGATTGACTCTCATGCGCTTGCCCAGCGGTTAAAATGAACTTTAATGGCAATCCTAATGCATCCACTTTAATATGGAGCTTACTGCTAAAGCCACCGCAAGAACGTCCTAAAGCCTGATGTTCTTGTCCACCAACGGCGCCCGCAGAATGCTGATGAGCGCGTATGATTGTTCCATCAATCATATGCCATTCGTGATCGCCATCTTTTTTTTAAAATTTCGAAAATCGATTCAAAATGTCTTTTTTTTACCCACCGATTATATCGGTTGTAAACTGTCTTCCAACAGCCATAATCTGGCGGCAAATCACGCCAGGGTGCGCCTGTTCGAATTATCCAACACACTGCTTCAAGGAACATACGATCATCTTTTCCGTGGCGACCCCTTGGCTTAGGAAGTAAGCTTTCTAATTTTGACCAAATTTCGTCAGTTAGAACCATCCTGGACATAAGGCATTCCGTGCAAAGCCTTATTTTATAACAAAATTTTCCTTAAGAACATACTTTAGGGACAGGCCCTAGTTTTAGACTCATCAGGTAAGCCTTCCGTAGATTTTTCGTTTTGTAATGCATTTAAACTGAAAGTTTCTTCGAGTTTCTCTTGAACAGCCGCTTTTTTTTCAAGATCCTTGGATGAGCCTACAATGAAGGTTCGTCTTTTTTCCATAAAAATCTTTTCACTCTCTGAATTATCAACTGTATCTCTTATATGAAATATTATCTCATCTCCATGACGATAACTGAGGGTTGTTAGATCGTAACCTTTTTCTTCTGTAATAAATTTTTTAAACTCTTT
>JBEAUL010000057.1:0-4820 GCA_041161475.1 Pseudomonadota bacterium | reverse complement strand
AGCCAACGATGTGCTCTCGGATGAGAAAAAGCGGGCCTTATATGATCAGTTTGGTCATGCAGGCGTAGATGGCAATGCAGGTGCTGGACCTGGGGGCTTTGCTTCTGGTGGCTTTAGCGATTTTGCAGATATCTTTGAAAATATTTTTGGTGGTGCCGGTGGCGGAGGGCGTCGCAATGGTGGGCGTTCGGGTGCTCGTCAGGGAGGCGATTTACGCTATGACCTATCCTTAACCTTAGAAGAGGCCGTAAAAGGTACGACGGTTAATATTCAAATCCCTACCTTTAACCAGTGTAAGACTTGTCATGGTTCTGGGGCAAAGGGGGGAGCTGCTCCTACAACCTGTGGCACTTGTGGCGGTGTGGGTGAAGTACGGATGCAACAAGGGTTTTTTGCTATTCAACAAACTTGTCCCGCTTGTCATGGAAATGGAAAAATCATTTCAAATCCTTGTGATACCTGTCGTGGACAAGGGCGTACTCAGGATAGAAAAACCTTGTCAGTCAAAGTACCTGCCGGGGTTGATTCGGGCGATCGGATCCGTTTAAGCGGTGAGGGCGAGGCAGGTATTGCTGGAGGACCTTCTGGCGATCTGTATGTTCAAATGCATGTGAAACCGCATGACATTTTTGCGCGAGATGGGGCACACTTGTCTTGTGAGGTACCGATTGATTTTGTAACAGCTGCCTTAGGAGGGGAGCTGGATGTGCCTACCCTAAATGGACGTGTTAAGCTGAGGGTGCCGGCAGAAACACAGACTGGACGCATTTTTAGGTTGCATGGCAAAGGCATTCGAACCGTGCGGGGTGAAGGACCGGGAGACCTATTCTGCAAAGTGACGGTCGAAACGCCCGTGAACTTAAGCGCACAGCAAAAATCGGTGCTACACTCTTTTCAAGAAAGCTTGGAAAAAGAGAGTGCGCAACACCACAATCCAAAAGCAAATTCTTGGTTTAAGCGTGTAAAAAATTTTTTTGAGGAAATGAAATTTTGAAAATCGCTATCAATGGAAAAAGCGGACGCATGGGACAGATGGTCAGCGATTGCATCGCTGAACGGAATAATGGCATGGTGATATGCAGTCTGATGGATCAGCCTGCTGTGATCATTGATTTTTCGAGCCCTTTGTCTACGCTCTCGTTGTTGCCGTTTGCGATTGAGCATCGTATTCCACTGGTCATAGGTACCACGGGATTTACTGCAAGCCAAGAGATGCAAATCACCCACGCGGCAGAAAAAATACCCATTGTTAAAAGCCCTAATATGAGTATTGGGGCAAACCTCTGTGTGAAATCTGTTGAAACAATTGCCACTCACCTGGTTCGTTGTGGGATTCAGTTTGAAGTAGGTATCATGGAAATACACCACGATCAAAAAAAGGATGCGCCCTCCGGTACAGCCTTACTTCTTGGAGAAATGGTGGAAAGCAGCCGATACGGTGGGAAACCCCAATATGCCAGTCTACGTATCGGACAAATTACTGGAGAACATGCAGTGATGTTTTCCTTAAACGGAGAGCAACTGGTGGTGCGTCATCACGCAGACAGTCGTAAGAATTTTGCCTTAGGTGCTTTGATGGCAGCGGAATGGATATTAAAGGAAAAAACACCTTGCTTGTACGGTATGCAAGAGGTGCTCGGTTTAGATAAAGCATAGGTCTTTGCCTGCCCTCTCGGCTTGTGTTAAAATGGGTGTATGATTGACAAAAATATACCTATAAAACAAGCTGATACATCAGCCTTGCCGGGCACTGCATTGCTTGACGCAGATGGCCCTTTTATTAACCCTGCCATAGAATCCATACTGCAGTTTAGAGATGCCTTGTGGAGTGGTCCGCTTATCTTATTGCTCGTTTTTACGGGTTTATACCAAACCATTCAACTGCGCGGTTTACAGTTTCGTTATTTGTTTTATTCCTTAAAATTGGTTTTTGTACCCCGGTTTTTAACCGAGCAAAGTGTGGCGCACACAGCGCCGGTACGCAACAAATCTAAAAAAAGTGGCGATCTGAGTTCCTTTCAATCTTTAATGACCGCCCTTGCAGGGGCAATTGGTACCGGCAATGTAACCGGTATTGCCACTGCGGTTGTCTCTGGTGGCATTGGTGCCCTGTTTTGGATGTGGGTAATTGCTTTATTTGGCATGGCTACTGCCTACTCAGAAGCGTTGTTGGCCGTTAAATTTCGTGATTTTAACCAGGAAGGGCATGCTTGCGGTGGCCCCATGTATACCCTTAAAAATGGCTTAAAATCAACATACTTGGCCATGGCTTTTGCCTTATTTGGCGCCATTGCAGCTTTTGGTATCGGAAATCTAGTGCAAGCAAATTCAGTCGCTGATGCCGTATATTCGGTACATGGCATCTCAAAAGAGATTACCGGTGGCGTAATGGTTTTACTGCTAGGCGCGGTAGTATTGGGTGGTATCAACAGTATTGGTCGATTGGCAGGCTACCTCGTTCCATTTATGGCAGTGGCTTATTTAGGGGCTGGTTTTGCCATTTTAGGGGTGCATGCGGATCAAATCCTGCCCGCGTTCGGGTTAATCTTGCGTTCGGCCTTTACAGGACAGGCTGCTGTGGGGGGGTTCTTAGGCTCGACCCTGATTATGGCCCTGCAACAAGGGGTATCTAAAGGTGTTTTTTCAAATGAAGCGGGTTTGGGAAGCTTATCGATTGCTGCTGCCACGGCACAAGCCCCTCATCCTGCGCAACAGGGCTTTTTTGCGATCAGCGGTGTCTTTATTTCAACCATGTTGGTTTGCACCATTACAGGCCTTGTATTGGCAGTAACCCAAGTGTTGGGTAGCGTCACACCAACAGGCGAATTAATCACTGGTTCAGCTTTGGCCTTAGACGCCTTTGCTTCTGTTTATCCTCCGCTAAAATATCTCGTTTTTATTGCCCTGGTTTTATTTGCTTTTACCACCACCTTGGCATGGGCATATTATGGCGAAAAATGCGTTGAATTTCTCTGTGGTACACGTATTGCGTATGGTTATCGCTGGTTATATACCGGTGTGGTCTATTTTGGGGCAGTTTTAGAACTAGAATTGGTCTGGGGTATTACAGAAATTGCGAATGGTTTAATGGCTATTCCCAATCTGATAGCCATCATCCTGTTGTCGCGCGTGGTCAAAACAGAAACCCGTGATTACTTAAAGCACATAAAATAGTGCCAATAGCGCTCCTATACACTGAAAAAGCATTCCCCTTCTTTTAAGAAAATATGTTAAAATGAACCCTTTTTAGAAGGTGAGGATGATGGCTAAAATCCCAATGACGCCTAATGGCATGGCACAATTAACAGAAGAACTACAACATTTAAAATCTGTTGAACGACCCAATATCATTGCGGCAATTGCAGAAGCGAGGGCACATGGTGATCTGCGCGAAAATGCAGAGTATCATGCAGCAAAAGAGCGCCAGGGTTGGATAGAGGCACGTATTCGGGACATTGAATCAAAATTGTCTCACGTACAGGTGGTCGATGTATCGAAAATGACAAACCAGGGTAAGGTTGTATTTGGATCCACTGTAAAACTAATCGATGTAGACACAGATAAAGAGATTACGTATCAAATTGTTGGAGAAGATGAGGCAGATTTAAAGATGCATAAATTGTCCATCGCGTCTCCCATGGCCAGAGGTATGATTGGCAAAGAAGTTGGGGATTCTTTTGATGTAAATACCCCTAAAGGCGTATTATCCTATGAAATTATCGAGGTCGATTATCGATAATGAAACGCTCGCACAGTTCTAGGCAGTGGCTTGACAGGCAACATAAGGATATTTATACGCAACAAGCAAAAAAAGCAGGCTTTCGTTCCCGCGCAGTCTACAAATTAATCGAAATACAAGAAAGAGATCGGCTGTGCAAAAGTGGAATGACAGTGGTAGACTTGGGCGCTGCGCCAGGAGGCTGGTCTCAGGTATTGCTTCAATGGGTAGGATCATCTGGTAAGGTGATTGCCTTAGATATTTTGCCTATAGAACCACTGGAGGGTGTCGATATTATAGAAGGAGACTTCCGAGAACCCAGTGTCCTAGAAGCCTTACAAGATAGGGTAGGTCGAGGCGGTGTCGATGTGGTATTATCGGACATTGCACCTAATTTTAGTGGAATAGAGGCGGTCGATCAGGCCCGTACAGTATACTTAGGAGAGCTAGCGTTGGACTTTGCGCAACATGTATTAAAACCGGGCGGCTCTTTGTTGGTAAAGTGCTTTCAGGGAGAAGGTTTTGAGTCTTATTTGGGACGCTTAAGGGTCCTATTTCGGTCGGTTGTTGTTCGTAAACCAAAAGCATCTCGTACAGAGTCTAGAGAAGTATATTTACTAGCGAAACAATATGGTTATTCAACTCAGATGAGAGGATAGTACATTGAGCGATATGTTAAAAAATCTCGTATTATGGTCAGTCATCCTACTTGTCTTGATGTCTGTGTTTAGTAATTTTGGGCCCCGTAATCCCCAGGCCGTAAAATGGTCTTACTCGGAATTTTTGGAGAATGTACAAAACGGTAATGTCAAAAAAGTCGTGATTGAAGATCGAAATATCAATGGTCGGACAGAGAATGATTTACCTTTTTCCACTTATATTCCTTCCATGCCTGAAGCCGCGTTAAATCAACTGGTACAAAATGGGGTTGACGTGAAGGGCCGTGCCCCAGAACAACCCAGTCTATTGATGAATATTTTTGTGAGTTGGTTCCCCATTATCTTGTTTATCGGTGTGTGGATTTTCTTTATGCGCCAAATGCAGGGAGGCGGTGGTGGCCGTGGTGCGATGTCTTTTGGACGCAGTAGAGCACGCGTGTTAG
>JBEAUL010000087.1:0-4820 GCA_041161475.1 Pseudomonadota bacterium | reverse complement strand
ATACTCAATAGAGTGTGTTGGCAGGAACCCCTAGCAGCTATAGTAGCTGAGGCTAGGAATCCCCGTCATTTATGACGGGGAGGATGTCAAGTGAGTATTGTCAATATTTTTTCAACCGCTTGCGTAGCAGCACCTTTTTTAAGGCTATGATGTATTTGAGTAAACAGTTGTTGTAAAGTATTTTCCCTGTCTTGCTGCAAAAGTTGCAGTATTGCTTCCGTGCATTGCGTTGTTGTGACCTGATCTTGAATTAACTCTGGCACGATCGGTGCGTTTGCCAATAAATTTGGTAGCCCAATATAAGGTACTTGTATTAATCGCTTCACGATTTGGTAAGTGAAAAAATCTGTTTTATAAGCAATAACCATCGGCTTTTTGTATAGCATGACTTCTAAGGTAGCCGTTCCAGCAGTTACCAATACAGCGTCTGCAGCTGGCAACAGTGTCGATAGGTTTTTTACACTAATGGTTAGGGAAAGTGCCTGTAACCCTAAACCTTCTACCATCTCTTCTGCGATTTTTTTATGTTGCGCTGAAATGAGGGGAATCATGAAATGTGCATTGGGTATTTTTTGAGATAATTTTTCCGCTGTTTTCAAATAAACGGGCAACATAAACCGTAACTCCGCCTCCCGACTGCCTGGTAACAAAGCAATAACCGTTTTATTTGTAAAACCTAAGACTGCTTTTGCAGCAAGCGTATCGATAGTCAGTGGAATGGTATCTGCCAGGGGATGGCCAATACAATGCGCTGCAATACCTTTTGCTGTATAAAACGATTGTTCGAAAGGAAAGAGGGGTAACATTAAGGAAACGGCTTCGCGAATGCGGTGAATACGACCAGGACGCCAGGCCCATACGCTGGGACTCACGATATGGACAGTAATTATCCCTGCACAACGTAATTTTTTTTCGATAGCAAGGGTAAAGTCGGGAGAATCTATCCCGATAAAGACATCTGGGGGATTTTTTAGAAACTGTTTAATACAAGCACGCTGGATGCGCCATAATTCGGGCAATCTTTTTAGGGGCTCAATTAAGCCCATCACAGACAGCCGTTCCATGGGGAACCAGGATTGAATGCCTAAAGCTTCGGTGTCTGGACCAACAATTCCTTCAACCTGTACAGTCAGATCGCGCTTTTGCCACTCTTTTACAATACTGGCAGCGAGCCTATCCCCAGAGGCTTCCGTCGCAATAATACCAATACGCACAATCTAGCGCACAATCCCTCTGGTGGCTTGTTTTAGGAAATCAACAAAAAGAGAGACTTCTGGCTCTTCTTCGCTCATGCGTACCAACTGTTCAAGCGCTTCTGAAACCGTTAAGTTTTGTCTAAAAATAACTTTATATGCTTGTCTTAAGGCAGCCAATGTTTTAGCAGAATACCCCAAGCGCTCTAAGCCAATGGTATTGAGACCATGCACTTGTGCAGGATAGCCAGACACTTTAACGTAAGGTAAAACATCTTTGGTAATAATAGAACCGGCTGCTGCAAAACTATACGCACCAATGGCGCAAAACTGATGGACACCAACAAACCCACCCAAAATGGCATGATCACCAACCGTCACATGTCCTGCGACAGAAGCATTATTCGAAAAAATAACATGGTCAGCAATACGACAATCATGGGCAACATGGGTATAAGACATGAATAAATTATGATTACCAATCTTGGTGATTCTTCCGCCTTGCTCAGTACCTCGATTGATGGTACAAAATTCCCTAAAGGTGTTATGATCACCAATTTCTAGGCGGGTTAATTCTCCGCTGTATTTTTTATCTTGCGGTACCTCACCAATTGAGGCAAATTGATACACTTTGTTGTCTTCACCAATTTTTGTTGGCCCCTGAATCACCACATGAGAAGCTATTTTAGTTCCTTTTCCGATCTCAACATGTTCGCCAATAATCGTCCAAGGACCAATTTCGACATCCCGTGCGATACGGGCAGAAGGATGAATAATTGCTTGGGAATGAATCACGAATCTACCTTCCCCTCAGCACATGCCATTTCTGCTGTACAAACCACTTCACCATCAACCAAAGCCACACCGCTAAATTTCCATACACGTGCCCTACGACGCTGTACTGAAATTTCTAATCGTAACTGATCGCCCGGAACCACAATCTTTTTAAACCGCGCATTTTCGATTGAACCCAAATAAAATAGCGTGTCTTTGGCTTCTTCTTTAGGCCTACTGTGATACGCTAAGATAGCAGCCGCTTGCGCTAGCGCTTCTACAATCAATACCCCTGGCATCACAGGTTTTACTGGAAAATGCCCCACAAAAAACCCTTCATTAATGGTGACATTTTTTTGCGCAACAATGGAATGATCTACTTCCAATTCTAATACTCTATCAATCAGTAAAAAAGGATACCGATGTGGTAAGTAACTTAATATTTCTTGTATATCCATCAACATGATGACTCACTTTCTTCCGGTGGGTGGGCATTTGATAATAACCCTTTTTCTAGTCGAAGCAGTCGCCTCGCCATTTCATCCAAATGTTGGAATCGAGCGACATTTTTTCGCCATTGCTTATTGGGGCGTGCTGGAAATCCAGATGAATACACACCTGGCGTGCTGAGTGATCGATTAACTGCAGACGTACCTGTTACATGTACGCCATCTGCGAGCTCTATATGCCCCGCAATGCTGCTACCGCCACCAATTAAACACGATTGCCCTATTTTAACACTGCCTGCGATGGCCACACAGCCCGCAATGGCAGTACGCTTGCCAATCACCACATTATGCCCGACCTGAACCAAATTGTCGATAATTACCCCGTCATCGATAAATGTTGGCTCTAAAAATCCTGCATCAATCGTTGTATTTGCCCCAATTTCAACATCATCACCGACAATGACACTGCCAAAATGGGGCATTTTTTTCCACCGACCTTGCGCATCAACCGCAAAACCAAAGCCATCGCTTCCCAACACTGCGCCACTGTGCACTAAGGTTCTCTTGCCCAGCGTCACGCCTTCGTATAGGGTTACGTGACTCTTCAATACGGTATTGTCTCCAATGGTACAGCCTTCTCCAACCACCACATGGGGATACAAGGCCACGCCTTCTCCCAACACAGTGCCTTTTCCAATTGATACATAGGGACCAATCCAGGCAGAATCAGGAACAACAACGCCCTCAGCGATCACTGCCGTAGGATGGATACCAGGCACCCAAGACACTTCCGATTTAAGCCACTGCGCCACTTGAGCCAAACCCATTCTAGGGTTTTTCATCACCAAGGCATCTTGCGCGCAATACTCCAGCTCTTCTGGCCCCAGCACCACTAGGCCTGCTTGCGTCTGTCGTAACTGCTGTCGATACTGCTTATTGGTACAAAAAGACAAGGCGTCTGGCCCGGCCTTATCAAGGGTTGCAATCTCGACTAGCACGCGCTTTGGATCGCCACGCAACTCAGCTTGAATCGCCGTGGCAATCTCTTGGGCTGTTTTAGGCGTTTTCCAGCGCATTGATTTAATTACACCTTTTAAATCTTGGGATTGGTTTAGGAACTAAAGGCCTTTTTTATCTGCTTTCAATTTTTCTAAAATAGTGTTGGTTACATCTATTCTATCGGCAGAAAACAGGGTGGTATCTTGGGGCAAAATCAAATCAAACTGTTCTTCTTTGCCGTACGCATCGACAATTGATTTAACCGTGCTTAAGAATTTCTCCATCTCTTCCCGATGACGGGCAGTATAATCTGCCTGATTTTCTTCCTGTAAATTACGTAAATCTTGCTGTAGCTTTGTTAATTCGCGCTCTGCTTTCACACGTTCTGCTTCGGCCATAATGTCTTTATTTCGCTGAAACTGTTCATGCTTTTTTTCTAGCTGCTTTTGTTTTTCTAAAAATACTTCTTTTCTTTCTTTAAATTCTTTCTCGAGACGCTTCCCAGCTTGTTCTGCTTGTGGGGATTTCGCAACCAACAGTTGCCAATCTAAGACCCCTATTTTTAAAGCTTTTGTAACGGATACAGGACTGTCTTTTTTTTCTTTGTCTCCTGCAATACTGATATTTGGCAATGCAGCCACCACTAGTAAAGTTGTTAAAGCCGTTAATTTCCTCATTGATTTCTCCTAATCACTTCCCGTGCGTTAAAAATGCGTTGCTGCGCCAATTGCAAAGGAGCGTTTCTGATCGCCTGACTTCGCATTCAGGGGTTTGGCTAAACTGAACATAATAGGCCCCATTGGGGAATTCCACGATAATGAAAGCCCAACTGTGTAACGCAAACAAGAATTACGTTGTTGCACTGTACCACCATCACCCAAAGGACGTCTAACCTTTGTATCATACACTTGACCTACGTCAAAGAACAAGGCTGTTCGCACAGATTCTGCGTCTGGCTTAATCGGATTGGGAAATATCAGGTTAATGGTGGCCGCTACCATCGCATTTCCCCCAAAGCTACGTCCTGTAGAGTCTTTTGGCCCCAAATTATTTTCTTCGTACCCTCTTACCCAGCGAGATCCGCCCACATAGAAATGCTTAAAGAACGGCATTGCGGGCGTACTGCCATACCCATTTCCGTATCCAAGCGTGGTCATTACATGAAATATCCAGTAATTATTCTTACTTAGTGGGTGGTACCAATGCGTGTCGTATACCAAACGATAATACTGTAATCGGCTACCCGGTAATGCAGCTTTTAGATTAATGCTTTGAGAGATACCAATACGGGGAAAAATACGGCGATCGAGATTACTATACCCCCAACCAAATCCTACCGCAGTTTCCTTAAATGTTTTACCATTTTTATTGATAAAAGAAATAACCTCTTGGGCCTGGGAATTAG